>JAXDKH010000320.1:0-4518 GCA_034667185.1 Chloroflexia bacterium | reverse complement strand
GTTATATTAATGCCTTTCTCAACCTCGCTCCTCGGAGAATATATCGCCAAAAGCGAGCAAACTACTGCCCTGCAAATATATATCACTACCTACATTCTGCTGGGCAGCGCTTTCAACCTGCTTTGGTGGTACGCAAGGAGCAGGGGTCGTTTACTGGTAAACGATGCTAGCACGAGCCGCGTAAAAGGCATTCAGACAGAGTATATCCTCGGCACGCTGGCCTGTTGCATAGCCTTGGTCAGTTCGTTCTTTAGCTGGCTGCTGGGCCTCGTAATATGCGCCGGGATGTTTGCATTCTTTGCGTTGGCGGGTCGCAGAGAAGTGAGTTAGCAGCCCCGGTGCCCGGTTTGTAGAGCAGCCACCATTAGATCATTGCATTAGCTGTCAAGGCTCTGAGCTATAAAGGCTGTACAGCATGAGCGAACGCAAACCACATCCGAGCGATGTGAGCGGCCGCGCGGCCTCGTTGCGGACCGGCTCTTCCTGGCGTTACCTGCTGACGCTCTACACGGTCGCCTGCTTGATCGAGGCCATGTTCTTGGGCCACATGGGGGCGTTCACCCCGCTCTATTTGCCCCGGCTCGGCATAGCACCGCAGGACGTGGCCGGCTGGACCGGCGCGATCGTTTCGATATCCAGCCTTGTCGGGCTGCCCTTCCTGCCGTTCTGGGGCGCGCTGGCCGACCGCTACGCCCGCCAGCCGGTGCTCGTGCGCGCGTTTGTGATGCACCTGGTCGCCGGTATTATCGCTTTACTGGCCGCCAATGTCTGGCTTTTCCTGCTGGCGCGCGCCGTCATGAGTCTCTCAATGGGCATCACTGGCCTGATGCTCACTACGCTTTCGGAGCGCGTCCCACCCGGCCGGACGGGCCTGGCCTTCTCCATTCTGAACAGCGCAACGCCTGTGGGCGCTTTCCTGGGCCTGCTGCTCGGTGGTCGCGTGGTCGATCTTTGGGGCTTCCCCACTCTCCTCGCTATCGACTCCGTCCTGATGTTGGGCGTAGTTCTCGCCCTGACCTTCGGCTACCATGATGAATTCAAGGGGACCGGGCAGGGATCCCTCGTGCGTATGGCCCTAGGCTCGGTGGGGCTCATCTGGGCTTCGCGACGACTGCGCTTGCTCTTCCCCGCGCTGTTCCTGCTATTCTCCGGCTGGATGCTCGCCAACACCTACGTGCCGCTGGTTGTCACACGGCTATACAATGGTGCGGACGTAGGCACTGCCACTGGTCTAGTCATCGCATGCGGCGGCCTGACCACCGCGCTATTTGGTCCGCTGCTCGGTGCGCTTGCCGATCGCTGGGGCCACTGGCGCGTGCTCATGTCGAGCGCGTGCGTCAGCGTCCTCCTCTGGCCGCTTCCTGCACTCACAGGCGATATTCTATCCTTTGGCATCGCCTGGGCCCTCGTAAACGGGGCTGTTGCCGGCACCTTCACCCTCTCGTTCAACGTGCTGGCCGACTCCACCACCCCGGAAGCGCGGGGCCGGGTGATGATCTTCTCCTACCTGCCGGTGGTGTCCGGCGCGGCTATCGGCCCGGCGCTTGGCAGCTTTGTAACGCAAATAAGCCTGTTCGCCGTCTTTCCGCTGGCCGCTGCCCTGACCGGCATAGGCATCGCCGCTATGCTCGTTGCCAACCGGCAGCAGGTCGCCGGAACCGCCGGAACGCCCAAGCGTGTTAGCGGGCAGGGTTTAAACCCGGGATAGTTCCGCTGTCCGCTATGCTCCGTACCCTGCGTACTGCTTACGTACACATGCGGAACATAGGTTGGCGATGAGCCACTGCTAGCAGATTTGAACAGAGGCGGCTCAACTAACATGAGCCGCCTCTGCTTGTTCTAATGTACTAGATTACCCCTGCCGCATCCACGTTTCACGTTTCAGAACCCACACTCCGGGTAGAAGCTAGTCGAGACGATCTTGGCTAGCTGGCCGCGGGTGGTGTTTACGTGGGGGCGGAAGTACGGGCGGCGCTGGCCGTCGCACTGTTCCCCGGCACCACCGCAGGGATAGCCACTCATCGAGCTATTGGCTACCAGTTGCTCAACGAACTTGTAGAAGGTGTGGGTGGTGGGTACGTCGGTGAACGTCTGGCTGGTGGGCATGCTTGTCAAGTTCGCCGCGCCAGCCACTATCTTGGCTATCTGGCCGCGCGAGGCGTTGTCGCCGGGGCGGAAGTAAGGCTTGTTGCCCGTGCCGCACGGCTCGCCCGCACCGCCGCACACGTAGCCGCCGATGATGCCGCGCGAGGCGATGCGCTCAACGTACAGGTAGAAGGGGTCGCCGGGTGCCACGTCCGCGAAGGTCTGGCCCGCTGGCGCATCACCGAAGCCCGCCGAGTTGGCGATGATCTTGGCTAGCTGGCCACGCGTCACGGGGCTGGAAGCGCGGAAGGTGCCGTCCGGGTAGCCACTGATCACCGACCGGTCCGCCAGGCAGACGATGTAAGGGTAGAAGGTGTTGCTGGGGGCCACATCGGTGAACCTGCCGCCGGAGTTCTGCACCACGATGTAGCCCGTCATGAATTCGCCGTGCACCGTGCAATAGTACTTGTACGTGCCGGGCGTATCGAACACGCGCTCGAAGGTGCCGTTCGCGCTGAACTCGCCGCTGTTGAACAGGCCTGCGTGCTCGCCCAGGCTGGTGACGCTGTGCCTGTCGTTATCATGGTTGGTCCAAACCACCTTATCACCGAGGTTCACAGTGGTGGTCATCGGGGAGTAGGCGTAGTTCTGTATCGCCACGCTCGCCGTGCCGGGAGAAGGCTGGCTGATCGGAGTGGAGGTGGGCCTGGGTGTGTTGCTGGGCTGCGGTATGGGCGTGCTGCCGGGAGCGAGCACGTTGATGGTGCCCTTCATGTTGCTGTGGAAGTTGCAGTGGAACGAGTACGTACCCGGCGTGTTGAAGGCGAACTGCCACGAGGAGCCACTCGCCATCTGGCCGCTATCAAACTGCCCCGCGACATCGCTCGTAATTGTGTGGGGAGCCTGCCCGTTGTTGGTCCAGCGCACGATGGTGCCCTGTTGCACGTTCAGCGTGGTGGGGCTGTAGTTGTAATCAACCACCGCCATGTCGGCCACCTGAGCGCCGCCGGGCGTGCTGGTAGGCTGGGGCGTGCTCGTCTTAGTAGGCGTGTTGCTGGGTACCGGAGTGGGAGAAGAAGCCCCCGCGGCAAGCACGTTGATGGTGCCCTGCATGGTGCTGTGGTAAGAGCACTTGTAGTTATAAGTACCCGGCGTGTTGAAGGTGAACTGCCACCACTGGCCGCTGTTCAGGTTCCCGCTATCGAATTGGCCTGCGGTCAAACTGCTAACGGTGTGCGCCGACTGGCCGTTGTTGGTCCAGCGTACGGTCGTACCCTGTTGCACGTTGATAGTACCGGGGTTGAAACTGTAATCCACCACCGAGACATCGGACACGGGACCACCGCCTGGCGTGTTCGTAGGCTGTGGGGTGCTGGTCATGGTGGGCGTGTTGCTGGGGGCGGCGGTGGGCGCGGTGCCATCGCCGTTGAGCACGGTGATGCTGCCCGACATGCCGGAGTGGTATTGGCAGTGATAGGTAAACCTGCCTGCGGTCGTGAAGGTCTTGTCGAAGGTGCCGTTCTGGCCCAGGCCGCCGCTGTCGAACTGGCCCGCCACGTCGCTGGTGATGCTGTGGTTATCGGGATCGAGGTTCGTCCAGTGCACTGTAGAGCCCAGCGAAATGATGTGGTCCTTCGGGGTGTACTGGTAGCCCTGGACGTTCACGTTGGAGGTGCCGCTGGCAGGGGTGCTCGTCGGCCCGCCGGGAGTGGGGGAGATGGCGACCCCCGTTACAATGACCTTGCCGAACATCTCGTTGGGGTGGAAGGTGCACTTGTAGTTGTAGGTACCGGGGTTCAGGAAAGTCTTCGAATACGTCTGGTTGGCGCTGAGGGGAGGGCTCTGCCAAGCGTCGTTGGGCGAGGCATCCATGCTGGAGGTGCTGTGGAACTCGCCGTCCAGGTTGGTCCACTTGACGCTCATGCCCGTGGTGATTGTGACCACGTCGGGGCTGAACACGTCGTGCCGCTGCATGAAGACCTGGGCTTCATTGCTGTTGCTTGAGCCACCCACAGTGACTGTGCCCGTGAAGCCATCCCTTGCGTCCTCGTAAGGATAGGTATTGGCTGTGTTGAAGGTATAGGAAAAAGACTGGCCGTGTTCAAGGTCGTTGCTGTCGAAAAGGGCGTGGCCCGCGTCGCGTACCCGGTGCCTGTTGTTGCCGTTGTTCGTCCAGCGCACGGTCGTGCCGGGGTCCACAGTTATACTGTCGGGTTGAAAGCTGCCGTCGGTAATCGATATATCAACCACCTGCGGAGCGTTGGGTGCTGCCGCGTGGGCGGCTGGGGCGTCAAACACATGGGCAGTGCCTGAGCCTAGATTTAAAAAGCCACTTGAGAAGAAGGTAGCGGCGAAGATGGGCAGACAAAGGGCTATGAGCGTAGACGCCAACCTGACGGCGCTCCACCTTCGTATGCCTGGGTGCGATGTTTT
>JAXDKH010000319.1:0-9785 GCA_034667185.1 Chloroflexia bacterium | reverse complement strand
TAGTGCGTCGTGACCTGGTGGATGGGTCGGTACAGCCGGCAAGTATATCGCTGGATTTAAGTTCCGTACTGCCTAACAAATTCGCCATACTATCGACAGTGCTGGACTGGCTGCTGCCCAGCAAAGTGGTTAAGCTGACGGGCATGGTACACGCCCCGGAGCCGGCTTCGAGGGGTGCCGGGATCACCGCGTCACTGGTCGAAAGCTCAAGCGGCAAAGTCTTTGATACCATCACGATATGGCAGAAAGACTTCGATACCGCCGGCGCAACTGCCCAGGCCGGGAGTCAGTCCTCCGACGAGAAAGGAGACGCCATGGCGTATTCACGGCTGGCAGAGATGGCAGCTATCTGGGCGCAGTTTAGAATCAACAATACCTGGCCGCCGGACTATCTGAAGAAACGTCAAAAGGCAAGTGCAGGCAGGGGGACACAAGGGGCTACATACACACGACTGGGCACTGACAGCTGGGAGAGCTACGCGCTATTCAGAATGGGCGTCCGGGCAGCGCTTAGCGATGACGCTGAGGGTGCCCGGCAGCTATATTACAGAGCGTTGGACAAGGACGACAAGAACCGTGGAGCGTTGTTCAACCTGGGTGCTATCGAAATCGCATGGCATAACTACGATATTGCTATTGACTTACTTTGCCGCGCAAGGGAATCCTCTGAAAGGGAAGCGGGTTTTCACTCACAAGAGATTGCGGGTGGAATTGTGCTTGAGATGGCCTGGTACAACACCATGTACCAATTGGCTGCCGTGCACTCTTACAAGGGAGAAGATGATCCTACCTGCCAGACGAAGGCCCTTGAGTATGTTTCCGAGTTGGTGGATACTCTTCAACGCACTTTGGCCTTCCTTCAGCAGAACACCACGCCGAAGGCCCGCCGCGATGCTATATGGAACAGCGAACGAGAAAGGTTTGAAGAGTACCATCAAATGGTTGACATGGGTAGGCTGGAGAAGGCCCTGGTAGACTTTAGAGAGGGGTGCTTGCTGGCTAAGGCTGTAATTTTGGTGCTAAGTGACAGATTTGAAGAAGCCGAAAAACTTTATAGGGACCAGGTCGAGGGCCACGGTAAGGGGTACGAACCTATTACGCTGTACAATCTCGCCTGTTATTACTCACAAGTGGGCGAGGCGAAGCGGCGGAACAGCGCGGCAAGCGCAACACCTGGGACAGCTAAAACAGTTGGGGCAACCAGTAACAATGGCAAGGTGGATACAAGCGTCCAGAGGGATGACGGGAGGGAGGAGTTGGAAGCTGCCCTGAGAAACCTGGAAGCATCATTTGAAATAGAAGCGCGGAAGTCGGATCTCGACTGGGCGATACAAGACCCCAGCCTCAAAGGCGTGCGGACCGACAAGGACACCTTCGAACGCTTCCTTACTATTATCGGCAAGTATGCCGGACGAGTGGACAATGGTATGCCACTCTCGGTGGTTGCTGACATCGGACGCTATTATGCCACCCTCTTGAAGGAAGAAGGTATAAATAGCCCGATCCAATTGCTCCGGCATACGATCACCGAGGCGGCCCGCAAGGAGCTCGCGGACAAGGTGGGGGTTAGCCAGGCAAGCTTGCAGAAATGGATCTCGCTTTCAGAGATGATGGTTGCGCTGGACATCGAGGCACCAATGGCGAATCTCCTGGAGGTGGCAGAGGTCGGTTCACTAGGCTTGCTCAAGGACGCCAGCGCGGAGGAACTCAGCCGCAGGATGCAGGAACGGAATGCAGGCGAATTCTACGTAAAGAAGCAACTACTTCCCTCAGCCGCCAGCATCGCCTACTGGACCAAGATAGCCAGGCTGATTGATGACAGGGCGCTATCATTAGAGGCGGCTCACGCCAAGGCCGCTAAAGATGCTGTGCCTCATGGTGTGCACGGCCTCATAAAATCACTGGTGCATATTTTCGCGGGGGGCACAGCGGGTAATGTGGGCCAAGGTACGAGCAATGGAGGCAAAGCCCAGGATAGTGCCGGTGAGAACAAGCCGGGTCTGACTGAGGTGCAGTAACCGTAATCGGAGGGGAAGTCGCCAGGAAGGCTTCCCCTCTTCACGGGTCCTCAAATGTGGGAGAACAAGACAGGCCGCGTAATCTAACGCGGCCTGTTGCTATGGGTTGCCGTGGTTGTGGCTAGAGGTAGTCGCGGAAGCGCTCGGTGAGGGAGGGTTCGCGCAGCTTGCGCAGGGCCTCGGCCTCGATCTGGCGGACGCGCTCGCGGGTAACGCCCAGCATCTCGCCCACTTTTTCGAGCGGGTACTGGTGGCCGTCGCCCAGGCCGAAGCGCATTTGCAGCACTATCTTCTCGCGTGGGGTCAGCACCTTCTCCAGCGTCGTCTCAAGCTGGTCCTTGAGCAGTTCGTGGCTGGCTTCCTCTTCGGGGGTGGCCGACTCGTTGTCGCTGATAAAGTTGTGTAGCTGGTTCTCGTCGCTCTCGTCGCCCACCGGGGCTTCGAGGGAGATGGGAGTCTCGGCGGCGCGCAGGATTTCGCGGATGCGCTCGCCGGTCATGCCCAGGGCCTTACCGATTTCCTCGGCGCGGGCGGGGCGGCCCAGTCTCTGCGATAGCTCCTGGCTCACCTGCGAGATCTTGCCCATCGCCTCACCTATGTGGGCGGGCAGCCTGATCGTGCGGGCCTGCTCGGAGATAGCGCGCAGGATAGCCTGGCGTATCCACCACGTGGCATACGTCGAGAACTTGTAGCCGCGTGAAGGGTCGAACTTGTGCACGGCGCGCAGCAGACCCATGTTGCCCTCCTGGATTAGGTCCAGCAGGGTGAGACCGCGGCCCACGTACTTCTTGGCGACGCTCACCACGAGGCGCAGGTTGGCGAGCACGAACTTCTGGGTGGCCTCCACGTCGCCGTCCGCGATGCGCTGGGCAAGATCAAGCTCCTGCTCGCCCTTGAGGAGGGGAGCGTGGCTGATCTCGCGTAGGTAGAGGCGCACGGGGTCGGTGACGAAGGTGGGATCGGCCTTGGCGAGGTGGTCCAGGTCAGACTCCACGTCGCCGGAGGCGTCAACCTCGTCTTCTTCATCGATATCGAGGGCGGTGCGACCGGGGCGCAGGGGCACCCTCACCCGCGGGGACACTTCGCCGTAGTCGTCGCGCTCCAGGCGAACGGAGTTAGGGGAGTCGACCTCGTGGACCTCTATCGGCAGAGTCTCAATGGCGTCGGTGGCGACAGCGGCATCCAGCAACGAGTCCTCCGCGTCGGGTGCCTCTATCGACTCGATCTCCATCTGCTTGAGGTCGCGGTATAGCTTCTCGCCTTCAGGGCTTTCCTGCATGGCGATAGCGGTGGCGGCAGGCTCCGCGGGCGGCTCGTAGCCTGGTGCGGCGCCGAACATCAGATCGGCCACTTCCTCGTTGATCTCAGCCCGTTGAGACGTGCCGTTTCCATTGTTGGTGGTGCGAGCGCTCTTCTTTTGCGACGTCTCGTCCACGGTGGCTTCGTCGTTATTCCTGGCTCGTCGGGGCATGATTACGCTCCTTCTAGTAAAAACCGGTTACTCTCTTGTATAAGCTCTTCAAGCATGAGAGAGTGCAAGGTCTATGCCACAGGGCGGGTATAACGGCCCATTCGAGCGGCAGTAATAATGCGCCCGCTTTGTACCACTTGCTGCCCGCGCAGCCATACCCCATCCACGGCACCCACGACGGGCATACCATCGAAGGGAGTCCAACCGCACTTGGTGTACAGGTTTTCGGAGGAGAGTCGCCAGTGCCGGGTGGTATCAACCTCAATATAGGTGTCGGGTTGTTCGGGCAGGTTAAAGATGCGCTTTGGGGCGTGGTACATCATTTCCACGAGCCTGTCGAGCGTGACGCGTCCTGCATGTACGGCGGTGAGCATCAGCGCTAGGGAAGTCTCCAGGCCGGGCACGCCGAAGGGAGGGTTATCGCTCTCCTTCTCCTCTATAGTATGCGGCGCGTGGTCGGTGGCTATTATGTCTACAACGTCCAGGTTGCGCCAGAGGGCGTCCACATCGGAGGCGGCACCAAGAGGGGGCTTCATGATGCCGAAACCACCGAGTCGGGGCACGTCGTCCTGCGTCAGGTAGAGGTGGTGCGGCGCGACTTCGCAGGTGACCGGCAGGCCGCGCTCCCTGGCCTCGCGGATTAAGACGATCTCTTCGGCCAGGCTGACATGGCATACGTGCACGCGCCGCCCCACCGATGGCAGCAGGTCCAGTACCATAGCCAGGGTGCTGCCCTCGGCGTGGACGCAGAGGGGTTTTCCTCGGGGCCACGCCAGCATGATGGAGCGTATAGTATCGGCCCCCTCTATCTTGAGGTCGCCGGTGGTATGGTTGAGATAGAGCTTCAGGCCCGTAACGTGGGGGGCAACTTCGGCGTAGGTGTCGAGATTGGTGGGGCTGGCACCGTAGAAGAGGCCAACGTCGCAGAAGAGGCGGTCACGGGTGGCAGCAATCTTGCCGGAGAGGGCGTCGGGGGAGACAACGGGACTGCCGTAGTTGTTGGGCATGTCAAGGAGCATCGTAAAGCCGCCAGCGAGCGCGGCTTGGGTGCCGGTGGTGAAGTCCTCCTTGTGGGTAGCGCCGGGGTCGCGCAGGTGGACGTGGGGGTCGATGAGGCCGGGGAGTCTGACAGTGCTCATGGGGGCTGCTCCTGCTCTGGGCGTGGTGTCGACCCATTCTAACACGCAGAGCAGTGAGAGACGAAAACGTCAAGACGCCAAGACGCGAAGGACGCGCCAAGATGATGATAAAGTCGGGTGTAGGGGCACGATACATAGTGCCCGTGCGACATAGACGGACGGAGTAAAATGAGGCGATAGGCAGAGGTTTCCGAGATCATAAGAGCAGGAGAGGTGGATATGGAAGCCGGCACGAATTTGAACTTGACGCACCTGGTGAGGGTGTCACGGGAGGGGAGCGGCGACCGAGGCAACCGGGGCAGCCCTGGGTTGCTGCTTTTGCACGGGCGAGGGGCGGATGAGGCGGACCTGATGGGCCTGGAAACGGCACTCGACCCCCGACTGACGGTGATAAGCGCGCGAGCCCCGTTCCGGCTTGGCTATGGCTACGCCTGGTATGGTATGGCGCAGGTGGGCAGCCCAGAGGACGAAACGTTGCGCGCCAGCCTGGAGGAATTGCAGCAGTTTGTAGAGGCCGCGGTGCCTGCCTACAAGATCGACCCAGACGCACTGTTCGTAATGGGCTTCAGCCAGGGCGCGGTGATGTCGGCGGCGCTGGCGTTGACCATGCCTGAGCGGGTGAGGGGTGTGGTGATGCACAGCGGCTACGTGCCGGTGGATTCTGGGCTGGACTTCAAGGTGGAACAGGCGCACGGCAAACCGTTCTTCGTGGCCCACGGCCTGTACGATGAGGTCATCCCCGTGCGCTTCGGACGCCACGCCAACGAATACCTCAGCGGCATAGGGGCCGAAGTGACCTACCAGGAGTACCCCATAGGTCACTCCATCAGCGAGGAGAGCCTGGACGACCTGGGCGAATGGCTTACTCGGATGATAGATGAGTAACGCGTAACTCGTAACTCGAAAGGGTGCAGCAAGCAACAAAGCGGCTCTGAAGATGCGAAACCCCAGGAGCCTGCTTACGTGTTACTTGGACCTCCGAGCCAGCACCGCCCGGCAAACCTTAAGCAGAGCCGTGGTTGCGCCAGCGGCCAGCTTGGCTGTCCCAGTAGCGGTCGAAGCCAGTGGTCCAGGCGTACTGTGTCGGGTGCCTGCCGATGGCTGCCTCTAGCTCATCGAATAGGGCGTCCGTGAGGGCTGTCTCGGCAGCCTGGTCGTGCCGCGCCGGTGGGTCGAAAAGGTTGCTCCATTCGACGCGCACGCGGCCGGATTTGTCCCAGGTGACGTTGTTGAAAACCACGGGGCATTGGGCGAGCCGGGCCAAACGTGCTGCATAAGGGTGGCAGGGATAGCTGGCATAGCCCGCGAAGGGACGCCAGTGCGGTTTATGGTTGTTGCGTACATCTATGGTCAGCACGATCATGGTGCCGGGGGTTGTAAGCTGGCGTGCAACTATTGCTGGCAGACCTGCCTCACCAACCAGGACGAAGCGGACGTTGGCCCCAGTGCTTGTGGGGTAGTCGACTATCCGCTGCTGGACCAGGCTAAGCTCGCCGGGGATGCCATGTGCAATGGTGACCGAAGCCACAGGAAAAGTATTGAGCGAGCCATAACCAGCCAGAGGCGCAAAGTGCCCCGTCACGAGAATGAAGGGCTTGCCCTGTCGAGCCAGCTCTAGATAAGGGCCGCTGTTGTGATGGACCACAGGCCAGTCGGCAATACGTTCCTTTTCCTCTTCCAGCCGGACGGCAATTACCGCCTCCCGGAACTTGTAGGCTTTCCAGCGTGTCGCCGTGCGAACACCCGACAACCTACCCAGCGTGTAGGCGGACTGCATATACGAGGCTGTGTGGCGTCCACCAGGGGTCGCGAGGGTCCAGAACAGGGCCGCCGGTTGCGCCACGGACATGACCGCACTCCGTGGAAGTGCGGTGACGAGGCTTCTCTTGAGCTTGCGGAGGGAGAGTTTCGCAGCCGATGTGAACAAACCATTAGCCGGTTGGGCGAGATGGGCCCTGTGTAGCGGGAGGAACGACTTAGCCACGATATCTCCGTGCCCAATATTACGACTTACGGCGTTGTAGCGGACTATAACCCGCGGTCTATCGTGACTCGCAGTGTCCTACGTGGGGCCTCTCAATTATACAGTTGCTCACGGGGACGTGCCAACCGCAGGCTAAGTCAGGCTCAGCGACCCCACGACGTCCTCCAGCGCGGACATAACCTGGTCGATATCGTGGCTGTTTACGAACCCCATATGGCCGATGCGGACTAGCTTCTCCTTGTAGGCGTCCTGCCCGCCCGCAACAATCACCCCACGTTCGCGCATGGCAGCCATCATCTCTGTCGCCGTGCGCCCCTCGGGCACGTGGAGGGCCGTGACGGTGCGGGAGGCTATCTCGTCGGGGGCCAGGAGGTCCAGTCCCATGCGGCGGGCCGAGGCGCGGACCATGTCGCGCAGGCGTTCGTGACGAGCGAACACGTTGGGCAAGCCTTCCTGCATGATGAGGGTAAGGGAGGCGCGCAGGGCGTAAAGCAGCGACACAGCAGGCGTATAGGGGGTCTCCCACTTCGCCAGGTACTTCTTGGCTTCGGCGAAATCCCAATAGAAGCGGGGGAGTTTGGCTTGCTTGTGGGCTTCCCAGGCGCGCTCGCTCACCGATAGCATAGTGAGGCCAGGAGGGGCCATCCAGGCCTTCTGCGAGGCGGTGATAGCTACGTCAATGTCCCACTTTTCTACCGGGATGTTCACGGCACCGAGCGAGGAGATGCAGTCCACCAGCAGCAGGGGCGAGTTGCCGTGTGCGTTCGCAGCCTGCCGAACTATGCGGCTTAGGGCTTCGATGTCGTTCTGGACGCCGGTGGAGGTCTCGTTGTGGGTGACCAGTACGGCCTTAGCGCCGGGAGTGGCGTCCAAAGCGTTTCGTAGGGCGTCTGGATCAATGGTTTCGCCCCAAGGTGACGATACTCGCACCACGTTTAGGCCGAACCGTTCGGCTATCTCAGCGTAGCGGTCGCCGAAGGAGCCAACCGAGAGGGAGATTACCGTGTCACCGGGAGAGAAGAGGTTAGCGATGGAGGCTTCGAGGCCGCCTGTGCCCGCGCCGGGGAAGATTAGCACGTCGGCATGGGTCTGGAACGCCCGCTGGAGCATTACCGTCACGTCGCGGAACATGTCGTGGAACTCATCCCCGCGATGGCTGATCATGTCGCGGTGCATCGCGTCTATGACCTCGTCGGGCAGAGGCGTGGGGCCGGGTATCCTCAGTTGCATATCCCCTCCATGCAGAACTTGCGCACCCGTTCGAAGAAAGGGCGGAATTCAGGACGGTAGTCGGCGGCACCCTCGCGCATCAGCTTCGAGAAGCCCTTGATGACCAGCGGGCGGAAGCGGGCCTCGTTCAGCAGTTGCACGCAACCCTCCATCCCGGCGGCCATGACCAATAGGGGTGTGAGGCTGTTGCTGTGCAGGTAGATAGGCGAGATGTCGCGCACGGGCTTGCGGCGCTCTACCCCGCCGTAACCCACAAACATATCGACGTATGGCATCACCTCGACATCCGAAGCGCCGTCACCTATGAACAGGGTGGTCGCATCATGAGGCAGGGTGCGCAACACCTCGCTTTTGCCACCGGAACGGGCCAGCGGGTTCTCGGTATCGAAGCCGGTGTACTGCCCGTTGCCGTCGAAGTGGAGGTCGTTGGCGTGTACTTGCTCGTGGGGCACGCCTAGCTCATCCGCCAGGGGCAGCAGAGCGTCGCGGTAGCCGCCCGACACCAACCGCAACTCGATGCCCAGGTGAGCGAGTGCGGCTGCAACCAGCGAGGCGTCCTCCACCAGGGTCGAGGTGTAGAGGTCGCCCACGGCGGCAAGGTGCTTGCGGTGAGGTTTAATTATGTCAAGGCGGCGGGCGAACACCTCCTCGAAAGGCACTTCGCCGCCCATGGCCTGCCGGGTCATCTCGGCCACCTCGAAGGGCACGCCCACCATCGCGGCCAGCTCGTTGATGCCCTCGATCTCCGAGAGGGTGCTGTCGCAGTCGAACACCACGCGGTCGAAGCGCCGCCACTGGTTGAGCAGGGCCGATAGGTCCATAGGCCCAGGCGAGAGCACTTCGGGGTTGATGATGTGGTTGGGGTACTCGGCATGGAGCAGCGCCTTCACTTGTGCCGCCACTTCGAGCGCCGAGTGACGCATGGCTTCATGGGTGGTGCCGCCCAGGTGCGGGGTGAGGATGACGTTCTTCAGGTCGAACAGCTTGCTGCCGACGGGAGGCTCTTTCTCGAACACGTCGAGGGCGGCCCCGGCTACAGCGCCCGTCTTGCACGCCTCGTACAGCGCCGACTCGTCCACGACCTTGCCGCGAGCGCAGTTGATGAGGTAGGCGTCGCGCTTCATCAGGGCAAGCTCGCGGGCACCTATCATGTGGCGCGTGATGGGCGTGAGTGGCACGTGCAGGGTGACGAAGTCGGCCTGGCGCAAGAGATCGTTCAAGGTCACGAGGGGAATACCGGGTCGTGGGTCGATGAACGGGTCGTAAGTGATAACGTCCATCTCAAGTGCTTGGGCCATTTTAGCCACGTGCGAGCCGACCTTGCCGAGGCCAATGATGCCAAGCGTCTTGCCCGCGATCTCGCAGCCCATGAAGTGGTTCTTGCCCCAGACGCCTTCGTGTAGGAGGTCGTGTGCCTGCGGGATGCTGCGGGCGAGTGCGAACAGGAGGGCCAGCGTGTGCTCGGCGGCGGCCCGCACGTTGCCGTTGGGTGCGTTCACCACGGCCACGCCACACCGGGTAGCGGCCTCTATGTCGATGTTGTCCACTCCTATGCCCGCGCGCCCCACCACCTTGAGGTTGCCTCGGCACCCTATCTCCAACATCTCTGCGGTAACTGCCGTGCCGGAACGTGTGATTATGGCTTCGTATTCGCCTATTTCGCGCAGAAGGTTAGCGGGGGACAGCCCCAGCTTGACTTCCACTTCAAAGTCTTCGCGTAAGAAATCTATGCCTGCCTGGTGCAGCGGCTCCGTAACCAGTATCTTGAACATATATGCAACCCTCCGTATGCTGGTTTGCGTTGCTTACGAATAACCGAACCTGGAGCGGTCGCCATTGACCCCATGCCCAACTTCGTGGTTAAACAAAAACGCCCGTCCTCAACTCGAGGACGAGCCTTAGCCCGTGGTGCCACCCTGGTTCGCTGTGATGTCGCCACCACA
>JAXDKH010000318.1:0-8956 GCA_034667185.1 Chloroflexia bacterium | reverse complement strand
GCCGCGTCCGAGGTAAGCGCCCACTGCCAGCCCTAGGACGAGAAGTGCGACCTTGGCGAGCATGAACTCCAGCAGCGTGAGCTTCAGGTCGGCCTGAGCGAGCTTCCTCTGGATGTTCTTACCATAGCCGCCCTTACCTACGCTTTTCTCGACCTTGGCTGCCATGATGCTGTCGCCAATGCCCAGGCTGAAGGCTTTCTTCTCCTGCTTCTTCTCTTCAGCCTTCTCGCCGCCAACGAAGCGGGAGAGGCGGCCCTTTACGTCGGACGAGCCGGCAGACAGCCGAGCCAGTCCGAAGAACAAAGCCATAACCACAATCGCGCCTATCGCTGCAGCTATTAATGGGTCCACTCTTCTTTACTCCTTATCCCTACGAGTTCCGAGTTCTGAGTATCGAGTTCCGAGTGGTTTTAGTCTTACTCGGAACTCGGTGCTCGCTACTCGGTACCTTAGAAGAACCTTTCGTTGAAGCCGAAGATGTTCGGCGGCAGGTAAATGTTCGCGGCCTCGAACTTCTCGATGAACTTGGGTCTGATACCGGTGGGCTTCATGCGGCCCACTATCTTGCCTGCCTCCAGGCCCGTCTGCTCGAACAGGAAGATTTCCTGCATGACGACCACGTCGCCTTCCATGCCTTGCACTTCGGTGACGCTGGTGATCTTGCGGGTGCCGTCCTTCATGCGCTCCTGCTGGACGAACAGGTCCACCGCGGAAGCTATCTGCTCGCGTATGGCGCGTACCGGGAGTTCCATGCCGGCCATGAGACACATCGTCTCAAGGCGGCCCAGGGCGTCGCGGGGCGAGTTGGCGTGCAGAGTGGTCAGCGAGCCGTCATGGCCCGTGTTCATGGCCTGGAGCATGTCCAGCGCCTCGCCGCCTCGGCACTCACCGACCACGATACGGTCGGGGCGCATTCGGAGGCAGTTGATAACCAAGTCGCGGATCGAGACCTCGCCCTTGCCTTCAATGTTGGCCGGGCGCGACTCGAGTGTAACCACGTGGTCCTGGCGAAGCTGAAGCTCGGCAGCGTTCTCGACTGTAACAATGCGCTCGTCCGCCGGTATCCAGGAAGACAGCACGTTCAAGGTGGTCGTCTTGCCGGAGCCGGTACCGCCCGATACGATGATATTGAGCCGGGCCTCCACGCACGCCTTGAGAAAGGTAGCCATTTCAGGCGTAAAGGAGCCGAAGCGGATCAGGTCGTCCACGGTCAGCGGGTCTTTGGAGAACTTGCGGATTGTAACAACGGGGCCGTTGAGGGCCAGGGGCGGGATGATGGCGTTCACGCGGGAGCCGTCGGGGAGGCGGGCGTCCACATAGGGCGAGGCCTCATCGATGCGGCGTCCCAGCGGGGCCACGATCCGGTCGATTACGCGCATCACGTGCTCGTCGTTCTGGAACTGGATGTTCGTTTTCTCCAGGCGACCATGACGCTCGATGTATATGCTCTTGGGGCCGTTCACCATCACTTCGCTGATAGAGGCGTCCTTCAGCAGCGGCTCAATGGGACCAAAGCCGAGGATTTCGGCGGCCACAGCCTCGAACAGGCGGGCGCGGTCCACACGGGTGAGGATTATGTTCTCGGAGTCGAGGATCTCGTTGAAGATATCTTCTACCTGGCGACGGACCTCCTCGGTCTTGCTCAGGTCGAGCTTGGGATCCAGTTCGGCTATGAGTTTCTGCTGAACCCGGTTCTTGAGGTCCAGGAACTCATTGCTACCCGTGGCCTGGCGATTGTTGGTAGGAGCATCGTTCGGTGCCAGGCGGCCGGTGGGCCTGGGGAGCACGCTGGAGGGATTGGAGCCTGTGTTGGGCTGAGTACCAGGCTTGGTGGCATGATTTTGCATGCCGCCGTTCTGGCCCCCCATCGTCCCCGTACTGTTGTCGGGCATTGGACCTGTTGTACCGATTCGCTTCAGAAGAGACATTTCAGCTACCTCGTGGGTAAGGGCGGATTTGGAATTTGGGGTTTCGGATTTAGTTATGTGTTAGCGGAAGGCCGCTTTCAGCTTGGAAACTAGCCGCGTGTTCGCAGGTGCTTCGTCGGCCTTCAGGCTGGCTGTGGCAGCGGATACTGCGTTCTCATCGGCTGCGTTGGAAGTGAGCAGACGGGCCAGGCGGTACACGTCGCGGGAGTAGGCATGCTCGCGGGCCGATATGACCAGGGGCACACCCTGGTTCACCGACATCATCATGGCCGCCCCGTCGTTGCTCAGGCCCACCATGACTTTGTAGCGTAGCGTCTCCTCTACCGCCTCCACCTTAATGCCCCCGGCGCTACCGGCGCGGTTGAGGATCAGCTTGACCTTCTCCTGAGGGTAGTTGAGTTTCTCGACCACTTCGAGGTACAGCTTCACGTCGCGGATGGTGGTCATCTCCATCGTCATGAGCAGGAGGATCGTGTCGGACAGGTCCATCGCGGTGAGCACCACGTCGGCGAACGAGGGCCAGGTGTCCACGATCACGTAGTCGAAGTTGGCGGCCAACTCCACCAGGACACGGCGGATGTGCTCGGCTGTAACGAGTTCGGCCATTTCAGGCTGTGGAGGTGCGAGCAGCACCTTCACGCCCGAAGAGTGCGTGATCATAATGTCGTTGAGCAGGTCGGTATCCAGTTCGTCGATGTGCTCGACCACGTCAACCAGCGTCTTGTTTGACAGTAGGTTGAGCATTACGCCGCAATCGCCGAAATAGAGGGAGGCATCGAC
Organism: Chloroflexia bacterium; assembly: GCA_034667185.1. Classification (GTDB taxonomy): domain Bacteria; phylum Chloroflexota; class Chloroflexia; order QHBQ01; family JADMIH01; genus JADMIH01. The sequence goes on along the minus strand of JAXDKH010000318.1, from coordinate 6,248 downwards.
CAGGGCCACTTTCTTGTTGGTAGACAACTTGAGGGCTACCGCAAGGTTGCAGGCAACCGTTGTGCGGCCTACTCCACCCTTCGGGCTCACGACCGTAAGCACTTTGCCGTGGCGCGGCTCGTCGTGCGAGTGCCCGTTCAGCTGCATGGTGCCGTACATAGGCATCTGGGCGGCGGCCATTGCCATCGCCCGCTTGCCCGACTCGAGCCGGTATACGTGGCGGATAGCGCGCACCAGGTCGTCGCCTGAGAAGGGCTTGATGAGGAACTCGCGCGCCCCGGCGAGCATGGCACGGCGCAGGTAATCTTGCTCGCCCTGCACCGACATCATGATTATGCCGATGCCGGGGAACTCCCCGCTGAGCATTTCCGCTGCCTTGATGCCGTCCATCTCCGGCATATTGATGTCCATCAACACCACGTCGGGTAGCAGCTTACGAGACAACTCGATCGCCTCCGGGCCGCTGGCAGCAGTGCCGACCACCTCTATGTCGCGCTCGAACATCAGCAGCTTGCTGAGATTCTCGCGAGTATCGGCGATGTCGTCTACGATCAGTACCCCGATCTTGGGCATCGCGCCGTTGATTCCCTGGTCCATGACTAACTCCTAGTTGCGACGAAATGTGCTTGCACGTTGCACTCTTACGTGCTCTTTGTATGCGGCATGGACCCGATGTAATTTCTCCATGCCGCATGTAATCTTCTTGCTTGCGCCGGCCTTACTTCTGCGTCTGCGGGACGGGTACCACACCGTATTGCTCGATGAGGGTGTTTATGGTGATACCGGTGGTCTTCTCGACCTCGCTATCGCCTAGCACAGGCTTGCCATCAGCCCCCATGATCTCCTTGCCCTCGGCGTCTTTTTGTACCGCGGAGGAGCGCAGAGCCAGGTCGATGATCCCACCTTCCATGGCGTACTTGAGCACTTCGGCCTGCTGGTCGGTCACTCCCAGTATCAAGACCTGCTGGTAGCCGGCTTCGGAGGTATACATGGCCGAAGTCTGGGTAGAGCCGGGCCGCGCCACAACAGGCTCGGCTGCGTCAGGCTGGGCCCCTTGCCGAGCGGGCGTGGGCTGCTCAAGGTTTATAACCCGAAGTATCTTCACGTTCTGCAGCAGAGCCTTGGTGGTGCTCATCACGTCCTGGCTCTCCTTGACGGTGCCATCGGGAGCCAATTCGTATTTCAACTTGAGAGCCGCGCTCCACAGGATGTCAATGTGGTCGCCCTCGGTCAGCGCCCCACCAAACGCGTTACGGGGCATAATAGGGAGGGCAAACGCCTTCTCACCACGGGCCAGTACGTTCGAGAAGCCCGACTGGGTGAGTTGGTCCTGGCGCACTTGCTGGCCCGCCGTGAGGGGAGAGGTGGTCATCTTGCCGACCACCACAGAGACCTCCGAGGTGGAGTCGCTCATCACGGTGGTGGCCTCGACCTCCTTCAGCGCCACGTTACTGGCGTCCAGGACGGTGTAAGCAGGCACATCCTGCTTGACGACGACCACGTTCGTGACGGGCACTGCGGTCGGTACGGCATTGGCCGCATCGCTGGGTGCCAGGAGGCTGCTCCTGGACATAAGTACGTAAACAACCACGAACGACATCACGGCTAGACCCGCGCCGAGTATGAGTAGGAAACGTCCTCCACGTGCTTTCATTTTCTTTGTTGCCTCCAACTAGCAGTTGAATAATTCCGCGTAATAATGGTCCTGCATAACGATAGGTGACCCACACGCACAGGAAGACGCAGGGGTGGTCACGCTCTCAAGAAAACTATAACCCAGCCCACGCGCAGGCTCTATAGCCCATAGTGGTGCTAACACCTAGCCCGTTTGTGCTACCGAGTACCTGGGGATGGATAGGACCGTTGCAAGGATGCCGAGTGGGGTGCCACCGGCGACACATTCCGGCGGCGTCTGGAGGCCGTTAGTAAACGCGAATTATGGAGAAAGACTGGCCTTTACGCGCGCAGATGCCTATTTGGAAGGGGAAAGAATAGAGTCGATCCGCCGCCGGTATTTTAGGACCTGCCGAGGTGACAGGGCGGGCGAAAGCAGGCGGCTTAACTCGTCGGGGTGGAGGCGGGAAGAGGACAGCACTTTGCGGCGGCTATCCGTGAAGCGGTCCAGGCTCGATAGCCCCTCGAATCTGCCTTTAAGGGAGGCCCGGTCGCCGGTAGCCAGCGCGTTCAGCAGCGCCAGGCCGTCGTAACGGGCGATGAGAGGGGCGTATCGTTGCATGAGAGGGGTAGGCATGTTTTTGTAGAGGAGCCATACGCGGTTGCGCGACATGAGCCTCCGCTTGAAGGCCGAGTTGTGCCCGCCTGTCGCCGAGTACTCGTGCCGCACGCGAGCATGGGGATTGTGGAGTGCCCGCCACCCACGGGACCGCGCTCGCCAGGCCAAATCGGCGTCCTCCAGGTAGCTGAAGTACCGGTCGTCGAACAACCCGACGTCGCGCAGCATGGCCGCGGTGTAGAGGGCAGCCCCAGCGCTCGCTCCGAACACCGGGCGGGTGCCCACGCGCTCCAATTTGGCGCTCAACATGCCGGGTGCCCGGTCGAGCGCCACACCATCGGCGTGCACCGAAATGCCTGCCGACGCCACCAGTTCGAGACGGTGCGAAAAGAGCATGGTCGAGGCCACCATGCCCACGCTCGTGCCACCTGCCCTGGCGGTCGCCACCAACTGCCCCAGCCAGTCTTCGTCGGCAATCGCGTCGTTGTTGAGCGCAACCACGTACCGGGAGGCACACAGCCGCATCGCCTGGTTGTTGCCCGTAGCGAAGCCTACGTTGTCGCTGTTGCGGATAATGCGGGCAGGCCAGGGGAGAGGGTGGGACAGCCACTCAGGTTGGAGCGTGCGGTCCAGGTCGTCCAACAGGGCGTGCGAGCCGTCAATGGAGCCATTGTCAACCAGCCACAGCTCGAAGTCCCTGTAGCTCTGGGCTGCGAGCGCAGAGAGACACTCCGGCAGCAAGCGAGCGCCGTTCCAGTTGAGTATTACTACAGCGGTCTCAGGCATGGACGATGAGCGATGGGCGATGGACGATGGACGATGGTAGGAGTCTCTTTCCATCGTCTACCGTCTATCGTCCATCGTCTCCTACAAGTAGCTCCACCAGCCGCGCTATGGTGTGCATGTGCCTCCTCATGTCATCGAGGCGGATGTTCTCGTCGGGAGCGTGGGCGCGGGAATCGGGGTAGCCGGTGCCGATACAGGCGGTGGGGAGGCCAAGGCCGCGCGGGGCGGGCATGCTGAAGACAGACATCGGCCCGGAGCCTGCATTTGAAGGGACAACTACCGGCTCGGTGCTCGCCACGTCCCTGCACGACTGTATCACCTTCTTTATGAAAGGTGCGGACGGATCGCTGATGGCGGGGAAGAGGTCGCCCTCGTTGGGTATGCGCTCCACCTCTATATCGGCGAAGCCTTCATCCCGCAGGTAAGCCCGTAGCGATTGAAGGATCTCTTCGGGGTCCTGGTCGGGCACCAGCCGCAGGTCCAGCTTGGCGCGGGCCTCGTTAGGGAGGATAGTCTTAGAGCCGGGGCCGTTATAGCCCGCCTGTATACCCTGTATGTTGGCCGTGGGGTGGAAGGCTGCCGCGTGGTGCACCTGGTGCCCGGTCATGCCCCCGAGGAAGCCATTGATGCCCCAGTTCTCGACGTCCTGCGCCGTCTCGTCGGGCAGCTTCTCTACCAGCGCCTCCTGTGAGGGCGTTGGCACCGTGACTGCCTCGTAGAAGCCGGGGATGTGCACTTTATGGTCGGCGCTCTGTATCTTGTTCAAGGCCCATACCAGCCGCCAAACCGCGCTCTCGACGTAAGCAGCCGAGCCCGAATGCAGGTCGCGTATACCGTTGCGCGCGGTCAATTCGATGGAGAGCATGCCCTTCAGTCCGAGGTGCACCACAGGCTGGCCGTCCCACGTGTGGGTGCCGAACTCCCATATGCACCCATCGGCGCGGAGTGCCTCCCTGTGCTCCAACACGAACTTCTCCAGGTTGGGGCTGCCGATCTCCTCCTCTCCTTCCAGGAGCCAAACAACACGCACCGGCAATTCGCCGCGCACCGCACGTATCGCGTCAAAAGCGTCGAGCCGCGAGATGATGTTGCTCTTCGTGTCTGCTACACCCCGGCCATACATCTTGCCATCACGTACCTGGGGCTCGAAGGGCGGAGAGGTCCACGCCTTAGGCTCGCCTTCGGGCTGTACGTCATAGTGGTTATATATAAGGATAGTGGGCGCATTCTCAGGCCCGGCCGTGGCAAGCACGATAGGCTCCCCGTGCGTCTCGTGCACCTCAACAGTGAAGCCGCTACGCTCCAAATCGGCCTTCGCTATGCCCGCCATCTCATCGATGCCTCGGTGCTCGGTAGACACGCTAGGTTGCGCCACCCACCTTGCAAGCCTCGCCAACGTCCCCTCAAAATGCGCGTCAATATAGTCCGTAGTGGCCGACATGTTGCTCTCCCTGCTGCTGGAATAACAACTTAGTGTACTGCAAACGGAACGAAGTGACGAGTGAGGAGTGGCGAGTGGTTAGTGGTTAGTGGTTAGTGGTTAGCAAGAACAAACCTCAATAATCTTGGCGGGTACTTGGCGTCCTTGGCGTCTTGGCGGTTCCGTCTCTTGCTAACCACTAACCACTCGCCACTCGCCACTCTCATGTGCAAAACCCGGCTTTTGTTCTACCCCGTTGCTATACTGGCCGCGTGTCGCTGGCTTAGACATGGTAGGGTGGCGAGCGCCACGCATACCGTCCAGAGTGACGCGAAGAGAGGTCCATTATGGAGCGCATGGAGCGACTGCAACGCACGCAAGGGCAGGAGCGACTCGAAGTAACCTGCCGCAGGTTCGCGGTACTGAGCGGCATCCGCCAGGAGGCCGACGACTATATAGCTTGCCTCCAACCCAGATCGGGCAGGAAAGGCACGCTGGCCCTGCTAACGGAGCCTGCGGGGGAGCACCCCGCGCTGTCGGTAGAAGTGTGCAGGCTGGCCCGAAAGATCATCGCCGACCAGTACCTGGCCGATACGTCCCTAAGCATGACGAGTGGCCTCACCGCCGCGCTAGATGCCGCCAACAACGCCATACTCCGCTACAACTACGCCAACGCTCTCGGCGAATCTAACCTCGACTCAAGCCCGCTGGTTGCTGTGAGGGCCGGTGGTGCCCGCGCCCGCCGCTTCAAGGTGGGCCTGAGCGCAGCCCTGCTCCGCTCCGATGGCACGGGCATTTACCTGGCCCAGATGGCACCCGCGCAGGCGTACATCCGGCACAACGGGCTCCTCACTCCTGTACCCGAGACACCCCACTGGCGGTCCCGCGCCAACAAGACGAACAGGCCCCAGCTCACCATTTTGCGGCGCGACCAGGATACCGGCGACTTCAACGACACGGACGAGCTATTCCACGACTTCAGCCAGGACAACCTGCTCAGCCCCTCGCTGGGCACCGCGCCGGGCGTGGAAAGCAACCCTATCTACAGGCGTATCGAGGACGGCGACCTGGTGGTGCTGGTCACCTCCAGCCTGGCGAGACTGCTCGACCGCGAGACGGCCGAAGAAGTCATGTCGGGCTTCGATGCCGATGCTGTGACCGAGGCGCTGCTGGAGCTAGCCATCTCGCACGGCCTGGCACAAGCCCACGCCTGCGTCCTCGCGTTCGGCGGCCCCACATCGTCGGGTATAGACGTACAGTGGAGTGGGCCGGAGATTGTCACGACTGCGGATGAAGAAGCCGGAGCTACACTCTCCGCAGAACCCGACGCCAAAATGCTACAGGCGCAGGATGGGTACGACGAAGCCCCGCCCCAGCAAGGCACTCCCGTTTCGCGGCCCGCGCTGACGCTGATTGAGCCTAACGAGGCGCAACCCCGGCACCATGAGCTTGATGAAGACGACTTCCGATTGCCCTGGGAAACGCCACCTCTTGAGGTCCTGCGGCCCGATGCCCATGCCGAAATGGACGAGGAGCCGGAGGAAGAGCCGGAGTCGCCCGCGAGCCTGCACGCCGCACTAAGGCCAACACGCCTGCTCGTGCAACACCAGCTTGAGCGTCCGGCATACCAGGCCCCGATCCTCTGGGAAGACGAATTCGAGGAGGAACTGGGGGAGCTAAACTTCGACGGCTGGGAGGACTCGCCGCCCGCCCTGGGCACCCTGACCGAGGGAGATGAAGAGATAAAGGTGCCGGACCCGGAGCAGGTGGTGTTCCCCTGGCAGAAGGAACCGCGTTTCCAACCTCTCG
>JAXDKH010000317.1:0-9170 GCA_034667185.1 Chloroflexia bacterium | reverse complement strand
CTTGGACGCAAGATTCTGCAAGCACTGCGGCACCGGGCTGCGCGAGACCGCGACTCCGGCCTCTACCGCTGCGGCCGCCACACTCCCCAGGGAGTCCCGGCAGAGTGCACCTTTCGCGTCATCCGGTACGCACGACCGCTTGCAGCAGTACATCCCCAAAGAGTTACTCGCCAAGCTCGAAGCAACTCGCTCCCACCGCACGCTCAGTGGGGAGCGTCGCATTGCCACCATCCTCTTCTGCGATGTCGTAGGCTCCACGAACCTTGCCGAGAGCCTCGACCCTGAAGAGTGGACCGAGATCATGAATGAGGCCTTCAAATTCCTCATAACCCCCGTCTATCGCTATGAGGGCACGCTCGCCCGTCTCATGGGTGATGCCATACTTGCCTTCTTCGGAGCGCCCATAGCCCATGAGGATGACCCGCAGCGCGCCGTGCTCGCGGGCCTGGACATCGTTGAGGGGAGTCGTGCCTTTGCCGCGAAGGTCAAGCGAGAGCGCGGGCTGGAGTTTGAAGTTCGAGTGGGCATCAATACCGGTTTTGTCGCGGTCGGGGAGGTGGGGAGCGACCTGCGGGTCGAATACACCGCCATGGGGGATGCGGTCAACCTTGCCTCCCGCATGCAAAGCGCCGCACCTCCAGGCTCTGTGCTTGTATCGGAAAACACCTACCAGTTAGTGGTGCCGCTCTTCAACTGGGTAGATCACGGGCTGGCCCAGGTAAAAGGCAAATCGCAGCCGGTGCACACATACCAGGCAGTCAGCCGAAAAGCCGACCCCGGGCGTCTGCGCGGCCTGGTAGGTATCGAGAGCCAGATGGTCGGGCGCGACCGGGAGTTATCGGCGCTGTTGGACTTGAGCGGAGCGGTTAGCGCCGGTATAGGTCGCGCCGTTGTTATTACAGGGGAGCCTGGACTCGGTAAGAGTCGCCTCATCGCAGAGTGGAAATCAAGGGTCTTGAGGTCGGACTCGGTACCGGCCACCCGCAGCCCAAAGTGGGCCGAGGGTCGATGCCTCTCCTACGGCGAAGGCCTGGCATACCACCTGCTCATAGACCTTATTCGCTCCCTCCTCGATGTACCCGCCTCCGCAGGCGAAGAGGAGACGCGCTCTGCACTCCAACAACTGCTAGCGGACCTGTTCGATGTACTTCCTACCTCTTCCTCTACCTCGACGGTTCCGCCTGGCACCGGGTCTGGTTCCGGTTCGTATTCAGGCTACTCACGACTCGACATCTACCCGTACCTCGGCCACCTTCTCTCACTCCAACTGGACGGCGAGGCCCTGGAGCGCGTCCGCCTCCTCGATGCTCAGGCTCTCCAGACGCGTTACCTGGAGGCGATGCAGGCTCTCGTCCGCGGCATAGCTGCGCAGCGCCCCCTCGTACTGGTGCTCGACGACGTGCATTGGGCCGACCCTTCTTCGGTGGAGATGTTGAGCAAACTCCTCCCCCTCGCTCGGGAGGCACCCGTACTCTTCTGTTTTGTTGCGCGTCCGGACTACAGTGCCCCGGGGTTAAAGCTCTTGTCGACGGCCCGCGAAGTCATGGGCCGGGGCCTCACCGAAATTGGCATCAATCCCCTCTCCGATGTGGAGAGCGATCAGTTGGTCAGTAACCTCCTCAATGTACAGTCTCTCCCAGAGGAGACGCGCGCGGCTATCCTCAATAAAGCCGAAGGGAACCCCTTCTTTGTGGAGGAAGTCATCCGCATGCTGATCGAGCGCGGGGTAATTATCATGCGCGATGGGTACTGGGTAGCGGTCCAGGGCGTGGAAGGGGTGGACATTCCTGACACGCTGCAGGGCCTGCTCCTGGCCCGCATGGACCGCCTCTCCGACGAGGTCAAATACGCCCTGCGCATCGCCTCCGTGATTGGCCGCCAGTTCCCCGTCAAAGTACTGGAGCACGTTCTGCGCGATGGGGCCTCCCGGAATGACTAAGTAGCATGTGCCATGCTGACCCCGCCAAATGCCTGACATGATGAACTTCATGAGCCAACTCAACGAGCTAGAGGCTTCCGGCCTGATCCGGCTGGCCCAGCTTCAGCCTGAGTTGGAGTACGTCTTCCGGCATGCGCTCGTTCAGGATGCCGCCTACTCGTCCCTTCTGAAGCAAGACCGCAGGCGGCTGCACCTGGCCGTCGGCCAGGCATTAGAGAGGCTCTACCCTGATCGCCTCGACGAGCTTGCAGGCATGCTCGCCCACCACTTCATCAAGGCAGGGGCGCGCGAGGAGGGTATATTGTATGCTCGCCGCGCCGCCCGGCAGGCGATGTCAATGTACGCCTATGACGAAGCTCTCCAGCATATCCAATCCGCACGCGAGCTGCTGGAGGGAGATGCGCCGTCGCGCATCCAGGTGGAGTTACTGGAAGAGGAGGCAGACGCCCACCGCCTGGTGGGCCACGGGACGCAAGCCGTAAGTGTCTATCTCCGGGCGCTCGAGGGCTGGCATTCGCTTGCCGGCGAGGGAGAAGAGAAAATCCATGCGCTGCGCCTGCATCGCAAGACGGTCGAGGCGATCACTGACCTCAGATGGGCCGTTTCCGTCGAGGACTTTGATGCAGCACTCAAGTCTGTGCTGGCCGCGCTCGGCACCCTAGAGGCGGGGCTGCGGATAATGGAGGGCGAGCCTCCCCATGCTGAGACCGTGCGCCTCCTAGCGGCCCTCTCGACGGCTGCCTGGCGCATCCTAGTGCCCCCCAACTGGGAGGTTGCCCTTCGCTATGCTCAAGAGGCCGTGCGGATGGCCGAGCTACTGGACGATCGCGATGCTCTATCGATCGCCCTCGGTGCACTTTCGGTGGCGCCCTTTGGGCAGGGGGATTTGCGCTCATATACCCAGGTGGCGCTGCGCCGCGTTCTGGTCAACCGCACAGACCCACAGGGCGAGATACGCGAGCTTGTCGATAGCCTGAGGGGAGCGGGCAGCGCCCTGATGTACGTGGGAGAATACCAGCAGGCCCTCCAGTACCTGGATGAGGCTCAAGGCCTGGCAGTTCGCATCCAGGCGGTCGATGAGCACTTCAACGCGCTGGCCTTGAAGGTACAGTGCTGGTTCCGTCTCGATCGCTGGGACGACGTGCTCGCGGCAGAGAGTGAGTGGCGCAACCTGGAAAGTCGCTACGGGCGAGCCAGAACCGGCCCTACCTGATTTGCCGTTGCGCTCACCGCGAGCGTCCACGCGTTGCGTGGAGATTACGAAACGAGCAAGCACTACAGGTACGAAGCGTACCAGACGATGCTGGACATATCGGGCGCAACCGACCACTGGCGCCGCAACCAGCACTATTGAATGTCCATGCAGATGAAGTTCGGGGGCGAGTTCGCTCCCATGAGAGAACACCTGGAGGCGGCTTTCGCCCGCTCGAACGCGCCGCTCAAGTGGGGGTCTATGCCCACCGAGCTGGAGCTATATGTTCTACTTGCCGATTCCGCAGCCGAAGAGCGAGATGAGAGCGCAATAAGGGAATTCGCCCCGATCCTGGAGGAGCTTGCCACTCGCAACGGGCATGCGCTGTATGAGGCCGTCGCCCATCGCGCCTGGGGCGTCGCCCACACGATAGCGGGTGAGTACACGCAGGCGCAAGTTCGCCTCGAGCAATCCCTCACCCTCCTGCGTGGCATGGACGCTCGCTGGCAGATCGGGCGCGCGCTCTGCGAGCTCGGGGAACTGGCTGCACAGCGTGGTGACCGACCTTCTGCACGCACCTACTTCTCAGAGGCCCTCGCCCAATACGAAGAGTTACGTGCTGTCCCCTACGTGGAACGCACACAGTTCCGCCTGGCGTTCCTAAGCGAGTAGCCACAATACGCCCGACCCTCGAAATAGTACGGCGGCACACCGGTATTTGTTTGACATAAGTTCGTGAGACCTCAGCACTGCCCTTCCCAGAAAGTTACGGCTCTATCCAGCGGACTCATAGCAGCGACCGAGGCCTATACTGCACAGCCTCGGCCAGGTGGGCCGCCTGAATAGATGCACTACCCGCTAAGTCCGCTATCGTCCTGGCGAGCTTGAGGGTGCGGTGGTAAGCTCGTGCCGACAAATTCAACTGTCGCATAGCAGCCTTGATGAGCGCCTGCCCTGCTGCATCAAGCTGGCAGTACTCGCGTATCTCGGCGGGGTGCATTATGGTGTGGTGAGGTGCGCGGAATGGGCGGGTGTGTGCCAGGGGCGTACCACTCGGCATCATGCTCTACTTCAAGCCGGGGAACACCGTTACCAGGGGGCAGGCATCAAAGATAGTAGCTAATACCTTCTTCCCTGAGTGTCAGTCTCAGAATCAGGCACCCGTGAACAAGTAGATGGCAGGTTCAATCCTAGCATAGATGGATAGATGGCCGAATAGGAGGGGTCCTAAAACGATTTAGCCCTCGTAGTTGCTAAGTCTACTGCCAAAAACGTTCGAGCCTGTTGAAAGAGTCGGTCAGGCATGCTGGTGAGCCAGATTGGTACGAATTTCTGGAATTCGTGTGCCTGACATCAGCCATCAAGAAGTCCAGGTTACACACTTTGAGTGCGTCAACCTCCAACACTAGAGAGTTTTTCAACAGGCTCGAACGTTTTTGAGACTAGGGAGATTATGAAATCAGACCTACATGAAGCGACGCCTTAGGCAGGCTCATGCCCTAATTCTCCGCAACAATTCTATTGACGGTGCTACTGTAATGTGCTAACATAGCAGCAACTGAAAACCTCCTCTATGAGAGGGGTGTGTCTGTGCGTCCGTGTGTCATTCCTTCGCTGGGTTCCCCGCCCCGGGCGGCACGCTCTTCTTGCTGTTCCGTTTCCGGTTGTGTAATCCAATCAAGTGTGCATTTCGCTATCCATCGCATAGTTGGCATAGTTGTGCTTAGTATCGGCTGAGAGGCTACCGGCAAGGTTTGCTCTCTCCCAAAGCGCGATGCACACCCAGCGTCGTGCAGATATTTAGAACGGGTGTAGTTTTCGCACATTACTAGGTACGTGCGCCACCATATAGTCCCCATAATCTCCGTAGCCATGATGAAATATTGTTTGCCTTTCGTCCTGTTTCTCTTGTTGTTGCAGTCTCAAGTCGCCAACGGCATGCGGGCGGACATCCCCTTCCGCTCGTTTGACCACCTGTCGACTGAGGATGGCCTTGTCGGGGGTGCTGTCGAGGCCATTCTCGAAGACCGGCATGGTTTCATGTGGTTTGGCACGCAGCAAGGGCTGAACCGTTACGATGGGTACAACTTCAAGAATTATGATTTCGGCGCCGAACCAGATGGACTCAGCGATTCCAACATCCGGGCTCTCCTGCAGGACAGCGCCAGCAACATATGGATAGGAACCGCTAGCGGAGGATTGAACCGGCTGGATGCTGCTACCGGCGCTCTCTCTCACTATCGCCCAAGCTCCGGTGATCCGCTTCATGCTGAGTATGATTCGATCTCCGCCCTCGCTGGCGACGACGACAACGGTCTGTGGCTTGCCACAGGCGGCGGCCTCGTCCACTTTGATCCAAGAACGAATCAATTCCGCAAACTGTCAACCGATGGAGCCACTGTCTTAGCATCCGGTCGTGAGCGCGTCTGGGTTGGCGAAAGAGGGCAGGTAACTACCTACACACTCAGCGGCGGAAAGCTCGCCACCTACGTCCTTCCTGGAGAAGCCCATAACATCTTTGGTATGCTCTACGACCGGTCCGAGCGGCTGTGGGTTGGCACCGACGACGGTTTGTGGGTGCTGGACAAACAGTGGACCCGTGTTGCCGGCCTGCCGAGCGGTACCGCTGTCGAACCGCTCCTCGGCAACGGTGCGGGTCAGATCTGGGCTGGTACTCGCGGTTCCGGCCTCTACCTGCTGGATTCTAGCGGTGCGGTCATCCAGCACTATAGTCATGACCCGGACGATGAGCAGACGATAGCGAGTGATTACGTCCTCAGCCTCTACGAAAGCAGAGCGGGCATTCTGTGGGCCGGCACGTGGACAGAGGGGCTCAGCCTGTTAGTGCCGCGGAAGTTCCCGCGCCACCTCCCGCTTGGCATACCGCTGGCCTTTGCTCCCGCAAGAGGCGATTCGACCTGGGTCGGCACCTTTAACGAGGGACTGTCGCGCGTGAGCCCTACAGGCGAAGTGCTGAACACGTACCGCCACGACCAGGACAATCCGCAAAGCCTGAGTAGCGACGTTGTCTTTGCCCTGCTGTCCGAGGCTGACGGCGGGCTATGGGTCGGCACCCTCGGTGGTCTTGACTATCTTGCTCCCGGCGACGAGCAGTTCGTCCACTTTCGCTACGATCCGGGTGACAGCACAAATCCCGGCCACGACCAGATATACGATCAGGTTCGGGTGCTCTATCGCGATAAGCAGGGGACGCTGTGGGTAGGAACCCCCACGGGGTTAAACCGTTTTGAGCCGGCAAAAGGCTACTTCAAACGGATCCCCATAGGCGACGATGGTGGCCCGGCGTCGTTCCAGTCGGTGCTCGCTCTGTACCAGGATGAGCAGGGTCGTCTGTGGATTGCGGGCGAAGATGGGCTGGCGGTCCTCGATCCCAAGAGCGGCGACGCCCACAAATATGACACAACCAACAGCAGCCTCTGCCACAATTTCTTCACCGCCATACACCCCGGTCCTGCCGGCAGCTTATGGCTCGCGTCCTGGGGAGGCGGCCTGATCCACTTCGATCCTAGTAGCGGCACGGTACGCTGCTACCAGCGAAGCAATGGCCTGGTCGACAACGTGGTGCTGGCCCTTGCAGAGGACAAAGCGGGCAGCCTGTGGATGAGTACTCCGCGCGGGTTGAGCCGTTTTGACCCCGTTAAGGAGCAGTTTGAGACCTTTACGACCGCCGATGGGTTGCCCCACAATGACTTTGCGCAGGCAGCCGTGCTGCAGCGGCCTGATGGGTCGCTCTGGTTTGGCAACACGAAGGGTATTGTTCACTTCCAGCCGCTGGAGATACCGGTCAATGAGTACGTGCCGCCCGTTGCATTGACCGGATTTTACCTCTTCAACCAGCCCGTCGTCCCGGGCAGAGCGGGTCCGCTGCAAGAGCCAATCGAGCAGAGCAACACAATCCACCTGGAGCACGAACAGAACTCCGTATCATTTGAATATGCCGCCCTCAACTACCTCAATCCGAGCAAGAACCAGTATGCCTATAGGCTACGAGGCTTTGACGACAAGTGGGTTGATGCCGGCGAGCGGCGACTTGCCACATTTACCAATCTCAATCCCGGCACGTACACGTTCCAGGTGATCGCCAGCAACAACGATGGCATTTGGAACCAGCAAGGCACCTCTGTTCAACTGGTGATTGCTGCACCCTGGTGGCAGAGCTGGTGGGCCTACCTCAGCTATGGCGTCATGTCGCTGTTGCTGGTCGCGGGGTTGGTCGAGCTCCGCACTCGTGTTCACAGGCGTGCTCTGGCTCGTGAGCGGCGTCTGCGCGAGCGGTTGGAACTTATAGACGGTATGAAAGAGGCAGAACGGGAGCGCATCGCCCGCGAGCTACATGATGGGCTGGCGCAGACACTGGCCGGTTTGCGCTTCCGGGCACGCGTCTGGAAAACGCTGCTGGTGCAGCAGCCTGCACAGCTAGAGGAAGAACTGGACGAACTGGGGACCATCCTAGACGAAAGCATTCAAGACGTGCGCCGCTCTATCTTCGCTCTACGGCCGGCTGGTCTGGAGGAAATGGGCCTGGTACCTGCGCTGGAAGAAGCGGCGAAAACGATCTCCCGACAGTACCAGGTGCCGGTACATACCGATCTTGCCGCTATGGGGAAGGCGTTAGATCCCGGTCTGGAATTGAATCTCTTCCACATCGGAAGCGAGTTGCTTTCAAACGCGGCGCGTCACGCACAAGCCCACGAGATCCGGCTGGTGTTACAGCAGGAGCCTAAGCAGGTCAAGTTGGAGGTTCGGGATGACGGGCAGGGCTTCGAAACCGGCCCACTCAACGATTTTGCCGCCGGGGAGCACCTGGGGTTGCGCCACTTGCGCGAGCGAGTGACACTGCTTGGAGGGACATTCTCACTTGTAAGCCAACCAGGCAGCGGTACCCACGTGACCGTCACAGTACCGATCGTGCAGGAGCCGTAAGACAATGATTCGACTACTAATAGCCGACGACCATCAGCTCTTTCGTAAAGGGCTGCGCCAGTTGTGCGAGGTGGCAGGGGGGTTCAAGGTAGTCGCCGAAGCGGATAATGGTCGCGAAGCGATAGCACTGGCAAACGAACACAAACCCGATGTCATCCTCATGGATTTTCGCATGCCAGGCCTTGATGGAGTTGAGGCGTGTCGGCAGATACTGGCCGACCAACCGCAAACGGCGATTATCATGCTCACCATGTACCGCCAGGACCGCCACCTGACTGACGCGCTGGCGGCCGGTGCGCGGGGCTACCTGCTTAAGAATTGTGACGAAGAGACCCTCTTTGCCGCCATACGGGCCGCGGCGCGCGGCGAGGCACCGGTTGACCCGGCCATGATGGGACAGCTCCTGGATCGTCTGAAGTCCACCCATGGACCGGACGAGCTTACCGAGGGAGAAATGGCCGTCCTCATCAGGGTGGCACACGGTGATGACAACAAGCAGATAGCCGAACGTCTCAATATCACACCGGGCACCGTTGCGAACCGCTTACGCGCTCTCTATGACAAGCTGGGCGTGACGAATCGCACGGAAGCAGCTCTCTACGCACTGCGTACCGGCTGGGCCTCCCTCGACGAGTAGCCAGAGCCTGCGCTGGCATCGCGCCCTCACCGGGTAAGACTCGTAACAAAGTGCAATTTCTGTAAGCGCTCGGTTGTATTTTGCACTATTGCCCCTCTCTCTTCCCCGCTATACTCAGGACCATTACCCTCACAATGTTCCCTGAGTAGGAGCCTATCACGCCTGTGATAACTGTTCTGATTGCCGACAAGCACGACCTCTTTCGGCGCAGCCTGCGCCAGTTGTGCGAGACAAACGGCGGTTTCAGTGTGGTCGCGGAAGCTAGCACAGCCGCCGAGGCTCTGTCGCTCGCGTCACAATTACGCCCCGATGTAGCACTGGTGGATATGCACCTGGCCGAGCTGGATGGGGCAGAGACCATGCGCCTGTTGCTGGCAGCGCAGCCCGAACTGATCACCATTCTGCTTGCTTTTGCCTGGGATGACGAGACACTCGAACGGGCACGCCGCTCGGGTGCA
>JAXDKH010000316.1:0-7317 GCA_034667185.1 Chloroflexia bacterium | reverse complement strand
CAGGAACTTGCAATAGTAGACCAGGTGGGCGGGAGTAAATAGCCGCAACATTGCCGAATATGGTACTTGAACATTGCCCCGTCGGTACCGGTAGACCAAAGCCGACTTTGTCATTCTGAACGAAGTGAAGAATCTCGTCCCTTACCACCCAACGAGCACCTTTCATCATGCAAACATTTCACGTAAGAAAAGGGTAATACCTGAATGAAGGACGAGATTCTTCACTTCGTTCAGAATGACAAAGGGGAGTAGAGTCCCACAATAGAAACAGCCCCAATTCATGCACCTTATAACACTTACCGCATCACGTTTCTCGTTTCTGAAACATGAGCAACAAACAACCACCGCCCGAACCTATCAGCCGCCAGCCTTACCAGTCTCCTAACCAGTTCTGGCTGCTCACCCGGCTGCCCTGGATCAAGGAAGCGGGCGCGGACGACAACCCCCAAGCGATTACCACCAGCCAGGTATCGCAGGCGTGGGTGTTCGCGGCTGGGGGGATGGTGCTATTGGGAGCGCTGCTGGGCAACGGGCCGCTTTTTGCGCTGGGGCTGTTTCTCGGCGCGGCGTTGCTGGTGGCGTGGTTGTGGGCGAGGTACTGCCTGCGCAACCTGACAGTGCAGCGCCGCTTCAGCCAGCCGCGGGCCTTCTACGGCGAAGAGATCACCATGTCGCAGGTGTTCACCAACAACAAACCCTTGCCGGTGCCCTGGTTGGCGGTACACGATGAATACCCCGGCGCGCTCGAGATCAGTTCGGCGGCGGCCTCCGCCAGTTCCAAGGCGAGGGTACGCACGCTCGTGACTACCCTCTCCCTCGGCTGGTACGAACGAGTGACGAGGCACTACAACGTCAGGTGCACCGCAAGGGGGGAGCACACTCTCGGGCCGGTGGACCTGGAGTCGGGCGACGTGTTCGGCCTCTTCCGCCGCACCCAGGAGCTAGCCACTCCGCAGACCCTGATCGTTTACCCGCGCTACGTGCCCATCGAGCAGCTTGGCATCACGGCACGCCAGCCCTTCGGTGACTTCAAGGCGACGCAGAACCTGGCTACCGACCCCCTCCGTCTGCGCACGATCCGCGAGTACGCGTACGGCGACAACCCCCGGCACATCCATTGGAAAGCCTCGGCCCGCCGGGGACAACTCCAAACCAAGCTGTTCGAGCCCGCCGCCACGCCGCAACTGTTCATCTACTGCAACCAGGACACCTTCGCCCGCATCTGGGAGGGGCTTGATCCGCAGTCGCTGGAGCTTACGATCACGGTGGCCGCCTCGCTCGCCAACTACGGCCTGGAAGAAGGGTACATGGTGGGACTGAGGGTGAATTCCTTCTCGCCGCATTCCGACATGCAGGTGAAGATCAACCCAAGCCGCAACCCGGAGCAGTTTACCCGCATACTGGAGGCCCTGGCCCGCGTCAGAGGCTGGTCGGGCGCGCCGATGGAAGAGCTACTTGAGGCCGAGCGCCGCAACCTGCCAAGGGGAGCGACGCTGGTAGTGGTCACCGCCGTCATAAGCGACGACATGCTCAACGTTCTCACCGCTATCAGGAGGGCGGGCCACCCGGTGACACTCGTGGATACGGTCGGCTCCCGCCGTACGGTCTCACAAAGGGAAGTGTCCTCTGAGGCCCTGCGCTCCTACGGCATCGACTATTATCGGATAGAGGCGATAGGCCAGGCGGCCAGCATAGAGAAGCTGACCTTCTAAGAGAACCAGTCGAGCAGCAAAACCACCGCCAGCGCAGCAAGCAGCAGCCAAACGGCAATTATCACCACTGCTGCCACCCTGTTCACCGGCTTCGTAGCTATCTCCACCCGCGCCCGCTCGCGGCACTCCGACATCACTTCAACAGGAATCATCTTGCGGGCGAGTGCGATGCCGAGCGGGACGAGCACCAGGTCATCCAGGTAGCCGAGCACCGGGATAGGATCGGGAATGAGGTCGATGGGGCTGAAGGCATAAGCCACCACGCAGGCCGCGAAGATGCGGGCTGGCCACGACACCCGCGGGTCCCTGTAAGCGAGGTAGAGCGCGTAGACCTCGGTCTTCAACTGCCGGGCACGCAGCTTCCAGCCGTCGAGCCAGTTCACAGGCAAATCTTCCTATCTCCACAAGTGCAGACCACCCCCCATTATACCTGCCCCAAGTGTCCCCTCCGTACTCGCTTCCGAAGCAAGCATCAGTCGCGGCGACTACACTCCTCCCTGTCATCCTGAACGCAGTGAAGGATCAGCAGCCCGCGTTTGATCGTTGCTTACCATGTACCAAGCCCCTGTATGTCATTTCGAACGCAGTGAGAAATCTCGTCCCTCAGCACATGATTCCACCTTTCCTTCAGCAGCAAGATACCTCAAGAAAGTTGTAACATCCAGGTTAGGGACGAGATTTCTCACTGCGTTCGAAATGACAAGGCCCAGCAGGGCGCTGCTAAATGGCAATCAAGAAAGGGTGGCTGATCCTTCACTGCGCTCAGGACGACAGGGCGTATAGAAGCATGACAAGGGGCAGATGTATTCTTGCAGACACACCTGCCCTAAAGGCGCTTACTATGCAACTGACCCACTGTCGACTAGGCAGCCACAGCCTCACGCGCCAACTCGGTGCCCTCCTCGTCCGAGGCTGCGCGGGCGGATGATGGAAGCACCACCCAGGCCACTACCTGTATGGCGAAGCATAGAAAAGCTATCGTGAGCAACATCGTGATTTCCCTCCTGTGGATTGAGCGTTACAACTGGTAAGCAGGCTCACCATGCTGAGAGTGGTCGAGGCCCCGCACCTCTTCAGTGGCCGGTACGCGCAGGCCGACCAGCTTATCTACCAGCTTGAGGATGACCCAGGTGGCCCCGCCAGCGTACAGGCTCGTGGCACCCACGGCTACTAGCTGGATACCGAGTTGGGCGGGGTTGCCGAAGAATAGGCCGCTGGCCGCGCTGTTCACGGCGGTGGAGGCGAACAGGCCCGTGGCAATCGCACCCCACCAGCCGCCGACGCCGTGCACCGCCCACACATCAAGGGCATCGTCCACCCGCAGCTTGTGCTTCAACTGGGCCGCCAGGTAGCAGAAGCAGCCCGCGCCCGCCCCGATTATGATGGAGGCCCGTACGTCTACGAACCCGGCGGCAGGGGTGATCGCCACCAGGCCCGCCACCGCCCCCGCAGCCGCGCCGATTACGCTGGGCCGCTGCTGGCGCATCCAGCTAACGGTGACCCAGGTGAGCGCGCCCATCGCGGCGGCGGTGTTGGTGACCACGAAGGCGCTTACCGCCAGCCCGCCTGAAGTGAGGGCGCTGCCCGCGTTGAAGCCGAACCAGCCGAACCACAGCAGCCCTGCCCCCAGCACCGTCATGGTGGCGTCGTGGTGGTCGAGCGGCGCCTGGCCGAAGCCGAGGCGTCGCCCCAGCATGATGGCAGCCACGAGAGCCGAAACGCCGGAGGTGATATGCACCACCGTGCCGCCCGCGAAGTCGAGCGCGCCCAGGTTGCGCAGCCAGCCTCCCGTGCCCCACACCCAGTGAGCTACCGGGTCGTACACGAGCGTGGCCCACAGCAGTGTGAAGATAACAAACGCCTTGAACCGCTTGCGCTCGGCAAACGCCCCGGTGATGAGCGCGGGGGTTATCACGGCGAACATGCCCTGGAACATCATGAAAAGCTGGTGGGGGATGGTGGCGGCGTAGGCGGGGTTGGGGTCCAGCCCAACGCCTTCAAGGCCCAGCCAGTCAAGCCCACCGATTATGCCGAACCCGCCGGCGTCGGGGCCGAACGCCAGGGTGTAGCCCCACAACACCCATTGCACGCTGATGAGGGCGAGAATGAAGAAGCTGTGCATGATCGTGGAGAGCACGTTCTTGCGCCGCACCAGGCCGCCGTAGAAGAACCCAAGCGCCGGGGTCATCAGCATCACAAGCGCCGTGGAGATAAGGATCCACGTCGTATCACCCGCGTTGATCTGTGATGTGGCCTCTTGCATGAAAAACTCCTCAGTCTCGCAGACATGTGATGACATGCTGTGACACCACTGGCACTGAGGAGCAGCGTTGCTCTTAAATAGAAACTACACGATTTCGGGCAGGTGAGGCTACGTTAAGAATCACGAAGATTGCGAGAAGTTCTTGTGCATGTGTCCGAAGGATAGAACCTATTTGTAGAGTTGAGCATTCATCCGTAAAAATAGAGCCCATCGAGCAGAGCTAAACCAGAGTGCAACTTGTGCAAACCAACCAACTGCGCTGCCCCTACCTAGTATTGCAGACAGGCGGCGCTTCCCACTTACGCGCCCAGTCCCACAGCAGCTTGCGCTCGACGTAAAGGATGAACAGCGTCCGAAGCTCCCGCGACAGCCCTTCCGGCACAAACGCCGACACGTACAGCCTCGACGCGTACTCCGGCTCGTCGCCGTAAATCTCGTGGAAGGCGAGGCCGCCGCTGTGTCCCGGCTTGCCCTCGAAGGCCGCCCGGTGGAACTGCTGCCAGCGGTGCATGAGCGAGTTGTCGGCGGTCTCCCCAATGTACACCAAGTCGCGGGATAGAGGGTCGGCGGCGCGGGGTGGCACGTCGTCGAACAGCGCGAGCAGGTAGACGCCTGGGAGGTGGGCGTTCTTCACCAGGTTGCGGTCGGGCCACGAGGTCCAGGGGGTGAAGGTGATGAGGGGTTCTTTTATCAAGGGCTGTCTCCAGCGCCGGCCCGCAGCTAAGGGCGCAACTCCTCCAGCTTCTTCACGAGCACTTCGCGCGCCTCGTTAATGTTGATCTTGAGCCTGTCCTTGGCTCTTTCCCTCAGGTCGTTGAGCAGGACCAACAATGCCTGCCTCTTACCGTCCAGGTAATCAGCCACCGCCTTTGGATTGTTAGCGATAACCTCGTCCACCAGCCTCTCCAGCTCCGACACGACAGCGGTCGGCTCCGGCGGTACCGGCGTATCGTTGGGTGCCGCCGGTGGAGCCGGAGGTACTGGCGTGTCAGTAGGCGGAGGTGGAGGTATAGGTGTATTGGTCGCAGGAGCTGGCGGTGTATCAGTTGGCAGAGGTGGCAGCGGCGTGTCTGTAGGCGCTGGAGGTGGTACTGGCGTATCGGTCGCGGGCGGAACGGGCGTGTCGGTAGGAGGCACTTCCGTAGAGGGTGGCGTATCGGTGGGCAAAGCTACCAATACCGTGGGGCTGGCAGTAGGAGAGGCAAGCGGTGCCACCTGCACCAGGGCCGTAGGTGAAAAGGCAGGTGCTTGCGCTGCGACCGTGATTGTAGGGGCAGGGGCAGACGGTCCAGTCCCTCCCGGCGCAAACAAACGGCCGCCCCGTAGCGCTAGAAAACCAACCAATCCAACACCCAGCAGGGCAACAATGGCGGCGACGACCACCCAGGTCGTGCCTCGCCTCCTGGGTACGTTCAAGGTCCGCACGCCAGCCGCTTCATGCGCGACGTAGGGTATAGCTACCCGGACGGGCGGAACGGCGGGCTGTGGGCCACCAGGGGTCACAGGCAGCAGGGGCTGCGCTCCGGTGGGTGGCACAGTTTTGATGTTGGCACCCTCTGGAGGAACCGGCACCAGGGGCACCACGCCCGCTGCCGAAGCCTTCTGTCCTGTCATCCCGTTCACGCCCGCCTGCGTGGGCTTTGGAGCTGACACCTGGTGCGTGGGCTGGTTGTTTGCCTCGCTGACCCTCTCGAAGTCCAGCGAGAGCGCCTCGGCCGACGGGTAGCGGCCGCCAGGGTCCTTGTTGAGACAGCGCATCACCACGCTCTCCAGGGAAGGCGGCACATCAGGCACCAGCTCGTGAAGAGGGCGCGGCTGCTCCCACACCTGTTTGTAAGCTATCGTGGTGTGGTTATCGCCCGTAAAAGGCGGCGTGCCCGACAGCATCTCGTACATCACGCAGCCCAGTGCATAAATGTCAGAGGCCGGGACCACCTGCATGCCCGTGGCCTGCTCGGGTGACAGGTACGCGGCGGTGCCGAAGGTCATACCCGACTGCGTGAGCGTAGCGCCTGCCAGGGCTTTTACTATCCCAAAGTCGGTCAGCCGCGCGTTCCCCTGGCTGTCTATCAAGATGTTCTGCGGCTTCACATCGCGGTGTACCAACCCACTACGGTGAGCCACCGCCAGCGCAGCGCACACCTGCCTGGACAGGGCTACAACCTCGGCCGGCTGTAACCTTCCGCGCTTCCACAGCACGGCCTTGAGGTCCGGCCCCTCCACGTACTGCATGGCGATGAAGAGCGTGCCGTCGGGCCCCTCTCCCACGTCGTAAATATCGACTATGTTGGGGTGCGACAGGCCCGCGGCTGCCCTGGCTTCGATTTCAAACCGTCTGCGCCAGGTAGGGTCGCTAACGTACTGGGGCCGCAACAACTTCAGCGCCACCACACGGCCCAGCCGTTCGTCACGGGCCCGAAACACCTCGGCAGAGCCTCCGTCCCCGATCTTTTCGAGCAGCAGGTACCGTCCCGCCAGCAGGGCATCCGTCTGCGAAGGCTGCACGGAGGCGGCAGGGTCGGGATTGAAGGGGAAGGTGCTCATAGTGTGATGGGCGCGGGTACAGCTAAAGCGCTCAGTACCCTTTATAACGCCCTGGGGTGGAACTTGTCACGGACCTGCTGTCGCAGGCGCCAAGCAGGCCATGGGCATGCAGGCAAAGAAAAAGCAGAATGTAACCATAGGCTACATTCTGCTCATGGAGCGGGAGACGCGACTCGAACGCGCGACATTCTGCTTGGAAGGCAGACTCTCTACCGACTGAGATACTCCCGCATGTTTACCTCATAATTATACTCATATCAGCCCAAGCCCGCAAGGGCAGCAAAGCAGGAAGCGGCCCTTTGAGGCCTCATCCTCGCCTTGACACCCCTCCACGCCATCTGGTAATATATAAGGCACCTATCGGTGCGTCCATGGCGCATTCGTCTAGAGGCCTAGGACACCTCCCTCTCAAGGAGGAGACCAGGGGTTCGAATCCCCTATGCGCTACCGTGAGGTATACAACTTATACAGTGGCAAACGAGGTACCCCGTGAGGGGTATTTTGTGTTTGAAGTGCTACATACGCTTTGGCTTTAGAGGAAAGCCAATTATGGGGATGATATTAGATCAAAGTCAGGTACGGCGGTGACGTTATTCGGACGCACTCCGTCTGACCGCTTACTGCCGCGACTGGTAAGATGTTTACTGCAGCTTTTGGATCTGACTGGTGGTTAAACGTTGCAGTAAGGAAGCAGGCACAATGTAGGCAGAGTTGAGGGTACTGGGAGGCGGTTACTCACTTAGCTGCATAACCTTGACACGTACTACGTTTATTCCTTACATAGGTTTCCGCCTCTAG
>JAXDKH010000315.1:0-4023 GCA_034667185.1 Chloroflexia bacterium | reverse complement strand
AACCTGGGGCTGGCGAAAGCCCGCGGCGAGATACTGGTCCTGCTGAACAACGACGCGGTGCTCGGCCCCACCTGGCTGGAGGAGCTAATAGGCGGCCTCGACCGCACCCCCTGGGCCGCGATGGCTGCGAGCAAGCTGGTGCTCTACGACCGTCCCGATACCCTCCACTCGGCGGGCGACTACTACGGCCTCGACGGCGTGCCCAACAGCCGCGGAGTGTGGCAAGCCGATACAGGCAGGTACGACACCGAGGAGGAGGTGTTCGGCCCCACCGCCGCAGCCGCCGCCTACAGACGCTCCATGCTAGCCGACATGGCCTGCTCCGGCGGCACCGAGCCGAAAGGCCGCGTGCTAGACCCTCAGCTATGGATGTACGCGGAGGACGTGGACCTCAACCTGCGCGCCCGACTGAGGGGTTACCGGACCGTCTACGTCCCCACAGCTCGCGTGCTCCACCGCCTCAGTGCCACCGGAGGCGGCACCCTTGCCTCCTACTACGTGGGTCGCAACCTAATCTACCTACTCGCCAAAGACCTACCTCTGGACTTCCTCCTGCGCCACCTGCCCAGCATACTCAGAGCGCAAGTCCGCTTCGTAATGGAGGCGGTGCGCAACATCCGTGGCCCCGCCGCCCGCGCCCGCTTGCGGGGCATCCTTGCCGGTTTGCTCACCTGGCCCCGCGTGCTTCCCACTCGCAGGCGCGTCATGTCGGGCAAAAAACTCACAGCCTCCGAGCTAGAGGCCACCATCCGCCAGTTCTCACCTCGTTCCTGAGTAACACTCGGCAGCCATACTTGTTGGAGAGCAGCGATCAAGAGTGCCCCTGTCATCCTGAGCGCAGCGAAGGATCAGTAACCCGTGCTTGACCATTCTTGTGCGGCATCCAAAGCCCCACCCTGTCATTTCGAACGTAGTGAGAAATCTCGTCCCTTTGCACCCAAGTAACATCTTTCTTACACGTACCTTTACCATGCACCGCAAGAAAAGGGCTACATCCAGGTGGAGGACGAGATTTCTCACTACGTTCGAAATGACAGGGTGGGGCTTTGTACCCTATGAGCAAGGGTCTAACACACGTTACTGATCCTTCGCTACGCTCAGGATGACGGGGGAGGCTCCGGATGACAGGGTGGGGCTTTGATCCTATCAACTAGGCTCAGCGTCTGGGCAGGGCGAATCAGGGGGGTCAGCGAAATGCTACCGCCGCTTGTCACAATATTAAACCGCATTGGCCTATACGTAGTAGTACTAATAGGTTTGTGGAAACGCTTGCACAATTGTTACCTTGTTCGTATAATACGTGCAACCTCGAAAGAGGCACCCGAGCTGAGAGCGCCCGTCCTCTCAGTTTTTTCTTTACTTAATGTGCGCATGAGGCGGGGACAACAAGAGAGGTACTATCATGGTCATGGATAAGCCGGTCCACCTCACTGCTGAGGGGAAAGCCAAGCTCGAAGAAGAGCTGCACAATTTGCTTGAAGTCCGCCGCCCGGAGGTGGCATATCGAATACAGCAGGCCAAGCTCGATGGTGATGTTAGCGAGAGCGGCGAGTACGAAGACGCCAAGAACGAGCAAGCCTTCATCGAGGGCCGCATACGCACCCTGGAGCATATCCTGCAGCACGCTCAACTCATCGAAGGCGCGCCCAAAGATATGGTCGGCCTCGGCTCTCGCGTCACGGTCAAAGACTCCGAGGGCGACACTTACCAGTGGATGATTGTCGGGTCCGCCGAAGCCAACCCCCGCCAGGGCCGCATCTCCAACGAGTCGCCCGTGGGCCAGTCGCTTATGGGCCGCAAGAAAGGCGACAAGGTGCGTGCCAACACCCCCGGTGGCATCGAAGAATTCGCCATCTTGAAAGTAGAATAGCTCTCCGGTGCCCGACATGAACAGTCAGGAGAGCCGGCCTTGCCCGGCTCTTTTGTTTTTGCTTACAATGCAAGGCAATACAGGGTGAGGTAACAGCCAGATGAGAGATTATGGCGACGAATTGAACATGGGCGAGCAGGAGCGGGTGCGCCTCGCCAAGCTGGAGGAGCTGCGGGCGCAGGGCCTCGAACCCTACCCTCCCCGGTCCTACCGCACTCACACCGCGCAAGAAGCTCTAGCCGCGTTCGAGGAGTGGGAGGCCGGCAACGCGGGCGTGGAGCCTGTCGAAGGTGCCGAGCGCACCAACCCGGTAGTCACCGTCACGGGCCGCCTGAGGCTGCGCAGGCCGGGCGGCAAGGTAACGTTCGCCCACATGGAGGACGAATCAGGCCGCCTGCAACTCTTCTTCCGCATCAACGACCTGCAGGAGAAGCCGTGGGACTACGAGGCAGTCAACTCGCTGCTTGACCTGGGCGACTTCGTGCAGGCCGAGGGCTTCATGTTTCGCACCCGCACCGGCGAGCCAACCCTGCACGTCCTGAATTACCACATTCTCTCCAAGGCGCTCCAACCTCTCCCCGACAAGTGGCACGGCCTCACCGACACTGAGACCCGCTACCGCCAGCGCTACCTCGACCTGGTAGCCAACGAGGAGGTGCGCGAGACCTTCCGCGTGCGCTCCCGCATGGTTACCTTCATTCGCAGTTACCTTGACTCTCGCGGCTTCCTGGAAGTGGAGACCCCGGTGCTACAGCCACTCTACGGTGGGGCCTACGCCCGCCCGTTCGTGACCCACCACAACGCCCTCGACCAGGACCTTTACCTGCGTATCGCTGACGAGCTTTACCTGAAGCGGCTCATCGTGGGCGGCTTCGAGAAGGTGTACGAGATCGGCCACGACTTCCGCAACGAAGGTGTCGATATCAAGCACAACCCCGAGTTCACGATGCTGGAGCTATACCAGGCGTACGCCGACTACAACACCATGATGTCGCTGATCGAGGAGATGGTCTCAGGCATGGTGCAGGCGGTCCACGGCAGTTACCAGTTGGAGTACCAGGGGCAGGCGCTCGATTTCACGCCGCCGTGGCCCCGCGTCGACTGGCGCAGCACCCTGCGAGAGCAATCCGGCATCGACATAGCCGAGTACCCCAACACGCCTGAACTGGTCGCGCTGGCGCAGAGCCGCGGCGTAGATGTGGAAACGGGTGCCAGCCGCGCCAAGGTGCTG
The DNA here is from genome assembly GCA_034667185.1 of Chloroflexia bacterium. GTDB lineage: Bacteria > Chloroflexota > Chloroflexia > QHBQ01 > JADMIH01 > JADMIH01. Next base: position 922 of record JAXDKH010000315.1, on the reverse strand, counting down.
GACGAGCTACAGGGCCACTTCATCGAGCCTCTGCTGGTGCAGCCCTCGTTCCTGCTCGACTACCCGGTGGAGGTATCCCCCCTCGCCAAGCGCAAGCCCGGCGACCCATCGGTGGTGGAGCGCTTCGAGGCGTTCGTCACCACGTTCGAGATCGCCAACGCCTTCAGCGAGCTAAACGACCCCCTGGATCAGTACGAGCGCTTCCGCGAGCAGGCGGAGGCCGGGCGTGGCGGCGACGAAGAGGCCCACCAGATGGACCTCGACTACGTCACCGCCCTCATGGTCGGCATGCCCCCCACCGGCGGTATGGGCGTCGGTATAGACCGCCTGGCGATGGTGCTCACCGACAAGTACTCTATCCGGGATGTGATCCTCTTCCCACACATGCGCAGGCTGGAATGAACAAGGTGCTGAAACGAGAAACGAGAAACGTGATGAGGTACGGGGAAGAGAGTTCCGTGAATGTCACATTGTTGGTCGTTTGGGGCCAGTGATGCCCCTGTCATCCTGAGCGTAGCGAAGGATCAGGTGGGTAGATTAGAGTCCTCAACATTGAGGATGACGGTGGTAAGAGGAACCATGTCCCTCAATACCAGGAGTCAAGCTTGGGCTACTGATCCTTCGCTACGCTCAGGATGACAGGGGAGACTAAGGATGACAGGGCCACTCTTGGGTGCTGTAGTGCATGCCTTTCGGCATTCACCAACCAACAATAGCAAGCCCCATCATGTTTCACGTTTCACGTTTCAGAACTACGCTTCTCGTTTCATAGCCCTTGGCCCGCCTTTTGCATTACAGTCGCTTGCGATACTTCGCACTTACTCATCCCTGGGAGAAACACGCCAGCATGGCTCAATTGGTGACACAGCAAGAGGACGAAACGAAGCAGGAAACTACCAGCGAAGCGGTCCCTGCTCCCGTA
>JAXDKH010000314.1:0-28325 GCA_034667185.1 Chloroflexia bacterium | reverse complement strand
CAAAGATATAAGGCACCGCACGACCAATTCAAGGATGATTTTGGTAGAGGGCGTCTAGGAGTTAGCCTGGGAGTGGACCGTACGGGCACGATGCATCGTGCCCGTACAATCCCGGTGCTACTATCGCGTGAGAAGCGCGTCCATCTCGTCGGCATCAAGGACACGGCCGTTCACATCGCCCACGCGCTCGGTGCACAAGTAGGCGATAAAGCGAGCGGGGCGTTCGGGTGGGGCGAGCATGCCACGGCGGTCGTAAGCCACGTAGAGGGCGCGCAGTTCGGGGGAGATGGCCTCGGCGGGGCGCGTGCGCATATCTTCCTGCATGCGAGTGTTCACGATGCCGGGGCGCAGGGCCACCGCTACGATGCCCTGGTTGCCCACCTCGGCTGCCAGTATGCGCGTAAAGTGCTCGACTCCGGCTTTCGCCACGCTGTAGGGGGCCATCGAGGGCACCGCCACCGACGCTGAAGCGGACGATACGTTGACGATGCGGCCCCAACGTCTGCTGGTCATGTACGGCAGCGCCGCCCGCGAACAGAGAAATACCCCCGTCATGTTCACCGACATGGCCCGCTGCCACTCGGCCAGGGAGAGTTGCGCGATGGGCTTGGTGGCTCCTGTTTCGCCCGCGTTGTTCACCAGGATGTCAACGCCGCCCCAGCGCCTGCACACCTGCTCGAACGCCTCCACCACGTCGGCCTCGCGGGTCACGTCGGCGCGAATAGCCATCGAGCGCCCAAAGCCGTACTCGTCGCGGACCAGGCGGGCGGTCTCCTCGACCTCCGGCAGCGAGCGGGCCAGCGCCACGACCCTCGCCCCCAGTTCGGCCAGCGCGAGAGCCGTTGCCCTACCCAGTCCGCGCCCTCCACCCGTCACCAACGCCACTTTGCCCTCAAGCTCCATTGCCTGATTCCTCCCTTACATGCCGGGGAGCGCCCTCTCCCCAACCCCATCTTAGCATGCAGCCCCACACGTGTCCAGCGAGGGATAAGTGACGAAAACGCAAAGACGCAAAGAACGCAAAGGACGCGCAGAGAGGATGATGGTTTAGAGAGTACAAAGAGGAGCAGAGTACGACATCATGTACCCTGCTCCTCTTGCTTAGAAGAACACCTACTCAATCTTTGCGCGTTCTTTGCGTCTTTGCGTTTCCGTCTAATCCCCGCCTGGCCTGTGTTATACTGGGTCACTATGTCCAGGGACGTGACGGACAACAGAGAGAGCGAGACGCGAGACGGAGCCACGGGGGACACCAGGCAGATGCCTTTGGTGGATGGTCCCACCGCTGAGCCGCTGGGCAAGAAGGCCGTAGAGCCGCCCAAAGTCGAGCTCACCAAAGACAAAGCCACCACTGCGATACCCATCGATAACGGCGCGGTGGCCGACGAGGTGACCCAGGAAACTGTGCCGATGCCCGTGGCCTCCTGGACGGGTACGCAAGTGCAGGTGCCCGCCCCGGTACACGCCCCCGATAGGCCTCCACCCTGGCGACGCCGGGCCATACACACCGAGAAAAGCCCCCTTACACGCCCGGTGGAGGTATCGGAGAGGCCCGGCCTGCTCACCACCGAGTTGCGCCGCGCCATGCCCTCCTGGGCTTTGCCGCTGCTCACCTTCCAGCCGTTCAGCGTGTGGCTGGGTGCCAGGCTCGGCCTGACCCTGCTGGCTATCCTCGCGGGGCTGATGCTGCCGGGCCTGCCGCCGAAGGGCACCGCCAACTGGTACGGGTCTCCTGGGGGGCCGCTGCTGAACGGGGCCGTGGACCGGCTGGCGGGCGTCTGGACGCGCTGGGACGGGCAGTGGTACCTCAAGATTGCTACCGAAGGCTACCAGGCCAATGACGGCTCGGCTGCCTTCTTCCCTCTGTACCCGTGGATCCTGAGGGCAACAGGCTGGCTGGCGGGCGAGCGCTTCATCTGGGCTGGCATCCTCATTTCGGGTGTCTTCTTCCTGCTGGCTATGCTGCTGCTCCACCGTCTAGTGCGGCTCGACTTCCACCCGGAAGACGCCCACCGCACCATTTTCTACCTGGCCGCCTTCCCCGTGGCCTTCTTCTTCTGGGCGGTATACAGCGAGTCGCTCTTCCTGCTGCTGGCCGTGGCGACGTTGCTGGCGGCCCGCACCCACCGCTGGTGGACCGCCGCTATTGCCATATCGCTGGCGGTGTGGACGCGCTCCTTCGGCCTGCTGTTGCTCCTGCCCCTAGCCTGGGAGTTGTGGCGGGCCTACCACCCGCCCATGCCCACTGAGATGGACGCCATGCCGCCCGCCCGGCCCCGTGCTATTCACCTGTTTTCGCTGGCGCTGCCGGTGCTGTCGCTCGTGGGGTTCCTGCTGTTCGCGGCGTTGCGCTTTGGCGACGCTCTGGCCCCAATCACAGCGCAGACCGGCTGGAACCGGCACTTCTCCTGGCCGTGGCAGACCATCGCCAACGGCTGGAACGAGGCCACAGGCATGCCCTTCCAGTTCCAACCCGAGGACCAGAGTTGGACCTATTTCGCATCGCTTGTGCTGGCGCTCTTCGTGGGCGTGCTGGCGCTGCGCTGGCTGAGGGGTAGTTACAGCCTCTACCTGTGGAGTGGCATCCTTTTCCCCCTATTTTCGGCCACGCCCCACAACCCGCTGCTGTCTTACCCGCGCTTCCTGATCGTGCTCTTCCCGATGTTCATGGTGCTGGCGCTCATCGGCCGCAACCGCTACGCCCACCAACTCATCCTCTGGCCCAGCGTCCTGCTGCTGGCGCTGTTCACGATAAGATTCGCTAACTGGTACTGGGTGGCATAGACTGGGCTAGACTGGAGCATAAGATGGAACTCACGGGCAAGAAGATAGCTCTGTTGTGCGAAGACCTGTTCGACGACCAGGAGCTAATTTACCCGTTATACAGGATGCGGGAGGCCGGAGCAGAGGTGCACATAGTCGCGCCTGTCGCCGGCAAGACCTACAAGAGCAAGGTGGGCTTCGAGGTAAAGAGCGATAAGTCCTCCGATGAGGTGACTGCAGCGGACTATGATGCGGTGATCGTGCCGGGCGGCTACTCCCCTGATAAGATGCGCAGGCACGAGTCGATGGTAAGCTTCGTGCGCGAGATGGACCGGGCGCGCAAGCCGGTCGCCGCCATTTGCCACGCGGGCTGGATGCTGGTAACCGCCGATATCGTCAGGGGCCGCACCGTCACCGGCTTCTTTAGCCTGGCGGTTGATTTGCGCAACGCCGGGGCCGAGTTCGTGGACCGAGAGATCGTGCGCGACGGCAACCTGATCACCTCCCGCGGCCCCGCCGACCTGCCCGCCTTCTCCCGCACGATTATCGCCGCCCTCTCCGAAGGGAGCGACCGGTGACGGTACGGCAGGTAGGCCGTCAGACCTTCAATGCGTCCAGGGCCATTGTCGCGGACCAAACCAGGCTGATCCTGAACACGAACGCAGCCTACAAGAACGTAAGAGAACTCACTCCCGGAGCTGTGTTCGCGCTGACCGTGAAGCCAAGTCGGCTGGTCCTCGGAACTAGCATGGAAATTGAACTCGCTGAGGATTCTTCAGGCACCACCGTGACGGCGACCGCCACGTCGCAGCCGGCGATATATGGCGATATTGGCGGGTTCTACTACAGGTATGTGCGCGATTTCCTGGCGGCCTTACAGCAGGGCCTACAAACCACCCAGGGCAGCCAACCCGCTTCGAGCGCACCAGAATACAAGATGCAAACAGGCTGTGTCGGGATAATCTACACGATACTACTCGCCCTGTTCCTGGCTTGGATGTTTGCTAGCCTGCACATACCATTTCTCCGACTTTTTATCGCACTCGTAATAGTCGGCCTCATCGCAAACGTAATCCGAATAGTACGAGGTGGCCGCCTGGGCGCGTGAGTCTATAGGGTACTTCCAGCGGCAACAGCCAATTGAGAATTAAGCATTAAACATTAAGAATTGCCGGAGGCATTATGTTTGGACAGCGATTGGGTACGGGCGACGATGGCTACACCGATCTCCTGGGGGCGGAGCGGGTTGCCAAGTACGACCTGCGCCCCGAAACTTATGGCACGCTGGATGAAGCGAGCAGCATGATGGGCCTGGCCCGTGCCCTCTCCCAGCAGGACCGCGTCAAGGAAATCCTGCACCACGTGCAGCACGACGTGTACCTGCTCATGGCCGAAGTCGCGTCGCCCCTCGAGACGCTCCAGAAGCTGCCCTACCGCATCACTGAGGAGCAAGCCGCCTGGCTGGACGCGACAATAGGCGAGCTTGAGCAGGAGGTGCAACTCCCCAAGAAGTTCATCCTCCCAGGTGCCAGCGCCGCCTCAGCCGCCATAGACGTGTCCCGTGGCATGGTGAGACGTGCCGAGCGACACGCGGTCCGGCTGGTGCACGAAGGCCAGATGCCCGCCGGACAGGTGCTACGATACCTCAACCGCCTCTCCTCCCTCCTCTTCATCCTGGCCCGCTACGAGGAATCCGCCTCCGGCATCCCCTTCGACATCGCCAAACGCTAGTACGGGAGAGACGGAACCGCCAAGACGCCAAGGACGCCAAGAGCGCACCAAGATTAGGATTGTTGTGTTCCAAGCAAAAGGACCAGGGTACCTGATCTCGTACCCTGGTCCTCTTTATACTCTCTGAACCATTTAAACCTTGGCGTGGTTCTTGGCGTCCTTAGCGTCTTGGCGGTTCCGTCTCTTATCTACTACCTAAATCCCGTACTTGGTGCGGAGGCGGAGGACTGTTACCCAGGCGACTACGCCGAGGAGGAAGCTGCCGAGGATAAGGCCGTTGAAGCCGAGGCCTACCTGCTGGATGAAGATGCCGCCGCCGAACGCGCCTATCAACTGGCCCAGGCCGAGCAGCACGGAGTAAAGGCCCATGACGGCCCCGCGATGCGCGATGTGCGCTTCCGAGATCTCCGCCAGGAAGGCGAGCGCCACCGGGGTAAAGCCACTGACCAGCAGCAAGCCTATGACAACCACCGGTGCCACCGGCCACTGCCCGATAGGTTGCCCGAACGGCAGCCAGCTATTGTTGATCGCCAGCAGTCCCACGCACGTGATGAACAGGCCCACCAGCGATGCGATCATCATGTTGGTCTTGCGCAATTTTGCGTACACCCGGCTCCACAGGTAGATGCCCAGGATGAAGAGAATACCGAACACCGCAGCCCCTACGCCCACCTGCCCCGTCGTAAAGTTGCTTTCGAGTAGCTGGCTGGATACCGGGTCGCCTGGGGCCATGATCATCAGCGGCTGGATGTGGGCGGACCAGAGGCCCACCACTGCGTTCACAGCTAACCATGCGGGCATGAAGCTGAGCAGAGTCGGCTCCTTGAGCAGGCCCGCATACGATTTGGCGCGGGTGGAGAGCATCGTCCGTATGGGGTGCGATTCGCCCTTGGACGCCTCGCGGATCTCCTGTTGGTGCAGGCGCGCGGCTTCCGGCAGGCTCTCCGGCACCATGAAGAAGAGGAGCGCGGCGGTCGCCAGGTAGATGAGCGAAATGACGTAGAAGCCCCCGAAGCCCACGAACCTGTCCAGGCCCGCCCCCAGCACGCTGCCACCTACGATGCCCACAAGGAAGCTGATCTCGTATATGCCCATGACGCGACCCCTGAGAGCCGCTATCTTCTTGCCGGGTCCGGCGGTCGCATCGGCAAGGTAGCCGAGGGCGCTGGGCACCTTGGCCGCCGTGGACACACCCTCTAGCAGTCGCGCAAAAATAAGCATGAGGATCGTGGTGGTAAGCGGGTAGAAAGGCAGGGCGATAGCACCCACCAACGGGCCGAGCACGAGCAGGAAACGCCTGCCCCGCAGGTCGCTGAGCGCGCCGAATATAGGAGAAAGGCCGAGTTCGGAGACGTAGAATATCGCGTAGAGGAGGCCGATGAGGGTAGCGTCGGCGTGCACTATTTGCTTCAGGTAGGCCGACAGCAGCAGGGCCGTCGCGCCACCGGCCAGACGCAGCATGAAACTGGAGATTATGACGACCTTCAGCGGCGTGTCTATGCGCCGCGATAAGTCGGCTTCCTCGTCTGCTTGCGAGAGAGTCGGGTTCAAGAGAACCGGGGTTTCTTCGGTGGTTAGTGCCATGTCAATAGGAGCATATCACAGGTAATCTACAGCCCACAAGACCTGTTGGTACTGCCGTCGCAGTATTATGACTGGGCCGAAGGTACGGTAGTGCCGGCAAGGGCCTGCCACAGCCACAACGCTAGAAAAGGGCAGAACAAGATGTGCGCCCTTCGTAGTAAGTATAATAGCTGGACAGGCACCAAACAAGTACCTTGCACTGTCCAACACATCCCATCATCTATCCGCCATCTTCCAATCGCAGGAGCCATAATGAAAGAGCCACGACTTATGCTCGCCGGGGGCGGGAGCGCTGACGACTCGCGCCAGCTAGACACGATATTCGCCGCCTGGACCGGGCGCAGCGGCCGTATGCTCTACCTGCCCATCGCCATGGCAGGCAACCCGCGTACAGATTACGCATCAGCCTTCGAATGGGTTTCCGGCGTGTTCAAGTCGCTCGGCGTTGGCGACATAGAGATGTGGACGGAACTTCAGGGCCACACGCCGGAGGAATTGAACGACTTCGACTCGGTGTACATCGGCGGTGGCAACACGTTCCTGCTGATGGATTTGCTCAGGTCGTCCGGCTTCGACCGTCACCTGGTCGAGTACGTGGCGCAAAGTGGCGCTGTCTACGGGGGCAGCGCGGGCGCCGTAGTGCTTGGTCGCAACGTGCTGACCGCCTCCCATCTCGACCCCAACGAGGTCGCCCTGACCGACACCCGTGGTTTAGACCTCGCAGGCGGCCACGCCATCTGGGTGCACTACCGCGAAGAGGACGACCCCCTCATTTACGAGTACATCCACAAGTACATGTTCCCGGTGCTGGCCCTCCCTGAGCGCGGGGGCGTGGGGATAGAGGCGGGCCGCATCATCGCCTGGGGCCACGAGCCTAGCTATCGCTTCACCAGGCGGCGTAAGCGGGAGATAAAGCCGGGGGAGCAGGTGTAAAGCTGCGTTTTGCACATCCCCGGCCTCCTTTCCACATCCCCTCACCTTTGGTAAGGCCGCTACCCTTGTGGTACAATTAGAATCCGCGGATACTCTATCGTGCGCGGAAAGAACGCTGTGAAAGCGTTATTTGTAGACGTAATTCATTGTCAGCAACGTAGCTGAAAGCTGGCGTCCATGGCCGAAAGCTGAGGAATAGCATGGCTTACCAACCCCAGAACCCCCTCATCGTGCAGAGCGACCGCTCGCTCCTGCTCGAAGTCGATAACCCGCTCTACTCCGCCACCCGCGACGAGCTTGCGCGCTTCGCCGAACTCGAAAAAAGCCCGGAGCACATCCACACCTATCGCATCACGCCCCTATCCCTCTGGAACGCCGCGTCAGCGGGCATCAGCATAGAGGCGATACTGGGCACGCTGGAGCGGTATAGCAAGTTCGACCTCCCCGGCAACGTAACCACCGACATCAAGGACTACGTCTCCCGCTTTGGCCGCATCAAGCTGCTTAAAGAGCATGATCAACTGCTGTTGCGCTCCGAAGACCCGATGCTCATAGCCGAGGTCGCCCGCAACAAGCGCATACAGCCCTGCGTGCTCGCCCAGCCTGACCGCAATACGCTCCAGATCGACCCGCGCATGAGGGGCCACGTCAAACACGCGCTTGTCCTGTTCGGCTACCCGGCGGAAGACCTGGCGGGCTACACTGACGGCGCTACACTCGACATCGTGCTGCGCGATAGTAGCACTCGCGATGCTGCACCCTTCGGCCTGCGACCCTACCAGGAGAACGCGGTGAGCGCCTTCTGGGCAGGGGGTACCGTGCACGGTGGCAGCGGCGTGGTAGTGCTGCCGTGCGGGGCGGGCAAGACCGTCGTGGGCATGGGCACGATGTCCCAGGCGCATACCCACACCCTCATCCTCACGCCCTCGACCACCGCCGTGCGCCAGTGGATAGCCGAACTGCTCGACAAGACGAACCTCACACCCGACCAGGTAGGTGAGTACACGGGCGAGAAGAAGGAAATCAAGCCCGTCACGGTCACGACGTACCAGATTCTCACCTACCGGCCCTCCGTGTCCATGCTGAACGAGCAGACCGGCGAGATAGGCGAGTTCCCGCACTTCGACCTGTTCACGAAGCACGAATGGGGCCTGATCGTTTACGACGAGGTGCACCTGCTGCCCGCTCCCGTGTTCCGCGTGACCGCCGAGATACAAGCCCGGCGCAGGTTAGGGCTTACCGCCACGTTAGTGCGAGAGGACGGCAGGGAGACCGATGTGTTCTCCCTTATCGGCCCCAAGAAGTACGACGTGCCCTGGAAGGACCTGGAAGCACAGGGATGGATCGCCACCGCGGAGTGCACGGAGGTGCGCATGCCCCTGGCCCCCGAGGAGCGCATGGCCTACACGCTGGTGGACGACAGCCGCATCAAGTACCGCATCGCCGCCGAGAACCCGCTCAAGATGGACGCCCTCGAAGTGCTGTTGGAGCGGCATGAGAGCGACTCGGTGCTGGTGATAGGCCAGTACATCGAGCAGCTAAAGGAGATCAGCAAGCGGTTCGAAGCGCCTATCGTCACGGGCAAGACGCCCAACGCGGAGCGCGACAAGCTGTACGAGCAGTTCCGCAGCGGCCAGTTAAAGATGCTCGTGGTGAGCAAGGTAGCCAACTTCGCGATAGACCTGCCAGACGCCAACGTGGCGATACAGGTATCCGGCACCTTCGGCTCGCGGCAGGAGGAGGCGCAGCGCCTGGGCCGCATCCTCCGTCCTAAGAAGGACGGCTCCATCGCTAACTTCTACTCGCTCGTGACCCGCGACACCAAAGACCAGGACTTTTCTACCAACAGGCAGCTATTCCTGACCGAGCAGGGTTACAGGTATAATATCGTCGATGCCGCCGAGGTAGTTCCCGGCCTCACCGAGAAGCTGGTGCAACTCCAGGCCGAATTCGATCAGAAGAAGCTATCAGGCGACTTCGACGTGGATGAGTTTCTAGCGGGTCGCACCAAAGTGGCAGCCGAGGACGAGGAAGGCGAAGCCAGGCCCAAGCGCAAAGGCCGCGCCAAAAAGAGCGACCAGCCTGAACAGCCCGACCCCGGCGCAGAAATCACCAGCGACGTGGCGGCAGGCGCGGAGGATCAGCAACCCGCGCAAAGGCGAAGAGGTAGGCCACCAAAGCAGGGCCGGGACCATCTCAGGCTGGTGAAATAATCGCACGGACGCACTTATGTGTCATTGACTCCAGCTATTTCTGACAGGAGACTGTTCCACCAGCACCGCACCAACATCGGCCCAGGGGCGGCAACGTTTGCTGGGATTTAGTTGGAGTCAATTACCCGTGTGTCCGCCTTGCCCGCAGCGGAAAATGGCAATAATAGCAACCCTGTGCTGTTTAAATGAGGCTCTATCCTAAGTGAGAGGTGATTACTATGTACGCCGCAGTTAGCGTTTGGTCCCGCGACAAAGACAGGGCGGAGGAACAATTGAAGGTGCTGCACGAGCGTATCGTCCCCAACGTCCAGCGATCGCCAGGCTTTGTGGCAGGCTACTGGACAATAGACCCTGTTTCGAACAAGAATCATGTGATGATAGTCTTCGAGACCGAGGAAAATGCACGCGACTTTAAAGCCGGTATCGAGCAGCAACGAGCGATCCAGGCAGCAGGCGGCATGACACTGGAGACAATGACCATCACTGAGGTGTTAGCTTCCGCGCAAAGGTAAAAGCCTTGGAAAACACGAACAAGGGTAAATTATGCCAGTAGTAGCCGTCATAGGTTGCCAGTGGGGCGACGAAGGTAAAGGCAAGATAGTTGACCTGCTTGCCGAACAGGCCAGCGTGGTGGCGCGCTGCAATGGCGGCACCAACGCCGGGCACACCATCGTCAACGAGCTTGGCACCTTCCGGCTGCGACTGACTCCCTCCGGCATCTTCAACCCGCAGGCAGTTTCCATCATCGGCAACGGCGTGGTGATCGACCCTGAGGTGCTGCTGGACGAGATGGACACATTGGCGGCGGCGGGGGTGGACGTGTCGCGCCTGCTCATCAGCGACCGCGCCCACGTCATCATGCCCTACCACAAGCTGCTCGACGGCCTGGAGGAGGACGCGCGAGAGGGCACCGGCACAGGACCTATCGGCACCACCCGCCGCGGAGTGGGACCGGCTTACGTAGACCGCACCGCCCGCACCGGCATCCGCATGGGCGACCTGCTGAACGACGAGTCGCTCCTCACCAAGCTCTCCTCCGTGATACCGGCCAAGAACGCCCTACTGTCGCAGGTGTACAACGCCAAGCCTGTCGACGTGCACAAGACGTACCTGCACCTGGTGGAGCAAGGCCAGCGGCTACGCAAGCAGATCATGCCCACCGAGCTTGTCATCTCCCGCGCCATCGCTGACAACCGCAACGTCCTCCTGGAAGGCGCGCAGGCCGCCCTGCTCGACCTCGACTTCGGCACCTACCCTTATGTAACATCAAGCAATCCAACGGCAGCGGGCCTGTGTGTAGGATCGGGCACGCCGCCTAACCAGCTTAGCTCCATCGTGGGCGTGTTCAAGGCTTACCAGACGCGGGTGGGATCGGGGCCATTCCCTACAGAGATACACGGTGAGCTTGCTGATTTCCTGCGCGAGCAAGGTGGTGAAGGGCACCGGGAATACGGCACGGTCACGGGTCGCCCCCGACGGGTGGGCTGGTTCGATACGGTGGCGGGGAGATACGTTTGCCAGCTAAACGGCCTCACGGGGATGGCTATTACCCGCCTCGATGCGCTCGACAAGATGGAGACCATCAGGATTTGCACCGCCTACAAGGTGAACGACGCCCACCTCAACCATATGCCCGCCGACATACAGATGCTGGAGCAGGTAGAGGCGCAGTACGAGGAGTACCCTGGCTGGCAAGCCGACACTTCCGGTGCCCGCAAGTGGTCCGACCTGCCCGATAACGCCCGCCATTACCTGGACCGGCTCACCTCCATCCTGCAAACATCCATAGATATGGTATCAGTCGGCCCCCACCGCGAGCAGACCATCCTCCTACGCGACCCCTTCAACCCGGTTCCCCAGCAGGTGGAGCGGCTGGTGCAGTCGCTCGATAGGGAAGGCTAAGTATGATAAGTTTGGCGCTCTACGTATGATCGACACGAGGCGTCGAATCGCTGCTGTCTTGCTGGTGAATTCTACAGGGCACATCCTCTTGCAGCACCGAGACAGTGCGGCCCCTGCAGCACCGAACAAGTGGGCGCTTCCTGGAGGTGGCATAGAACCTGGAGAAGAGCCTGAAACAGCGGCAAGGCGTGAGTTGCTGGAAGAAACAGGCCTGACAGTAGAGGGACTGCTCGTGCTGTTCCTACACATGCAGGACCAACCTTTCCCCTCCACTACTTCTAAAGAGTGGTACGTGTTCTGCGCCCGCACAGCCGCCAGACAAGAGGATGTTGTACTGGGAGAAGGCCAGGCAATGACGTTTGTATCGGCGGAACGGGCATTACAACTTGACTTGTCGCCCAGTGCGTCCTACTTCGTGCCGTTGTTCCTGGCGTCGGAGCAATATAGGTCGCTGTGCCGATCCGGTGAGTAGCGACCCGCACACGCCCCGCAGCTGATATGCTATGATCTCTAATAACTCTGTCACTCAATAAGCACAACCTTATGGCACTTCAAGAAACACCGAAACAAACCTCAGGCGCACTACCCATCGTGCGGTCCACCCGCAACGCCTGGGTCTACTGGATACTGGCGAACGCTTTGGGCCACCTCGCGGGCATAAGCGCCTTCGGTATCGTGACCCTGTTCGTCACCTGGGGCGGGTCAGGCGAGGTTGGCTCGGTGCTGGACCTGGCGCTGCCCTTTGCCGTGCTCGGCCTGCTGGATGGCCTCATGTTGGGGCTGGCGCAGGGGCTGGTGCTGCAATACTTCACCGGCAAGCGGCTGCTGGGGGAATGGATGCTTTTCTCAGGCCTTGGCGGCATCGCGGGCTGGGTGCTCGGGCCAACGTTTGGCGGGCTGGCTATCGTTATTGTCGGCGTCCTGTTTTACGTGGTGGGCGGCGGCGTGGCGGGTGTGCTGCTGGGTTACGCGCAAAGGCCAACCGTACTGCGGCACCTGGACCTTCAGGCGGCCTGGGTCATACCCAACATGATCGCGGGCGCGCTAGCCGCCACGGCAGGCATAGCCTTCGCGTCCCTGTGGGGGGGCCTGAACGGCGCGACTGACCTGGCAAGTGGCGTGGGCACGATAATACTGGCGGTGGGACTTGCCGGACTTGTGTACGGGGCGGTGACCGCAAGGACCGTCATGCGCATACTCGATTACTATGTTACGAACGCCAGTGAAGGCGACCAAGAGCCCTTAGAGGACCTCTCCAAGCTAGGAACCTTCTAGGCTTCCTGCCCGCTGACTCCCAGCGACAGGAACTCGTCGGTCGGCTCGCGTGTGAGCAGGGCGTTCAGGCCCGACATCGGCGGTTTGCCTTCGAACAGCACCTGGTATAGCTGCTCGGTGATGGGCATCTCCACGCCCCTGGCGGCGGCCATTTCGCGGGCGGCCACGGTGGTGGTTACCCCCTCGGCTACCTGTCCCCCAAACTCGAGCTTGACCTGCTCCAACGTTTTGCCCCGCGCCAGCATCTCGCCCAGGGTGCGGTTGCGCGACAGAGGCGAGGCGCACGTGGCTATCATGTCGCCCAGGCCCGCAAGCCCGGCGAAGGTGAAGAGCGAGGCCCCGGCTGCCAGCCCCAACCGCCCTATCTCAACAAGCCCGCGCGTGATGAGCGCCGCCTTGGACGAGTCGCCCGCCTCCATGCCGTCAGCCATGCCCGCCGCGACCGCGATGATGTTCTTCAGCGCGCCCGCAAGCTCCACACCCACCAGGTCGGGGTTGGTGTAGACCCGGAAGCGCCCCCCCGTGAGCAGTTCCTGCGCCTGCCGGGCGGTGTCCAGGCTGGTCGAGGCAATCACGGTAGTAGCCGGCCTGCCCGCGACAATCTCCTTCGCGAGGTTCGGCCCCGACAGCGCGCCGACCCGTTCCGCCCACTCGTCGCCTAGCTCCTGCACTATCACTTCGCTCATGCGCAACATCGTGCCCAATTCAAGCCCCTTGGCGCAGCTTACAATGATGGTCCTCTCGGGGTGCAAATACGGCTTTAGCGCGAGGGTGTTAGCCCGCATCGTCTGTGAGGGCACCACCATGAGCAGCATGTCGCAATCTCGGAGAGCCTCTTCGAGCTCGGAGGTAACGATGAGGCCGGGAGGAAAAGGGTAGCCGGGGAGGAACCGCCGGTTCTCCGCGTCGGTGCGAAGGCGGGAGGCTTCTTCAGGCGTGCGGGCCAGCAAGTACGTGGTACGGCCCTGCCGCGAGGCCAGTATCGCCAGGGTGGTGCCCCAGCTACCGGTGCCCACCACCGCCACGCGCCCTTCACCCGCAGATTGTGCGTCCGACATGGTCCCCTCCAAGCTGGTATCCCCGCTAGCGCCCGGCATTGCGCATTATAGCACAGGGCACCCTTACGGCTTGAGCCTGAAGGTGCGGCCACGCCTCCGCCTCAGCAGGTACAAGATGACGACTATAATCAGCGCCACCACACCTGCTATTACAGCCAGCAGGTTGTCAAGCACGAAGCTCATGAGGTCGTTCTGGGTTGCCTGAGCGCTGGGATTGAGTTGCGCCAGGTCTGCGGCGCGGGCTTCCATTTGCAGGCAGCACAAGATGAGCGCGAGCATTGCAGCATAAGCAAGTCTGTTCCTCATCGCTCACCTCCTGACAACTCTTAACAGGGAAGGCTGCCACAAAGTTACATGCACCGGCACCATCCTCCCCCTTGTCATCCTGAGCGCAGCGAAGGATCAGGTGGGTAGGGAAGAAGATGCAATATGACACGGAGGTGGTCTTGCTGTCTACCCTAGTCCGCTATTGCAACGGAGAACGACGTCCACCTGATCCTTCGCTGCGCTCAGGATGACAGGCCCTCTCTTGGGTGCTGCTAATCAAACCCGTACTACTTCGCGCCAGCTAAACAACGTAACTCTATCTTACCAGAATCGCGTACTCCATTCCCTCCCATGCTATAATGTGCGGCCAACCACAGCATAGGAGACAGCATGACACCCTGGACGACTTCAGCATCACCCGAAACCACCATCATCACTAACGCCCGCGTTTACACGATGGACAGGCGCATGCCCCAATCGGAGGCTATTGCTATACGCGAGGGGAAGATTGTCGCCGTGAGCAGCTCGCGGGAGCTAGAGTACCTGCCCGGTGTGACCAGGCGCATTGACGCGGGAGGCCGGGCTGTCATTCCGGGGCTAATTGACGCTCACATACACTTCCTGGACTACGCCCGCAGCCTGGCGCAGATCAACCTGGAAGGGGTGCGCTCGAAAGAAGAGGTGTTGCGTATCGTGGGCGAGAAAGCGCGCGAGCTTGGGCCGGGCCGATGGGTGGTGGGCGGCGGGTGGAACAACAATCTCTGGTCGCCGTCCGACTATCCCACCCGCTACGATCTTGACCGCGTCGCGCCTCAGAACCCGGTTTACCTCGACCGCAAGGACCTGCATAGCTGCTGGGTGAACAGCCTGGCGCTGCAGCGTGTAGGAGTCACGCGCGACACCCCCGTGCCCGCGGGTTCGGCTATCGGCAAGGACGAGGCGGGCGAACCGAACGGAATGTTCTACGAGCGCGCCACCCACATAGTGTATGACGCTATAGACGAGGCGCGGGGAGATGCGCGGGCGGCCATGCGGGACGCCTTCAAGGTGCTCACGAGCATGGGCCTTGTGGGGTTCCACAGCCCGGAAGGTCCGGACGCCTTCCACGCCTTGCAGGAGCTTGATACGCTCGGCGAGCTAAAGATGCGCGTCGTGCACCTACTGGCCTACTACCGGCTGGAGGAGACGATCAGGGTGGGGCTGCGCACCGGCTTCGGCTCGGAGCGGCTCAGGACCGGCCCGGTCAAGATATTCAGCGACGGCTCGCTCGGCTCCATGACCGCCCAGATGCTGGAGCCGTTCGAGGGTACGACCAACAACTACGGCATCGGCACCATCCCACAGGAGGAGATGGAAAGTGCCATCATTCGCGCCGCGGAGGCGGGCATCCCCTGCGCCATCCATGCCATAGGCGACGCCGCCAACCGCCGCGTGCTGGACGCGTTTGAGAAGGCGCAGGCGCAGATTACAAGGCCCCTGCCGCCGAACATACCGCACCGCATCGAGCATGCCCAGCTGGTCCATCCCGACGACATCCCCAGGTTCGCCGAGCTAGGCGTAGTGGCCTCTATGCAGCCTTTACACGCCACGTCGGACATGCACGCCGCCGACCGCCTGTGGGGTGCCCGCTCGCGCTACGGCTACGCCTGGAGGAGCCTGCTGGATGCGGAGGCGCACCTGGCATTCGGCTCCGACGCGCCGGTCGAATCGCCCAACTCGTTCCTGGGCATCCACGCCGCTGTCACGCGCCAGGACGCCGACGACCAGCCGGAAGGCGGCTGGTACCCAGAAGAACGCCTCACCGTGGAAGAGGCCGTGCGCGCCTACACCGAGTGGGCTGCCCTCTCAGCGCCCTACCTCCCAGGCGTCACGGGCACCCTCAGTCCCGGCTCGGCAGCCGACCTCCTCCTGCTGGACCGCGACATCTTCACGGTGGACCCAAGTGAGATAAAGGACGCCTGCCCCTTGGTAACCATCATCGGAGGGGAAGCTATCTTCGATCCAGAGGGTATGTTCGGCGCGGAATAAGGGACGGAACCGCATCACGCCAAAGAGGCCAAGAACCCGCCAAGATTAGTGTTGTTGGGGAAGAACGTAGGGGTACGATGCATCGTGCCCGTGGTGGGTGCAACTCCCAGCTTACAATTCGAAGAACCAAGCCCCGCCATTGTCATTTCGAACGTAGTGAGAAATCTCGTCCTATAGCACCCAAATAACCCCTTTCTCCTGAGAAGCTACCAGTGCCTTGCAAGAAGGAAACATCGGGGTAAAGGACGAGATTTCTCACTACGTTCGAAATGACCATGCGATGCATCTCCGAAGTCTCTCACACCGCGTTTAAAGCGGAAGGGCACGATGCATCGTACCCCTACGATCCTTAATCTTGGCGTGATGGGGTTGCGTGTCTAGTAGCTCTCCGACCTGTTGGTTGTGGAGGTGTCGCCGGGGTGAGGTGGTTCGTTATCTACCTCCAGGTTCTCTCCGGGCAAGTCGTTGCGGAAGGGGATCGTCTGCTGGCCCGACGAGAAGTCGGGTTGCGAGCCGGAGTCGCCCGAAGCGTCCGACGTGCCGTAGCCGTCTTCTGTCTCGCCCCCGCTCCCGAACTCAGGAGCGCCCGCGCCGCCTGTTTCGCCACTCATGCTGGCCTCCGATAGTTCGCTTGTGTTGGCCCACCCCGCCCTGC
Organism: Chloroflexia bacterium; assembly: GCA_034667185.1. GTDB lineage: Bacteria > Chloroflexota > Chloroflexia > QHBQ01 > JADMIH01 > JADMIH01. The sequence goes on along the minus strand of JAXDKH010000314.1, from coordinate 11,916 downwards.
CGGAAGAGATCAGGCCGCCGGTCTGCTGGTCGTAGTCGATGCGCGTTATATCGCCATCTCCCTGCTCTACCGTACCGGTGCTTCCAGCCTCACCGGAGGCACCGTAGTTATCGCCGTTGTCGCCCGCGCTCTCGCCCTCCCCAGTACCACTCTCGTGAGCGTGCATGACCCCACTCATCTGGTATCCTGACTCCCCCGCTGCCTGCTCCGTAAAGGTGCCCTCACCCAACACGTCTTCAGTGGACATACCAAACTGGTTGCTACTGGTAGAAAGATCGTCACCCCGAAGAGAGTCTAGCCCGGCAGTGCCCAGGTTCTCCATCAGCGGGGCAGTGCCGATGCTTCTCGGCTGTGTTGCATCGGAAGCGCCAGCGCCACCGGAGTCGCCTGAAGTACCGGACGAGTCGCCGTCCGAGGTATTATCGCCCTCGTTTATGTCGGCGTTCGCGTCGTTTAGGTCCGGGTTGTCGGTAGAAGTACCACTGCCACCGGAATCTAGATCGCCCAGGGTGGCCTGCATGTACCCACCGCCGCTGACTTGATCGCCTTGAGCGCCGTGGCCGCCCGCGTCACCCTCGCCGCTGCCAAGACCTTCGCTGGCGTCGCCGCCACCCGGCTGGCCGTCTTGCTGGTCCCAGCTTTGCACGGAGGGTGCCTCACCCTCACCGGAAGAGGCACCCTCCGCGCCTTCGCCGTCCTCTGTCTCGAAGGTGGTGGAGGTCCAGTCCCGCACCGTGCTACCGGCCTGCTCGCCTACGTCAGATGCGCGCACGCCCGCCTCCGATACCAGCTCGGATAGCTGTTGGCCCGCCTCGCCCGTCCAGTCGTGCACGGTAGAGCCCGCGTCTCCCAACGCAGCCTGAGCACTCTCAACCATTTCTCCGGCGCGCTCACCCACAGACCCTACCAGTTCCCCGGCAGTCTCACCCAGTTCGGCGGTGCTGACACCCACCACGCCGCTAGCCGAGTCGGTAGCCTCTCCCGCCTTGTCGGCTACCCTCTGAACGTACTCCTGCGCCTTCTCCGCGCCCTGCTCGACGGCTGTCCTCGCCTTGTCGAGGCCCTGGGTCACTACCTCGCGGGTGCGCTGTATGGTCTGCTCTATTTCGGGGCGGCGCTCCTCAATCACATGCTGCGCCTGGGAAGCAAGCCCGCCGGCGCGCTTCTGCGCCTCCGAAGACAGGTCGTCTACTCGCCTGCCTAATTCGTCCAGCCGCTGCTTCATTTCAGCACGCATTTGCCGGGTGCGCTCGTTGTTCGCCAGGGCGGCACCCACTCCTACCGCCAGCGCCCCCAGCGCAATAACCACACCCATAGCTTTACTCAGCCCATCGTCGTCCTTATGCTCGGCCATTTTAGTTTCTCCTTCTCAGTACGTAGCTCATAAGTTGTAGCGCCAGCCACCTTTGAACGGGTTTCAAAAGATGAAAAAGGGAGGTTGGGGACACCCCCACACCCCCGGCAGGAGCACCCTGCGCCCCAATGAGAACCTACAACCGCTTTACTAACGCTTTCATTAGTCCGATAAACCTGGGGCCCGACTCCGCGGCTACCTTCAGCACGTCTTCGTGGTTGACCGGCTCTTTGTTGTCGGGCAGCGCCATGTTGGTGATGTTGGATATGCCTACAACCTTCATGCCACCATGTAGGGCCACTATCACTTCGGGCACCGTGGACATACCTACCGCATCGCCGCCCCACTGGCGGAGCGCCCGCATCTCGGCGCGGGTCTCGAAGTTCGGACCGGCCAGCACGATGTATACGCCCCGCTTCAGATCCAGGTTACACTCGCGGGCGGCTTCCTCTGCCTTGCGGAGCAGACCGGGGTCGTAGGCGGGGTCCATCGGCAGGAAGCGCGGCCCCATATCGGGGTCATTGGGGCCAATCAAGGGGTTCTGGCCGCCCCAACCAAGCATGTTGATGTGGTCCTCGATCAACATCAGGTCGCCGGGCTTGAAGGCAGGATTGAGGCCCCCGGCGGCGTTGGTCACAATGAGGGTGTGCGCTCCAAGCGCCTGCAGCACGCGCACCGGGAAGGTGGTCTGCTGCAAGGAAAGCCCCTCGTAGAAGTGAACCCGCCCCTGCATAACCGCGACCCTGGTGCCTTCCAGCAGACCGAACACGAGCCTGCCCGCGTGACCAACCACCGAGGACTGCACGAAGCCTGGTATCTCGCCGTATGGCACGGAAGCCACCGCGTCCACTTCATCGGCAAGCGCACCCAGGCCGGAGCCGAGGATGATAGCCACATCAGGTTGCCAACCGTTGGGAAGTCGCTCCCTGACAGCAGCTGCGGATGTTTCAATCCTGTTGGATAGTTCACTCATGGAATCTTGCTCTTTTTGTTATTCGCCTGTCATGCACGATGTATTATGCGCGCACGACTTCAGCCCTACGCCAGGCTGGGTGGCTCTTCCTTCGCCGGGTCGCCCACACCACCTTCGGTTGCCAGCGGGTCGGCGTTGGTGGTGGGGCCAGGCTCGGGTGCGGTGCCGTCGCCGCGCTTGAGGCCGTTGCCGTCGCGGCTCATCGACAGCGACACCAGCTCTGCAATGTCCATCAGGCGTATTTGGTCGCCCGCGTCCTTGCCCTTGATGCCGTCCTCGAACATGGAGGTGCAGAAGGGACAGGAGGCGGCCAGAGTGGGCGCTCCCGTTTCCAGCGCATCGTTCATGCGGTTCTGGTTCATGCGCCGCCCGACGTGCTCCTCCAGCCACATGCGCCCGCCGCCCGCCCCGCAGCACAAGGCGTTGTTGCGGCTTCGCTTCATCTCCTTTAGCTCCACACCCGGTATGGCCTCAAGCACAGCACGGGGGGCGTCGTACACGTCGTTGTAGCGGCCCAGGTAGCAGGGATCGTGGTACGTGATCGCCTGCTCTACCCTGTTGGCAAGCTGGATGCGTCCCTCTTTGATGAGGTCGTTGACGAACTCGGAGTGGTGCACCACCTCGTAATTGCCGCCAAACTGGGGGTACTCGTTCTTCAGCGTGTTGAAGCAGTGCGGGCATGAGGTGAGCACCTTCTTTACACCGTAGGTGTTGAATAGCTCTATGTTGGCCTGTGCCATCATCTGGAACAGGTACTCGTTGCCTGGACGGCGGGCGGGGTCGCCGCAGCAGCTTTCCTCCTTGCCCAATATGCCGAACCGCACCCCCGCCCCCGTCAGCACCTGCGCCAATGCCTGCGCTATCCTCTGGTTGCGAGCGTCAAACGAACCTAAGCACCCAACAAAGTACAGCACTTCGATCAGCGGCTCTGCGGATTTGGAATTTGGAATTTCGGATTGCGAATTTCTGGTTTGGGTAGTTATGGCGGGGTCGCCGTGGGAGACGGCTTCGCGTGCTACTTTGGTGACGAGTTGGGGGGCGGCGAAGAGGGGGCGGCCCTCCGCTTCTGCCTGGGCGTAGAGGTCGCTGAGCGCGGGCACGTTAAGGCCCTCGGCCCAGGCGTCGCGCTGGCTGGCGGGGAATTCCCAGGGATTGCCGCGCTGCTCCAGGTTGCGGAAGAGGCGGTTGAACTCGCTGGGGAAGCGGCTCTCCTGCATGACCAGGTATTGGCGCATGCCTGTAATCTTCGGCACGTGCTCGATGAAGACGGGGCACGCCTCCATGCAAGCACGGCAGGTGGTGCACGACCAGAGCGTCTCGTCCATGATCCAGCCACCGACCAACGGAAGCTCCTCGGCCTGGTGACCGGGGTCCTGCTCCGCTCCGCCCAGCTTGCCCATCGCCAGCATCTGCAGCGGCCCCTTCTTCTCCACCTTGGCTAGCTGGAGTGGGGCCACCTCAAGGAAGTGCTCCTGCAGGTCGAGTATCAGCTTCTTGGGCGAGAGAGGCTTGTCGGTCTGCCACGCAGGGCAGGCGTCCTGGCAGCGGCCGCACTCGGTGCATGTGACTGTGTCCACCAGGTCCTTCCACCCCAGGTCCTGTATCGAAGCTACACCCAGCGTCTTCTCGTTCTCGATGCGCTCCTCTATGTCCGTGATGGGCTTCATCGCGCCCTTCGGCGTGAGGTCGTAGAAGAAGACATTGAGGATGGAGGTGAGAATATGCAGGTGCTTGGAGTAGACGATGTACACCAGGAACCAGAGCACAATCAGTAAGTGCGTGAAGTAAGCCAGGCCGTGGATGAAGGTCTGCACATCAGGGCTAAGCCCGGCAAAGAGGCTGCCCATCGCTATGGAGAAAGGCCGCCAGGCAGCAGGCTCGTCGCCCAGATTGATGCGTATGCCCTGCAACACCAAGGCCGAGATCATCAGCAGCGAAATGGCACCCAGGATGCCGAGGGCCCCAAGGCTGTCGGTGAGGCGTTCGGGCTTGGTCACCAGCCGCCGCCAGAAGAAGGAGGCCATCGCCACCAGTACCAGGAACTGAATTATGTCAACAAACAACAGCCAGCCGGGATTGTCACCAAAGAACGGCACGCGGAGGCCGTGGAAGAGACCCTGCGCGAACAGTTCCAGGGTGGTGACCTGGATGACGAGGAAGCCGTAGAAGGTGAAGAAGTGTGCGATGCCCGCCCAGGTGTACGACTTGCGGTTATACATGCGAAGCTGGCCGAAGACGTAGGTGCCCACCAGCTTGAGGCGGGTGCCCCACGCATTGAACCGCTTGTTGTCGGTGCCCAGCAGCGCGAACTGCACAAGCTGGTTTACCCTGAAGAGGAACCAGCCGACCGACACGAGCAGCGCGGCCACGAGCAGGAGGTATAAGTACCACTCCGTTGTAGGTACCATGTAGCGCTCCTTGTCAGGAAAGTACAGGACGATGTGTTACTCGTAACGCGTAACACGTAAAGAGGCTTGGAAAACAGACGGCGCTACTTTGCCTAGAGAATAGAAGTGGCTGATAGCAGGCCCTGCGAATGATGATAAACTATCCGGGGGTAAAGCTTCAAGAATGGGGCAGGCCACGGCAGTGTCAATGTGGGAGAGCGGGATGCCGCTACCCTTTGTCATTTCGAACGCAGTGAGAAATCTCGTCCTACACGGGGATGTGGCGCTTTTCTTGTGCAGCAGGTGCGGGTTGGCTGCTAGAAAGGTGTCACCATGTGCTGTAGGACGAGATTTCTCACTGCGTTCGAAATGACAAAGGCCACCTCCGCTTCAATATTCCACTTTGACACAGCCTAGCGAGGCGGGCAGTACCGCCGCCCTCCCGCGTCATCAAGGCCCGTACACCCAATATCTATAGCTGGCGAACCCCGGCCCCCCAGGGTCAGCCGTCGCATCCAGCCGTATGACCGTCCTGTCGCCCGTGACGAACCCAGCCGGGATGGTGTACTCGTACTCCTGCCAGCCGCCACCTGTCTCGTTGGTCATCTTCCACACGCCTACCTGCCTGCCGTTCGCGGACACCGTCACAGTCTGCTCGCCATCTGGCTTCAAACGCGTACGCAATACGAGAGTGAGAGGCTGGCCTGGCACGCTCTTTACTGCGAACTGCTCCCAGCCTGAGTGCCTGCGCCCGCTCTCACTCAAAGCGAACTCGTTGCCCTCGTAGAACGCTGTGGTGACTATAGACTTCGGCTCCGAGAAGGTGGCCTGGCGGGCAGACATGTCGTAGCCGTGCCGCTTTTCGTCGGTCAGGTCGCCTACGTTGAGCATGTCGATAGGCTGCCTGTCTTTCTGCAACAGGTAAGTCTGCGACTCGCCCAGCAGCGCGTACTCCCAATTCACCTTGTAGAGCGTCTCCACGCTCCCGGCCGTGATAATCGGGTTCTGCACGCCTATGGAGTACACGGGCGTGATCAGGCTCCCCGCCACGCTCTCGTCTACGCCGTTGAGGAAGACGTTAGGGTGGATCAGCAGGTACGTCGGGCGCTCCGCTTCGGGCATGGCCGCCAGCCTGTCGTAGATCGTGCCCCAGCCGCCGAAGTAAGCCCCTTGCAGGCGATTGTTGGTCAGGCCGATCAAGTCGATGATGTAGCGGTCGCTGATATATTTGTGTGCGCCGGTGTCGTTCACGCCTATGCGCGCGTCCGCCGGTGTGTACTGCTTCACCCACTCGCTGAAGGCCATCTGCTGGTAGTAAATGTCGCGGGCGCTGTCACCCAGCGCAAAGAAGTAGCTCACGAACTGCGGTAGGAGCATCACAGCCACGGCAGCCCCCGCCCACCAAATAGCGCGAGAGATAGGCCAGGCCAGCACCACCGTCTGGCCGCTCCATCCGGGGATCTCTCTTGATGCCGCAAAAGCCTGCAAGGCCAGCCTTACCAGGGAGATCACGCCAAGCGCAAAGTACAGTAGAAAGATGAAATCGTAAGGCATGTGGTAGCGGTTAAAGTGGATAGGAGGCAGCAAAAGCGCTAAGCCGGTACCCACCAAGAAGGTGAGCACCAGCATGCGATGCATGAAACGATAGCTATTGCCACTCAACGCCACAGCCGCGCCGACTACCGCAACAGGCAGCGCAAGCAGCGGGTACGGCGACCGCCCGATCTCCAGCCCTAAGTACGTGTTCTTCACCTCGGTGATAGCCCACCCTGCCGTGAGCGACAGGTTCTCGTAGAAAGGTGCGTATGGCACGTACCAGATCGACTTGGAGGCGGCGGTATTGAACTGCAACTGCCCTGTCATCAGCAGGTTTGCAATGTACGGCACCAGCCCGGCAAATACTGGCACCAGCAGCCACAGCGCACGAGTCCTGAGCTGCTTAGGACCCCGTAGCCAATAGGCAAGTGTTAGAAGGCATACAATGCACATTATGATGTGCCCCTCCGGCCTCAGTAAAGAGACCAGAGAACCAACAACAGCCCACCAAACGAAGCGGCGCGTCTTTATATTCTCGGCATACAACCAAAAGAAAGCTATGAGGCCAAAGGCGAAGAGACCTGTCTCCATCCCCGAAAGGAAGATGTAGTTCAGCCTGCCGTCGAGCAGGAGCAAGATAGCGGCGAAGAGGGCGAGTGGCCTCCCACCCAGCCGCAAAGCCAGCCTGTACAGGAGCAGTACACTACCCAGGTGCGCGAGGAAGTTGAGCAGGTCGGCCAAGAGTAGCGGCTTCTGCCCGTCAAGCCCCAGGAGAAATGCCGGTGCCAGCAGGAACGGGTAAATGAACGAGCTGGCACCCGAGGAAGCAGGGTCGCCGGTGTTGTACTGGAAAGGGTGCCCGACGGCCAGTTGGCGGGCGTACTGCATGTGGATGAAGGTGTCATCCAGGGGCGGGGCCAGCCGCCCGTCCGCGCCCCACTGCCGGAACACGAAGGCCAGTACCGTCACCAGCACGGTTCCAAGCGCCAGCCACAGCATGTCGTACCGCTGCGACATCGGTCCCGAAGGTGCGGGTCGGGCGTGCTGCTCAACTACTGCTGGCGGGATATAAGGCGTCATGGGCACGGGTTAAGTATAACACCTCGACCACCGCTGGGAGAGATTAGCAGAGATAGATGCCGGGTTAGTACATGAGTAAGGGAGTCCCAACAAGCGGTACCTAAAGATGGCTTTGTCATTCCGAACGTAGTGAGGAATCAGGTGGCAGTGGTGTTCAGTTGCAATACAGAAGCGAGGGTGGCAAGTCCACACTGGTACTCCAGTTCCTCTTCATCCATACCCACCTGATTCCTCACTGCGTTCGGAATGACAAAGGGGAGCTTGGGTGCTCAAAACCTGGCTCATACCATTCCACCTCAGCTAGCGCGGACCCAAGCACGAAGCAAGAGGACCAGAGTACTAATGCCCGTACTCTGGTCCTCTTGCTTAGAAAACCCTCTATTCTCTTGGCGGGTTCTTGGCGTCCTTAGCGTGATGCGGTTCCGTCCCTTCCCCTACGCCGTGCCCTTACGCCGGTTGATCTCAGCGACAAGCGCAGGTACCACCTGGTGCAGGTCGCCTACCACCGCCAGGTCGCAGAACTGGAAGATGGGCGCGTTGGGGTCCTTGTTGATCGCGATTATGGTGCCGGAGGTCTGCATGCCCACCTTGTGCTGGATTTCGCCCGAAATGCCAACCGCCACGTACAACTTGGGCCGCACCGTCTTGCCGGTCTGCCCGATCTGGTATGAATAGGGGATCCAGCCCATGTCCACAATCGCACGGGTAGCGCCCACAGCCCCACCCAGGGCGTCAGCAAGCTCCCGCACCATGTCGAACTTCTCGGCACTGCCCAGCCCCCGGCCACCGGCGACGATCACCTGCGCACCTGCGAGGTCGGGCACGCCACCCTTCTCCGCCACACTCTCCACAACAGTCATGCCGGGGGTCGCGTCGGCTGGGACCTGTACCTCCTGCACGTTCGCACTCGCGTCCTCCTTGCGAGTGGCCGTCGCCACGCCCGGACGCACTACGGCCAGCACCGTCTGCTCGCCCTCGGTCTTGAACTGCGCGCTCACCCGCAAGGAGCCGTTGAACGCGGGAGTGACAGCCGTGGCCTTGCCACCCTCTACTGTCACGCCAATGGTGTCAGCGTTAATGCCCAGTCCCAGCTTGCCGCAAATGCGCCCCGCCCAGTCCTTGCCCAGCGGCGTGGAAGGCAGCAGCACCAGCCTGGGGTTGTGCTGGCTTATCAAGGTAGAGATAGCAGCCACAGCAGGCCCAACGGGGTCGCTCTTGCAACGCTCGTCGCCCACGTAGAATACCTGGCTGGCACCAAACTGCCCTACCGTCTCCGCCGCCTCACGCGGCCCGATTACGACAGCGCCGCCCTGCCCACCGTACTCCCCGGCCAGTTGCGCCGCCATGCCGGCAAGCTCCAGCCCCAGCCTCTTTGGCCTCCCGGCGGAGTCGGTCTCCACAATTGCCCAAACGTCATTGTTCATGGTTCCTCCATTTGGAAATTGGAATTTCGAATTGCGAATTTAGAAGGAGTTCTTACAAATTCGCAATTCGAAATTCCAATTTCCAAATCTCAAATCAGTTTCTTGCTTTCCAGGAAATCGGCTATTGCCGCTGCCGTAGTGGCCGGGTCTTCCACCTTGAGGACCTGGTTGGCGCGGGCGGTCTGCGGGCGCTCGGTGCCGGTGACCTGGATCCTCGCGCCGGACAGGCCAACCTCGGATGCGTCTATGCCCAGGCTTGCCACGTTGTGCGTCGCAATTTCCTTCTTCTTGGCCTTCATGATGCCTGGGAGAGATGGGTAGCGCGGCTCGTTGGCGGTTTGCGTTACAGATACGACGCACGGCACCGGAGCCTCCACCACGTCATAGCCGATGTCGCTGCCACGCTTGCCTCTCACCTTGCCGCCCTGCACGCTCACCTCGTTGATCCAGGTGACGGCTGGCAGGCCAAGCATCTCCGCGACCGCGTTGTAAATGATGCCGCCCCCGGCGTCGGTGCTCTGCGAGCCGAACATCACGATGTCGAACTGCAGAGTCTTGAGGGCGGCGGCCAGCACGCGAGCGGTGGCCCACATGTCGGAGCCGTGGAGCGCAGGGTCGGCCACCAGCACCGCCCGGTCGGCACCCATAGCCAGGCCCTTACGGATCGTCTCGGTGCTGTTATCAGGTCCCATGCACAGGAGGACGATCTCACCCGTAGCCGCGCCACTTTCCCTGATGCGCAGGGCCTCTTCTATGGCGTACTCGTCCCAGGGGTTGATGACCGCGGGCACGGACGCGCGGTCGAGCGTGCCGTCGGGCAGCAGTCTCTTCTCAGCCGTGGTATCGGGCACGGCTTTCATGCATACTACTATATTCAACGCCGTTGTCTCCTATATCGATGCGGATTGGCGATTTGCGGTTTCGCCGGACATTCGGTGAATCGTATCACAAGGCTCGCATATGGTCAAGCAGGAGCCATGCCGAGAGTATTAGGCGAAACCGCCAAGTCGCCCAGAACGCCAAGGAGCCGCCAAGGATGTAAGGGTTTGGTGCTGCACGCAGAGGGAATTACATGGACCATCTACAGGACATAGCTCGGCAGATTGAACAGAGCGCGCCCGATTTGCACGTGCAAACCATCCGGGTGGAGGGGGAGGGCGACTTTTGCCGGGCGTACACGGTAAATGATGCATGGATCTTCCGGTTCGCGTGGAACGAGGAAGGCTCGCGTGCACTTGAGCGAGAGATGGCGTTGCTGCCTGAACTGCACCAGGTAGTAATGCTGCCCATACCAAACATCGTTTACTCAGGGCACTTACCGGATACCGGCCTCGCGTTCGTTGCCTACCCGCGGATACCGGGAACAGAGCTTACACCAGAACGGCTGGTTGCTCTTGAGACCGTAGATCAAGAGCGTTGCGCGACGGACCTGGGGCGGTTTCTCCGAGAGATGCACTCGTTAGGTTCAGCGAGGGCCATGCAGCTTGGCGTCCTGCGATGCGGGTACCCGTTCTGTAGGACGGAGGAAGGTATCGCGCAAGGCCCGGCCGCTCTACGCTACAGGCTCGAACTCCAAAAGCTACTCAGCTATCCGGTAATCGATGCGGACACGGGCCGTTACTTGCGCAGCCTGGTTGATAATCTGCTGGACCCGCTGGCGCCGGGAGAGTTGCCCCAGGCACCTGTTCACGGAGACCTTTCGCCGGAACATATCCTCTTCGATGAAACCACAGGCACGATCACAGGAGTCATAGACTTCAGCGACGTGGTCGTAACCAGCCCTCTGCTCGACTTCGTGTACCTTTATCACTCTTACGAAGCAGACTTCCTGACCATGCTATTGAAGCACTACGGGGTGGCGGACATTGCTGCGACGCTCCAACGAGTGCGGCTGCTGCACCAATGGTACCTGGCGATGCGGCTGTTGTGGACGCTGGAGCACGATTACCAGCCCGGAATAGAGCCGAGGTTGCAGGCGCTTAAGGAGGCAATGGCTACGGAGAATCGCACGTCCGGGGACGACGGCCTCACGTCCTAATACCTCTTGGGACTAAAGTACGCGTGGATAGCGTAGCAAAACGACTAGTCGTTCTGTATAATAACGGCGATAAAGGAGGAAGCGAGCTAATTGGGCGCTGTAGCCAGCACCTACCGGCAGGCGGGAGTTGACATAGACGCGGGCGCACGCACCGTGGGTTTGATGCGCGCGGCCGTCAGGAGCACTTTTGGCCCCAACGTGCTCGCCGACCTCGGCCATTTCGGTGGCCTGTACGCGCTGGACCCGGACTCGGAAGACGGTCCGGTGCTTGTGGCAAGCGCCGACGGCGTCGGCACCAAGCTGAAGCTCGCTTTCGCCCTGGGTACGCACCGGCTGGTCGGGCACGACATCGTCAACCACTGCATCAACGACATACTGGCATGTGGCGCGCGGCCCCTGTTCTTCCTCGACTATGTAGCGGCGGGCAAGCTGGTGCCTGAGCAGACCGCCGAGGTGGTCACGGGCGTGGCGGAAGCGTGCAAGGCCGCCGGTTGCGCGTTGCTGGGTGGCGAGACCGCCGAGATGCCTGGCATGTACGCGTCAGGCGAGTACGACGTAGCCGGCTTCATCGTTGGCATGGTGGCCCGCGATCGCATCTTGCTCGGTCACGATATCGAGCCTGGGGATGTCGTACTGGCGCTGCCCTCCAATGGTCTGCACACTAACGGCTATTCGCTGGCCCGCGAGGTACTAGGGCTGAACGGCGATCCGGAGCAGGTCAGGGCGCGGCTGGCTGAATACGACGACAAGCTGGGCAGCACGCTCGGCGACGCGCTCACCAGGCCGCACACTTCGTACTTGCACAGCATAGTGCCCCTGCTCGACATGCGTTCGAGGCCCGTCAAGGGCATGGCGCACATAACCGGCGGTGGCCTGCTCGACAACATACCGAGAGTGCTGCCGGAAGGTTGCGCGGTGGAGCTTCACACGGCGGCATGGAGCGTGCCTTCTATATTCCGGCTGATACAGCAGGCGGGGGGCATCGCACCGGACGAGATGGCGAGGGTGTTCAACATGGGCCTGGGCATGGTGCTCATCGTTTCGCTGGAGCATGCCGCGCTGGTCGAGAGCAGACTGCCGGAGGCGCTCAGGGTAGGTATGGTCGTGGCCTCGGAAGGTGGCGA
>JAXDKH010000313.1:0-13864 GCA_034667185.1 Chloroflexia bacterium | reverse complement strand
GTCGATGCGGGGCTTGAACACCTGCACCTTCTGGCGGGCGATCTGCGCCCTCTTGACGCGGCGGATTAGCTCCTCCGTCTTGCCGGAGAACATACTGCCGCAGACCACCTCCAGCCAGCCACCGGCGTAGTGCTTGGGGTGAGGGCCAAGCGGCCCCTGGTCCTGCATGTAGCGTTGCACGTAATCTCCCATTTTGCCACCTTTCGCCTGGGATAACTGCAATCATACGGTGGAAAAGGTGGTCCACTCTGTTTTTGCGCACCCGCTTCGTCCCTTGTTTTGCACAAGCCGTACCGGAACGGGAAGGGCGCTCCTACCCTTAAGCTTAACCAGAAGAAAGTCGAGTCGCAACCATACTATTGACGGATGTGCAGGCTCGTGGTCTCATATAGACTGGTGGGGAAGTTGAGGGGTGCCATCTGCTGGCGGTAACCCTACTGTGGCAGGAGGGGGAATGGCGAACGTTTCTGTATGGCAGCGGCCGCACCTGCGGGACGACGAGAGCGAGCTTCGAGAGCATCGCACAACCTGGCTGGAGCTTTTCTACGACCTGGTGTTTGTCGTGGTCGTGGCGCAGCTAGCCCATGAATTAGCGACCAATGTTACCTGGAATGGCGTGCTGGCCTTCTTGCTGCTCTTCATCCCGGTCTGGTGGGTCTGGATCGGGGCGACTTTCTATAACGACCGCTTCGACACCGACGATATCGGACAGCGCGCTTACACGTTCCTGCAAATCCTGGCGGTGGCGGCGCTGGCCCTGAACATACACGACGGCATCGGTAAGGCATCTCAGGGCTTCGCGCTCGCCTACGCGGCGGCCCGGCTGCTTATCATCTTTATGTGGGTGAGGGGTGGGTTCTATAACCCCGTGGCCCGGCCGCTAACTAACCGTTATGCAGCGGGGTTCAGCGTTTCGTTGGCGCTGTGGGTGCTCTCCATCTTTGTCGATCCTCCGTGGCGGTTTATGCTGTGGGGCATTGGCCTGCTGTTCGACCTGTTGACCCCGCTTGGCACGCTACACATTCAGCGCCGCCTGCCGAGCTACAGCACATCGCACCTGCCGGAACGATTCGGCCTATTCACCATCATAGTGCTGGGCGAGTCGGTGGCGGGCACAGTGCGTGGAGCCGCTGAGGGGCTCGCACTCGCGCTCCAGACTGTTGTGGCAGGAGTGCTGGGGCTTGCGATGGCATTCGCCCTGTGGTGGCTATACTTCGACAACGTAATGGACCGCCCGGTGCGGCGAGGGCTCTTCTCGTTCGCCGGGCGCACCTACCTGCACCTGCCCCTGCTGATGGGCATCACGGCTATCGGTGCGGGAGTGGCCGACGTGATAGGCAGCGAGAGCGGTATCCTCCAGGCACCCCTACGCTGGTTGATCTGCTGCGCGGTGGGCACGTCGCTGCTCGCGTTGGGGCTGCTCGAAATGACCCTTGACCCGGCGGGTCTCAGCGAAGGCTCGCGGCGTTCCATCATACTGCTGCGAGTAGGAACAGGTGTCGCCGCGCTGTTACTGGCTCCGGTGGGAGAAGTGCTCAGCACCGTCGTCTTGATGAGCGCACTCGTACTCCTGCTGGCCGCCCCGATTGCCCAGGGCCTGCTCACCCGCCTGCGAGCGCCAAACAACAGCTCGGCATCCGGTGTCCCTCTGGATGTATGAAGTTACTAGCGATTTATTGCTCGTCACCTTAAATCAAAAGAGACCGGAGAACAACTCCGATCTCTTCTTCGATAACGCTATTGAGTTACGCCTCGATTGCGACTTCTTCGGTCTCGGCGGCCTCGGGCTGAGGGGCCGGGCGGCGCTCCTGCGGGGGCGGGGGCACGTTGGCCTTGTTGCCGGAGCCGCGGCGGGCGGTGCGGACCTCGTTGGTGGAGGTCACGGTGCGGTTCCCCATGCGGCGCATGAAGCGCTCTACCTGGCCTGCGGTGTCAACGATGCGCTGCTCGCCGGTGTAGAAGGGGTGACAATTGCTGCAAAGGTCCGTCTTGAGAACTTCCTTGGTAGACATGGTCTGCCAGGTGTTGCCACAAGCGCAGTGAACCGTTGCAAGTACGTACTTGGGGTGGATTCCTGCCTTCATTTTGTTTTACCTCGCTCTTTTAATTACTAATTACGAATTACTAATTACCAATTACCGTTACGAACCACTAATTACCATCTCCGAAATACGCGCGTAATTCGTAATTAGTAATTCGTAATTGCGGCTACGCAGTAGCCGTAGCAGCTTCCGCAACCTGGGCGTTCGCGCGCTCGGAGTACACGCTGACCCGCTTCTTGTCCTTGGTGGCGTTCTCGAATTTGACGTAGCCATCCACCAAAGAAAAGAGGGTGTGATCGCGACCCAGGCCCACGTTGTTGCCGGGGTGAATCTTGGTGCCGCGCTGGCGCACGATGATGCTGCCGGAGCGAACTGCCTGCCCATCGCCGCACTTTACGCCCAGCATCTTCGGATTGCTGTCGCGACCGTTGCGGGACGAACCTACACCTTTTTTATGAGCCATCTATTTCTCCCTTCGGGAGAGTGATTCCTGGTTCCCGGCTACTGGTTGGCAAAACTGAGCTACTAACCACTAACCACTAACCACTAACCACTCCAATTACAGAGCGATTTCCTTGATCGAGAGCCTGGTGAGGCCCTGGCGGTGACCCGTCTTGCGGCGGATGCGCTTCTTCGGCTTGAACTTGAAGATGACCAGCTTGGGGCCCTTGGCCTGGCCGACGACGGTAGCGATCACGCGAGCGCCCGCGACGGTGGGTGTGCCAACCTGCAGGCCGTTATCGCCCCCGCCCACCATGAGCACCTCGCCCAGCTCTACCTGGCTGCCCGGCCTGGCATCAAGCAGTTCTACCTCGATAGTATCACCCGGAGCTACCCTGAATTGGTGACCTCCGGCCTTTATGATTGCGTACACCTAATTTCCTCCGCTACTATTTGGGTCACAGCCTCTAATTATATCCGCGTTTGGGCGTGCTGTCAAGCGTGAAACCGCCCCTCAGGGCTTTGTCAAAGTCAAATGTAGCGGTCCCGTTGGGCCATGTCATTTCGAACGCAGTGAGAAACCTCGTCCTTCAGCACCCAAATATCCCCTTGCTGCTTGCCCAAGAGAAGAGAGCTACATCCTGGTGTAGGACGAGATTTCTCACTGCGTTCGAAATGACAGATTGGGGCGGGGCTGCCTATATTCCCGATTGTGTTCTTTGTGATAGCTCCTAGTCTGTTACCAGGACGCAACTGTAACGCAACTTCAAGAAATACAATGGAGATGCTTGCAGCAACTACCGGCACGTGATAAGTGACCCTTGTCACTGCCTCGCAGGACCAAACCCTGGCACGGAACTAGCTACACACTCGGCTGCCGGAGACTGTCCACAACCACGCGCGGCAAGCTGTGGATGGGATATACTACTGGCCGTACCTACCGCTGCCCAGGCTGTCGAGGCAATGGAAGCGGGGTGTAGACATTCTATCTCGATGAGGAGAGGAATGATACTCGAACGAATAAACACCACTCCACCCGGCTTCGACGCGGAAGCTGACCTGCCTTCGGGCTTCCTCGATTTCTTTCTGCCGCTGCATCGAGAATTCACCCCCCGCCAACAGGAATTGGCCCGCAGGCGCGCCGAGGTGCTAGCCGAAGCCCACCGGGGCAACCTGCCCGATCACCTGCCACCCTCTGAGGCCACTACCGGCAATTGGCGCATTGAGCTACCCGAATGGTGCCAGGACCAGCGCAACCAGATGACCGGCCCTGCAGACGACGCCGAGCTTGTGGTCAAGATGCTCAACTCCGGTGCGCCCGGCGTGATGCTCGACCTCGAAGACTCGATGGCGAACTCCTGGCCGAATACGCTGAAGGGCATAAGCAACGTTCTCTCCGCGCTGGTGGGAGAACTGACTTATATCGACCAGAAGCGCGGCGGTGAGGTGGGGATCAAGGAGAGTCCCACGGTCATCTGGACCCGCCCGCGCGGTCTGCACATCTCGCAAGCGGGAGTGCTCTCCGACCAGGAGGAGCTTACGTCGGCCTCGCTGTTCGACGTAGCTATGATCGTTTACCAGGTGGACCCGACCAGGCTCAAGCACCCGCTGTGCATCTACATCCCCAAGACGGAGTCGGCGGAAGAAGGGCTGTGGTGGCGCGACCTGTTCCAGGCGATGTCGGCTGCAAAGGGCTGGCCCCGCGACTACATCAAGTGCATGGCGCTGGTCGAGTCGCACCCGCTAGCGTTCCAGATGGAGGAGTTTGTCTACAACCTGCGCGAGCACATTCTGGGCCTGAACCTGGGGCGGTGGGACTACATGGCGAGCCTCATCCACTTCAACTTCAACGACCCCAACTGGGTGCTGCCCGATCGCAACACTATACCGCACAACGTGCCCTTCTTCCAGAACCTGCGCGAGCTGATACCGGAAATCTGCCATAAGCGAGGCATACTTGCGATAGGCGGCATGACTGCGCTCTATCCGAGCCGTGTTGACTCTGAATTGAACGAGCGGGCGCTCAAGGTGCTGGCCGAGGACAAGAAGAACGAGGCGAACAGCCTCATGGACGGTGCGTGGACGGGCCACCCCGACCAGAATGAGATCGCCGTGAGCCAGTTCCCGTACCCCAACCAGCTAGACGCCAGGCCAAAGAGCATAGAGCGTTACCCTAACCTGCGCCCCGTTCCCGAAGGGGTGGGCAGGCGCACGCTGGCAGGAACCCGCGCCGCCATCAGAACCGTCATACGCTACCGCAACGGCGTGCTCAACGGCAAGGGCGCAAGTCTGCTAGATGGCTACATGGAGGACCTGGCTACTGACCGCATCTACCGCCTGATGATCGCCCAACGCATACGCCACCGAGGCGACATAACCATCAGCAGCGAGGAAGGCCAGCCTGTCGAGCACACGCCCGATCTCGTGAGCCGCCTGTTCGATGAGGAACTAGATAGGCTGCTAGGCGAGCTACCAGCTGACGCTCCACCGGGCGCTGCGGACAAGTTCAGGAAGGCTCGGGAGGTTAGCGAGAGGATGATTACAGAGGACCAGTTCGACCCCATTTAGTGGGTGTTATGCAGAACGAGTCAGCGCAGTTATCAGCACTCAGCACCTCTTTGTCATTTCGAACGCAGTGAGAAATCTCGCCCCTCATGGAGAAGTCTCTTTGTTCTTACAGGACACTAGTGGAGTGCTCACACGAAGAGGGTTGTTTGGGTAGAGAGGGACGAGATTTCTCACTGCGCTCGAAATGACAAGGTAGAGGCTTGGTGCTTTGTGACGCTCTCAATGCAAGTGCGGTGCTCATTAGAGGATGGGAACACAGGCGTTCCCAGTCGTGCGGTGTTGTAGCTCGGTATGAGATGAGTTAACAAGGAGGTTAACACAACTATGGTCCACGAAGTAACAGCCAACACGGCACAGGACGGCCACAGCAACGGGCATAAGGCAGCGCCCGCGCAGCCTAATTTGGAGCTTGCGCCTACGCCCCTGCTGCCCGAGGGCTACATGGTGCCGAAGTCGCGCTGGACGCACCCCAGCACCCGCATGCGACAGTTGCTGGAGACCGAGCCGTACCTGTTCGGCCCCGGCGTGTACGACCCGTTCGGCGCGCAGCTTGTGATGTACTACGGCTTCAAGGCCGTCTACTTCAGCGGCTACTCATTCGCCATAGGCCATCTCGGCACCACCGACATGGACCTCTATTCAAACGTAGAGATCGCGGACGCCGCCCGTCGCACCGTGAGTGCCATGCGCAAGTTCCAACTAACGATGGCTGTAGGCGACCCCGACAAAGGCCTCGCGCCCAGGCACCTGGAGATACCCCCTCTCATCGTGGATATGGACGGCGGCTATGGCAACATCTTCAACGTGCAGCGGACGGCAGAGCTTTATGTGAACGCGGGCGTGGCGGCGGCCCACATAGAGGATCAGGTGCTGCCCAAGCGGTGCGGCCACATCGGGGGTAAGGCCCTCATCGCAGTCAACGAGATGGTCGGCAAACTGCGTATGGCACGCGTGGTGGCCGACGACCTGGGCAACAGTGACTTCGTAATCATCGCCCGCACCGATGGGCTGAGCGCGGTGGACGCACCGGAGTCGCAGCGGGGGATGGACCTGGCAATCGAGCGTGGCCTACGCTACCTTGACACCGGCATACCCGACCTGCTCTGGTGCGAGTTCCCTACCTCCGACCGCCAGCCGGTGGAGACGTTTGCTGGCGAGATCAGGAAGCGCTTCCCCGAAGCAAGGTTTGCTTTCAACTGGTCGTCGTCCTTCAAGTGGTTCAACGACCCCAACCCCACCACCTTTGCCGAACTGGGCGACATGGGCTTCAAGTTCCTGTTTATCACGCTGGGAGGCCAGCACGCCACCGGCTACGGCCTGAGCAACCTGCTGCAGGAGATGTCCGAAACCCAGGAGCAAGGCTATATCAACCTGCAACGCAAGGAGTTCGAGGGCGGCGACTACCCCACAAAGAGCCACCACTTCTTCTCCGGCGTGCCCTACCATCACGCGGTAGGCAAGCTGTACGATGCGGCCCGGCTGGGGTCCGAGTACCTGGAGGAACTGCCGGAGGGTAAGGTGGTTTAGCGGACGACCGACGATGGAAGATAGACGATGGAGGAGGGGGCTGATGGTACTATGTCATCAGCCCCCTCCTCCATTGGTAAGGGTAGCTCCCCATTGGATACATGAACCAAAGCCCCACGCTGTCATCCTGAGCGTAGCGAAGGATCAGTGCCCCGTGTTTAACCCTTCCTATCAAGGCACCTGGTTGCTAATGCCACCAACATCCCCAACTTTGAAGACTCTCGCATGCCACTTGATCCTTCGCTACGCTCAGGATGACAGGGTGGAGCAGGGTTCTTGCAACTCGCTTACGGCACAGGCGGGGTCCAATGAGAAGTGCTATTGAGGCCTGATATCGTCGGGAGCTATGCATGGGCAACGAACAGGCCGTTGTCTTTCTGGATGTGGACGGTGCCTTTGGCATCGAATTCGGCCTGGATGAAGGCGGTGAGGGCCTGGGTCTGCTCCTCATCGAATGTGGAACCTGCGCTGGAGAGAATGTAGTCCACCAGCGACTGAGCCTCTGTCACCTCCAGCGCGTCCTCGTAGCGTAGTAGCTCGACCCGGCTGAAGTGCTGAGCTATTTCTTCGCCTGCGGTTTCCAGGACGAAGCCGAGCCTGTGCGCTTGCGTCTTATGCTCGCTTGGGCCGAACGGCAGGTGGTTCGCCGCACCAGGGTCGAAGCGATTCAGCAGCTCAAATATCTCGTAGAGGTGCATGCGGCCAAGGGTCGCTATGTACAGCTTGCCGTCCGGCTTGAGCACTCGCCGCATCTCGGATAGAGCCTTGCCACGGTCGGGCACGTGGTAGAGCATGTACATCGCCAGCACTGCGCCGAAGCTCGCATCAGGGTAGGGGAGCGACATGGCGTCGGCTTGTTGGAAGCTGAAGTGACGCCCGCTGTCTGCCAGGTTAGCGCGTGCTTCCTCGACCATGCCTGGGGAGAGATCGGTTAGCACCACTTCCCAGGTATGGGGCACCCGCGCCAGGTTCTCCACCCACAGCGTAGCGGGACCGCAGCCCACCTCCAACGCTCGCGCGTCCGGGGGCAGGTCGAGCCGGTCGAACAGCCAGCAGAACCAGCCGTACTTGTTGGTGCTGTAAAGCTGGTGCAGGCGTATGCGCGCGTTGAGGTTGCCGGCGTTTCTGTACTGGTCGGAGACGAGGTAATGCTGGTCGGTAATGCTTGACATAATATAGCTACAAGTAAAGCATACCGAAGGTCGGGGGCTGCTTGTACTGGAGGCGGTTGCCCGTGGAGGTCATCAACTCCTGGCGTGGTTGGTTGGGGTCGTCGTTGTCGCCCGCGGAGGCTACGAAGCCGATACCCATGCCGGGGCGCGGCTGAAAGTTCCCGAAGGCAAGCCAGGGCACCGCAGCCTCGATAACGTAGCCGTTATTGTCGGGCCTACGCTGGGCGCGCACGGTTACCATTTTGTTGCGGTCGGGCTTGCGGTCAGGGTTCCAGAAGACCGCTTCGGGGCCATGGCTGGCGAAGTCGCCGGGGGAGAGGCCCAATTGGAAGTCGTCGCCGTTGCCTGTGCCCGTGTTGAAGTCGCCCGCCAGGTCAAGGTCGAACCAGATTTCGATGTCGTCGCCGTTGTACAGGCTGTAGCTGCGGGTGTTGCCGGTCTGGACATGTACGTCATCGGTCACCACCGCGCCGACGTAGAAGTTGCTGTCGTCCCACGCGAAATTAAAGGTGGCGCTCAGGTCCTGCGGGCCTTCCCAGCGCAGGTCGCGTACCTTCTCGTTTATATAGGTAATGTCGGAAGCGGGCACCGCCCACTGCTCCGCCCCTGCCCAGTCCGCAAGGTCGCCGTCAATCGTTAGCGGCTGCAAGGCTCTGGGCACGTGGATGTCAGGCCCGTTGCCCGTGCGCACCGGACCGCTATACGTGACCGGGCCAGCGGCTTGGAAGTGGGTAGAACCATCGCTTCCGCCCCTGCCGAACTGTCCAATCTTGATCGGCAGAATCCCCGCCCCCGCCGCCATGACTACCGCGCCTACCGCCACCAGGAAGAGCGCGAAGAAGAGCAGCACCGTCCGGCGTCCGTGTCCTCGCTCCTGGGGCATCCGCGTGTAAGTTACGTGCGGGTCGAACTGTTGGTACTCCTGGTAAGGTTGATCCAACTCTCCAACGAAGGGGTTTACCGTCTGCTGGCGGCCATCCCACTGTTGGGCGTTGTCATCGTAGGCATCGGCAGGCTGGGGCACGTAGCGAGTGGCGTTGCCTGCTCCGTTTGATCCCTGCTTGCCCTTGAGCCACGGCCCGCCCTGCGGGAGCCAGCGGGCCACTTCTTCCAGGTCGCGGGCGAAGTCCAGCGCTTCGGAGTAGCGCAGGGTGGGGTTCTTGGCGAGGGCGCGGTCGATGATGGGCTGTAGCTCCTGGGGCAGGCGGGGGTTCATCGAGCGCAGGGGAGGAGGCGTATCGTGCACCTGTCGGTAGAGAACGCTCGCTGTGTTTTCTCCGGCGAAGGGCGTCACACCCGTGAGCATCTCATACAGCACCACGCCAAGCGAATAGATGTCCGAGCGGGCTTCCGCCGGGCGGCCGCTTATCTGCTCCGGCGCCAGATAGTCGGCGGTGCCCATCACCAGGCCCGTAGCGGTAAGCCCCGCCTGTGCCGCGCCCCCGGCCCGCGCTATGCCGAAGTCCGAGAGCACTACCGAGCCGTCGGGCTCCACCAGGATGTTGCCGGGCTTCACATCGCGGTGAATGACCCCGTTCTTGTGAGCGTAGTGCAGCGCCTGGGCCACAGGGACGATGACGTTCACCGCCGTTTCGAGGGGGAGTGGACCGTTATCCTGGAGGATGTCGCGCAGGGTAGTGCCCTGCACGTATCGCATCGAGATGTAGTGGAGGTTGCCTTCCTGCTGCACGTCGTACACGCGCACGATGTTGGGGTGCTCCAGGTTGGCCGCCGTGACCGCTTCACGCTTGAAGCGCTCCACCGCCTTGGGGTCTATAGACAGCGCGGGGTCGAGCACCTTGATAGCGACAGCCCGGTTCAGGATCGTGTCGTGGGCCCTGTAGACCGTAGCCATACCACCCCTGCCAAGGAGGGACTCCAGCTGGTACTTGCCTAGTCTGCGGCCTACGAGTGTATCCAATGTGGCTTGTTAGCTGCCGGTGGTTGGTGCTTGGGGAATCGCCAGAGACGGAACGCGCGTGCGACACCAGCGACATTATACGGTGAATTGCCGCCTGCTTACCAGCGTTTGCACGATGCGTGAGATCCCATTATGGTCGGCAGAAGACGCCCAGAGATTGATCGTGTATGAGAAAGGGGGTACGAAGGGAAACACCAGGCGATACCGTACAGGTTACATGGTCGACATATGACGCCCGGCGATTGAAATCGCGGGCTACACCTTGCGAAGTCTGCCCCATGCAGACTGGTTCTTCTTAATAGAATCTAGAAAGATCTAATAAGATGTAACAGTCCCCGAAGGGGGACTTTGCAAACCGTAGCCCGCGATTTCAATCGCCGGGCGTCGGCTGGCTACCATTATGGGTAATTTCTTAATCTTCATCAATCGCCGGGCGTCCTATGTCGACAATACCCAGAATTTGACGCGTTCCCTATGACCTGCGGATGTTGTAGAACGCACCAATCCCAGGATACACCGCGCTTTCGCCAAGCTCGGCTTCGATGCGTAGGAGGCGATTGTACTTGGCGGTGCGCTCGCCGCGGGCCGGGGCACCCGTCTTTATCTGGCCGCAGTTGAGGGCCACCGCGAGGTCAGCTATCGTAGTGTCCTCGGTCTCGCCGGAGCGGTGGGACATGACGGCGGTCCAGCCCGCCTGCTGGGCGTCGCGCACGGCCTGGATTGCCTCGGTCAGGCTGCCTATCTGGTTCACCTTGGTTAGCAGTGAGTTGCAAGCCCCGGTCTCTATGGCACGGGCTATGCGCTCGGTGTTGGTCACCAGCAAGTCATCCCCCACAAGCTGCACCCGATTGCCGATGCGCTCGTTGAGTAGCTGCCAGCCCTCCCAGTCGTCTTCGGCCAGGCCGTCTTCGAGGGAGATGATCGGGTACTTGCCTGTCCAGTCCTCCCAGAAGGCGACCATTTCCTCGGTGGAGAGGGTGCGCCCTTCCTTCGCCAGATGGTAAGACCCGTTCTCGTATAGCTCCGTTATCGCGGGGTCGAGGGCGATATGCACGTCCTTGCCCGGCACGTAGCCCGCCTGCTCTACAGCGGCCAGGATCAACTCGACCGCCTCCGCGTTGCTCTTGAGCGATGGTGCGAACCCGCCCTCATCGCCTATCCCGGTGCTGTAACCGCGGTCGTGCAGCGTCTTCTTGAGCGACTGGTATATCTCCACGCCCCAGCGCAGGCCCTCACGAAAGTTGGGAGCGCCGGTGGGCATGACCATAAACTCCTGGAAGTCGGTGGAGTCTACCGCGTGCTTGCCGCCGTTCATGATGTTGAACATCGGCACAGGCATGGTGCGGGCGGCGAGGCCCCCCAGGTAGCGGTAAAGCGGCATCTTGAAGTGCAGGGCCGCGGCTTGCGCGGCGGCCAGCGACACACCCAGGATGGCGTTGGCACCCAGGCGGCTCTTGTTGGGGGTGCCGTCGAGGGCGAGCAGGCTTTTGTCAAGCCCCACCTGGTCGCACGCGTTCATGCCTATGATCTCCTCGGCCACCGCCACGTTGACGTTCTCGACGGCCTTGAGCACTCCTTTGCCACCGTAGCGGCGCTTGTCACCGTCGCGCAGCTCTACTGCCTCGTGCGCCCCAGTAGACGCACCGGACGGCACCGCCGCACGCCCCACGGCCCCGCCAATGAGGCTGACCTCGACCTCAATCGTGGGGTTGCCCCTGGAGTCTAGTATCTCGTAAGCTCTTACGTCCTTGATTTCAACTTCGTACACAGCAAGACCTCCCTTGCCTTAATAGTGGGCCAAAATATCCGATGCATGATACCGCAGGTGGGAGCGATTGGCAACACTGAAAATTACGAATTACGAATTACAAGTGTCACTCGTCACATATCACCTGTAATTCGTAATTCGTAATTCGTAATTCCCCTACTACTTCGGGATCGGCATGCGCAGGAATGGCTCGGTTGGGGTGCGTTGGCCGGGGATGTAGCCCGTGGGTGCGTTGCGTGTTGGTGCTTCGCCCGCGCCGTCTGTGTTTGCCGTGTCGGCATCATCTGTCTTCAGGGCGAGGATTTCGGACCTGGGCACCGGGATCTGGATGCCTTCGCGCTGGAACACTTCGTAGATGTCCATCATCAGGTCGTTGGTGACTTTCGACTGGCGCTCGAAGGTCTCCAGCTTGATGTCGTCGATGTAGTAGCTCATGTTGTAGAAGTAGTAGTAGTCCCCGAAGCCCTTGAAGCTGGCTCCCGGCACCTTCCAGTCCTCGAACGGTTCGTAAAAGCTGTTGCTGTTGATCCACAGCTTGAGGCTGGTCAGGTAGTTGTCAAGCAACTCCTCGTCGCCCGTCGGTAGCGCGAGGAGCCGGGCGCTCAGCAGGCGCAGCTTGCGCTCCCATTGCGCGACCAACGTCCTGTATTCGCTGGGCGGCAGAACGTCCTCTTCCTTCCACTGCGTGTAACGCAAGATACGAGGCCGCAACTCGCTCAGTCGCCGCTCGCACATAGCCTGCATACCGCCCCACTGCGTAAAGAGGCCCCTGATGCGCAATCGCTCCTGCCTGGTAAGGCCGCCCTGCTCCAGCGAGCCTAGCCACAGGATAAGGCCCTCTAGCTCCGCGTTCAGCCCGTCGATGGAGTCGAGCATCTCCAGCTCGGTATACACGACCGCCACGTTTTGGACCCACAGTTTGATACGCGCCGATTCTTTGTAGAAGCCTTTGATGTGCAGGGCCTCGGCTACCACGTTGCCGGCGTCCACCAGGTGGGATAGCAGGCCGTCTAACTCGTCCATCGCCTGCTTCTCAATCACGAGAAGCTCTTGTTCGAGCGCTTCAGACTGCACGTGCAACCCTTCGATTGAGTGCAGAGCCGCGCGCAAAGGCTCCAACGCCGCTTCCGACAACGTATTCGCCAGGCCCTGCCAGGCTACCTCGATCTCCGCTACCCTGTCGGTTTGCTGCCCGCCCATTGTCTTGCCGCTCGCGTCCACTCCACCCAGGATGGTGCGCAGTTGCTCCACGTCCTTCTGCGCCTCGCCGCGCGCCTGCAACTGAGCTAATGCAACCTGTGCGTCGAGCAAACACTGGGTAAGCTGCGTGCGTACCTGGAGCAAATTGTTGTAGATGTGGGCATTCCTCGTCTTGTGCTCGCGCCACCATTCCTCAAGCGCTCCCTGGGTCATGACCAACACGGTGCTGCTGGCGCCTGAGAGCATAGCAATCTTGTTGATGCGGCTTCGCAGTACCGCAAGTTTCTTTTCGGGCACGTGGAGGATGTTGCGGTGGCTCTGCACTATCTCCCTGAGCAACGCCCGCACCCTGGCCGGGTCGGCTTCCATCGTGGTGCGTATCTGCGTGATCGTCCTCATGTCCACCGTCGGCTTGGTGATGTTCGCGATAGATGAGCGCGTAAGCACGTTGTTGGGCATGTAGATGAGGGCGTGGTTGGTCATATCGTAAAGCTGGGTCATGCGCAGACCCACTTTTTCGACGCGGTATATCTTGTTTTCGGGCAGGATGACGAGGTCGTCCTCTCTGAAAGGTGGGTCTATCATGAGGTAGACCCCGCTGAACAGGTTGCCTAATGTGTCCTGGAAGGCGAGACCGATGACGAGGCTGACCGCGCCGATGCTAGCGAGCAGCACGCCGATGTTCACGTCCAGTGCCTGTAGCATAAACGCCAGCGCCACCAGGAAGAAGACCAGCGGGCCGAGCGTCTTCACGATGGGCACCATCAGGTCGTCCACGTTGCTCTCGGTCTCGGCGGCCCTGTGTGCCAGCCATCGCAGCAACAACTCGCGGATTATGCGCCACGCCAGGTAGAAAACGACAGCTACCACGACCACGGCGTAGAGTCTGCGTAGCAAGAGGCTGAAGTCCGTCCCCAGGGGCACTTCCTCGAGCGCCTGCACCAGCCCGTAAGCCACGATAGCGACAAAGATGGGCACCCGTACGGTACGCAGCACTATGTTGTCGAACTCGTTGCGCGTGGAGCTTACCAGCAGCCGCCCCAGCGGGAACAGCAGCCAGTAGGCCAGCGAGGCCAGGATAGCCCAGACGACAAACGTGAAGACGATCCTGAGCAGCCGGTCATCGGGCCAGCCATTAACCTGTATGAGAAGCGTGCCTAGAACCACGTTCAAACCTGCCATAACTCCTCCGTGCTGTTAGTACCGAGTACCGAGTACCGAGTAC
>JAXDKH010000312.1:0-7035 GCA_034667185.1 Chloroflexia bacterium | reverse complement strand
GCGTGTGTGTCCTGGTGGCTGTGGCTGTTCTGGTAGGTGTGTTCGTTTTCGTAGGTGTTGACGTTACGGTAGGCGTGCGTGTTCTGGTGGCTGTGCGTGTCCTCGTGGGAGTAGAGGTGGGGCCGAGTGCGCATGATGCCAGACCGGTGACCTCAAGCGTGTAAGCCTTGGTTTCCGAACCGGTATTCCCGGTTAGCTCGGTAACAACCACAATCAAATTGATGTTAGCAGGCACATCAACCGAGTATGGAGAGCCGCCTCGCCCGAGATATTGCGCATTGGCATTGCTGCTACATATTGTGGTGGGGTCAAAAGAGTTTCTGAACGCCGCACTTTGAAGATTTGTGCCGGTCAGCGCAATAGTCACGCACACACTCGATGCGGAACTGTTGGTGTAGGTATAAGTATCATAGTGGTAAAAATCGCCCCCGGTCGATGCGCAAACGACCGGCACTGCACAAGTGGAGGTACCGCTGGACCAGCGGGGACTCATGCCGGGATCTCCTGCAACTATTGACCCGTTGCTTATGCATGAGACTTGCGGAGCATGAGGCTGTAGGCGCACACTTTCATTAGTGGCACCTGTGTAAGCTACGGGCATAGGTGCAGTGCCTCGTGCCGAGGCCAGGGCGACACCAGCCAAAAGGAGCGCGCCTGCTACTATGCTGAAAACAACGAAAATAAGCCGCCGTTCATTGCGGAACGTACTTGAATAGCCCCTCATCGTTCCCTCCTGTAGCCGGGTTTGCACCGGTTCTATCTTTTGCAGCCAGGCATTCAGCTTGGTCGTCAGATTTGGGGCTTGAACGGAGGGAGGGGAGGTTTGACGAAGGTAGCCGCAGGCAAAAGCGCGAATAGAGCGTCGAAACGGAGAACGACCATAGTCATGATCGCTAACGTGTCTCGTAGTCTGTAACAACGACTCGCGCTCTGGGTGACCGAATTGTAGCAGAGTTACTCAGGCTCGTCAACATACCATCCAGTCTCCCAGGATTAGTGTAGAATAGCAGTAGCGTCGTACAAGCGCTTGTTGTTTTGACATGAGGTCCAGGGGTATCATGGTATGAGATCGGGTGGAGGTTGGGCGAGTCAGCGGCACTGGATGGTTGTAGTTCCTCTGCTTGCTCTGGCGCTGCTAATTACAGCTTGTGACGCGGGTGGGTCGCAGCCGGTGCCTGGCGAGGCTACCCGTAGCACCTCCACTCCCACCGGGACATCTACCGGCGCCAATCTCCCTGATGCTCTTCTGACCGAGGTGCTGTCCACCGCTGGCACAGCGACTCCGGCTGCAATACCCACCTCACTCAGCGAAGACGATCGCCAGACCATTTTCGGCCTGGTGGTGCTCAACTTGGTCAAGGCCGAGAGTGCGACTACCGTCTACCTGAACCCATTCCTGGGCCAGGGCGAGCGCCTTGATGAGACGGACCCTGCCAAATCCCTCGGAGATGGCCTGGGCAAGTACATGGACGCTGTGGACGGTGAGCGCCAGTACTTCATGTCCGGGTTTTCAGAGGCGGTAGGTGCGCTGGAGGAAGGCGGTAAGGTGAAGGATAGCGGCGTCTTCGTGACCCTGGGCGAGATCATGTCCGGACCCGAAGGCACCGGTATCGTGGCCGTCCGTGGCACCATCTACCGCGGGCTTGGCAACGCCGCAGGTTATCTTTACAGCTTCCAACCCGACGCCACCGCCCCGGATGGTTGGAAGCTGCTGGACGTGCAACAAGAATGGAGCGACAACTGAAGCGAGGGGCAACTCTAGCTTCCTTGACCTATGGCTACCACGACTCGTAAAAGCGAAATGGCTGCCTCCCCGCTCATCGAGGGGCTTAGGAAGCTACTCCCCGCCAACAGGGTACACGCCACCCCCGAAGACCTGGCAGTGTTCGGCTACGACGGTACCTGGGCCAACCACAGGCCCGACGCGGTGGTCTCCCCTCTAACGGCGGAAGAGGTCGCGGCGGTGGTCCGCCTGGCACGTGAGATGGAGTTGCCTGTAGTGCCGCGCGGCGGCGGGACGGGGCTGGCGGGCGGCTCGGTGCCCACTCAGGGCGGCATTGTGGTCAACACTACCATGATGGACCGCGTACTGGAACTGGACCGCCTGAACATGGTCGCTGTGGTGCAGCCGGGCATCATCAACGCGCGATTACAGGCGGAGGCCGAAAGGCTGGGGCTGTTCTACCCGCCCGATCCCCAGTCGCTGCGGCAGTGCACGATTGGCGGCAACGTGGCGACCAGCGCGGGCGGCCCCCGGTGCCTCAAGTACGGCACCACCAAGGACTACGTGCTCGGCCTTCAGGTGGTGCTCGCCGATGGCCGCATCATACGCACCGGCGGCAAGATGATGAAGGTGCAGACAGGCTACAACCTCACCCAGCTATTCACCGGCTCCGAGGGCACGTTGGGCGTCATCACTGAGATTACCCTGCGCCTCATCCCCAGGCCGCGCTACCGGGGCACAGTCATGGCGATCTTCAACCGCCTGGCAGATGCCGCCGAGACGGTGAACCGCGTCCTGCAAGCCGGGATCGTGCCCCTGGCCCTGGAGATGATGGACAACCTCTGCATACGCGCGGTGGAGGCGTACAAGCCCTTCGGCCTGCCCCTCGCCGCCGAGACGATCCTGCTCATCGACCAGGACGGCAACGACAGCCGCGTGCTGCAAAACGAGCTAACCGAGATAGCCGCCCTGTGCCGAGAAGGTGGGGCCATTGAGGTCCGGCAAGCCGAGACGGAGGCCGAGAGCGTGGCCCTGTGGGCGGCCAGGCGGGCAGTCTCCCCAGCCATCTCACGTCTCAAGCCCAACAAGCTGGGCGAAGATATCTCCGTACCCCGCGCCCACATCCCCGACATGGTAGCCAAAGTCACCGAGATAGCCGCCCGGCATAACCTTGTTATCCCCCTGTTCGGCCACATCGGCGACGGCAATCTCCACCCCAACATCCTGTGCAACCTGCGCGACCCCGAAGAGATGTCGCGGGTCCAGGCGGCGGCACGCGAGATATTCGAGGCGGCCATAGCCCTGGGCGGCACGCTCTCCGGCGAGCACGGTATAGGCACCCTCAAGCGCGAATACCTGCACAAGAGCCTGGACGCGGCCAGCATAGAAATGATGCAGCGTATCAAGTGGGCCCTAGACCCCGAAAATCGCTTCAACCCCGGCAAAGTCTTCCCCGCCGCCCTCGACGGCACCTCCCCGGCAAGCGTTGAAAGAGAGGGAACCGCCAAGACGCCAAGAACCCGCCAAGGTTAAGAGGGTGTTCTAAGCAAGAGGACCAGGGCACGACTATACGCACGCTGGTCCTTTTGTTTTTGAAACGTCAATATTCTTGGCGTGGTTCTTGGCGGGTTCTTGGCGTCTTGCGGTTCCCTCTCTTTGCTATCTCTAGTAGTCTATGTCCGCCCGCAAGCCTCTTTCGTCCGGTGCATCGTCTTCGTCGCCTGTAGAGGTGGGTGTAGCGTCCAGGTCGGCGATCTCGATCCGACGTGCCCTGGAGCTAGTCGTGGTGAGTGGGCCTGTGGATGAGGGTGCCGTGCCCCAGGTGCCAGGAGGGCCGCTGGTGGTGAGGGGCTGGCGCATGTTCGTGGGCGTGTCCTTGTCGGACAGGGCGTTCTCGATGCCGTCACCGATTGCCCCCAGCAGCGAGCGTACGGCGAGGAAACTTTCGCGCACCGCGGCCCGTGCGTGTTTGCGGGTGTCATGGGGGAACATCGAAGCGGTCATTGAGCCTATCGCCCCCGGTACCTGCACGGTCAGCTTGGCAAGCTCGCCTATGGTGCTGCTCACGCCGGTACGTTCCCTGGTGTTGTTGAATTCTTCGTCCCAGGCTGCCTCTTCAGCCGAGCGTGTCCCTGCAGCCTGCGTGTCGGTGTATCTCTCGTCCATAGCGTTCGCTCCTCTACTCAGCTTTCACGTCACGATGCGCATCGATATAAGTCCGCGCAGATGATGCGTATTATAACACCGGATACGCTCAAATGCACCTGGTTCTGCCGCCGGAAAAGCCCTATTCCGTCCTGCCTATAGGGCACCAAAGAATGGCCTCATGGACTCCACCAACTCATTGTATGACCAAATCGCTGCCAACGTACCACCCACAAGCGCACCCGTCACAGTGGCGGCCAGGTTCACCAGGTCGTTGTTTACCCAGGCCAGGCCGCCAATGAGCGTCGTCCGCGTCCCGCACCTGTGCAACTTGCTCTCGGTCGGCTTGTCGCATACGGGACAATAATAACGCGCCTGGATGGTCGCACCCAACAGGCTATCCGCTATAGACCCTGCTGTACCCCCAATGAGTGCTGCGCCCACTACGGCGATTTCCGAAGCCGCAGGGAGCTGCCCGAACTCGGGGAATCGCACCAGCAAGGCAGCACTCAACCCGATAAAGAGCGTCCCCACCGCTGCCGCCACGCTTCCCAGCAGGGTAACGGCCCCAGATGTGCCCGCCTGTACCTGCGCCCCTGTCGTAAGCAGACGGGGCCGTCTCTTGCTCAGGACCCCCAGCTCGGTAGCCCAGGTGTCCGCCGTGGCCGCCGACAGCGCACCAACGAACGCCCCGCTGAAGAACGTAGAGGGGAAGAAATAGCTGAGTAGCACCGCAAGGGCCGCGACTCCCCCGTTAGCCATCACCTGTGCCGCGTCCCGCCTGCCACCCTTCTCGAACGTCTCCGTCGCCCTGCGCTTGGCCGGGTCGCCCGCCCTGAAGAAGGACAGCAAACTGGACGACGCGAAGAAGGCCACGAGCAGCACGGCAGCCGGTATGCCGCCGAACCCGAACACCGTCCCTCCCACCACGCAAGCAGCAACCGCACCCGACGCGGAAAGCGCCCGCGCCCGGTACCCAAGGTACCCTATGGCAGCAGCCAGGAGATAGGAGAGGAGGAAGAACATTTGGGAATTGGGATTTCGGAATTCGGATTTGATTTATTCTAGCTCATGCCGCAACTAAATCCGCAATTCGAAATCCTAATTCCCAAATCACAACTCCGGGTTACCTGCCAGCGTCCTGAGGCTCGTGATGAGGCGGTTGGTGTCT
Organism: Chloroflexia bacterium; assembly: GCA_034667185.1. GTDB lineage: Bacteria > Chloroflexota > Chloroflexia > QHBQ01 > JADMIH01 > JADMIH01. The sequence goes on along the minus strand of JAXDKH010000312.1, from coordinate 1,996 downwards.
TCGGGGAGGCCGACGCTGATGCGCAGGTGGTTGGCGAGCCAGCGGTCGGAGATGCCTTTTACCAGGATGCCGTCGTCCTGTAGATGGCGCTGGACGAGATGTGACGTGCCGCGTGTGAGCTCGCACAGGAGGAAAGGGGCGGCGGAGGAGTAGGGCTGCAACATGTTCAGCTTGCGTAGCTGGCGGTACATGCGCCCGCGTTCGAGGCGTATGCGGCGTACCCGCTGCTGAAGGGCCTCAAGGTCGCCGAGGGAAGCAAACGCCGCAAGCTGTCCAGCACGGTTCAGCGAGCCGGGAGGTGTGAGCCTTTGCAAGCGGGCCGCCGCCCTGGTCGAGCAAAGGGCGTAACCCACCGGCAGACCGTGCAAGCCGGCCCACGGGCTGAACGACCGCAGCACCACCAGGTTGTCGAACTCGGCCACGAGGGGCGCTACAGTGCGGTCTGCGAACTCGAAGTAGCTTTCGTCCACCAGCACCCACACGCCCATTTGCAGTAGCCTCACCACGGCGGTAGGGGCGGTGATGTTGCCCGTGGGGTTGTTGGGCGACGACAGCACCACCATCTTGATGTTCGACTGCCTGCGCATGGTGGTCAGGATGGCGTCGGTGTCCACCTCGAAGCGTTCGTCGCGCGGCACCTGCACCAGGGTAACCCGCGCACGTGAGGCTGCCAGGTTGTGCTGTGGCAGCGACGGCGGGCAGACGATAACGCCGTCTCCCGCGTCGAGGAAGGCGTGCAGCATGCGCTCGGTCAGCTCCACCGTACCCGCGCCCGCGACGATACGCTCCGGCACGAACCCAGTGTACTCGCTGAGGGCACCTCGCAGGTCGTTGGACATCGGGTCGGCTGGCAGATTGTACTGGTCGGACGAGCCAAGTATCTCCTGCACCCGCAAGGAGCAGCCGTAGGGGTTCTCGTCGCTGTGCAGGCGGATATACTGCCGCCGTGGATCGCGTGTGGCCTGCTTGGCGGTTGAACCTTGTTTATGGGACTTTTGGGGCTTTGGGTGTAACTCTTCTGGCATCTAGGCGTGGTTTCTAGCGTATGGTAAGATAACCGTCGAATCCCAGGCGATCCGGGCAATGATGTGCCTGGCCCCTGCTATAACCGGCGGACTGGCACAGGGATTATAGCATTATAACCCAACGGCGCTCCGCAATGCACAACCACGCATAACCTACGGAAGGGAAGCATGGAAGAATATACTGCCATGCCCTCAGGGCCAATCAGCCACAACGTCGAGCTGTACACCGCGCGCCTGTTCATCCAGGGCTCCATCGCCGGGCCTTTCAAGCGCACAAGCGACCTCATCAACCGGCGCGATCGCGACTTCTTCAGCGTGAACGGCGCTACCGTCACCCCACTGGGCCAGGCGAGCACCCCCCCGCAGAAAATAGCGACCCCGGTGCAGGTTGGCCGCGACCACATTCACTTCGTGGCGACCATTCCACAGCAGACTCAGCAGCCCTCGCAGCCCCAATCCTCCGGCCAGACGCAAAGCCTAGGTCCGGGACGTGAGTACTACGTTCACAAGCAAGCCGTGCCCTGTTACGCGCTGACCGACACCTTCATCATCTACGGACAGTGCCACCTACTGACGGGCGGCACTCTCGAAACCCTCCTCCAGGGTCACGACCCCTTCATCCCGATGACCAAAGCCACCATCTACCTGATAGTGCGCCCCAATGCCCCCTGGCAGCGCGAGCTGGTGGTCGTGAACAAGGAGAAGCTAGAGGTCTTTTACTCGGTGTGAGGACCGGGTGGTGAAACGTGAAACGAGAAACGTGATGAGGTAAAGGTTATCTGGTACGCGGGTGTATGGATGCTTTCATTACAGGACCCTGCTCCCCCTTGTCATTCTGAACGCAGTGAAGAATCTCGTCTTCTACCAAGATGTTGCCCTTTCCTATAGGGACTCTCGGACTGAAAGAAAAGTGTAACTTGGGTGGTGAGGGACGAGATTCTTCACTGCGTTCAGAATGACAAGGGGGAGCA
>JAXDKH010000311.1:0-6737 GCA_034667185.1 Chloroflexia bacterium | reverse complement strand
CATTGACCTTATTTTCGCGGACCCGCCCTACAACCTCCAGCTACAAAACGAACTGCGCCGTCCAAACACCACAGTGGTAGACGCGGTGGACGACGACTGGGACCACTTCTCAGATTTCGCCACCTACGACGTCTACACCGAGCAGTGGCTCATCGAGTGCCGTCGCGTGCTGAAGGATACAGGCACCATATGGGTAATAGGCACCTACCACAACATCTTTCGGGTCGGCAAGATAATGATGGACCTTGGCTACTGGATACTCAACTCGGTCGTGTGGGAAAAGCTGAACCCCATGCCCCAGTTCAGGGGCGTTCGCTTCACGAACTCGCACGAAATCCTTATCTGGGCGCGGAAGTCGAGGGCGCAGAAGCGTTACATGTTCAATTACGAGGCGATGAAGAACCTCAACGAGGGCAAGCAGATGCGCTCCGACTGGCAGTTGCCACTGTGCACCGGCTCAGAGCGTATCAAGGTCGAGGGCGAGAAGGCCCACACCACCCAAAAACCGGAAGCCCTGCTCTACCGCGTAATCCTCTCAAGCTCCAACCCCGGAGACGTGGTGCTGGACCCCTTCTTCGGCACCGGCACCACGGGGGCCGTCGCCAAGCGCCTGCACCGGCACTGGATCGGTATCGAGCGCGACCCCTCCTACGTAAAAGTAGCCCAGGAGCGCATTGACAATGTCGTGCCAGTGGAAGATGGATCGCTCTATACTACCAGGAGCAAGCGACAGGCCCCCCGCGTGCCCTTCGGCAACCTGCTCGAAGCGGGCCTCCTCCAACCCGGCGACACCCTTTACTTAGACAGGACCAAAGGCACAGCCCAAATCCAGGCCGACGGCACCCTGCGCTCCGGCGACACCACCGGCTCCATCCACCACGTTGGCGCGCAACTCCTCAACCTGCCAGCCCTCAACGGCTGGGAGCACTGGTACTTCCTCGACCCCCAAATCGGCGAGTTGCGCCTGATAGATGAGCTTAGAGAGAAAGTGCGCCGGTGAGATGGAGAGGGGAGCTAGCTACCAATACCCTGGTCCGAAAGTCCTCCGAGGCATCCACCGGCACGCGCCAGTAGCAACATATTGTAGACGCAATCAACAGGCATAACGAAGAGCCTCCCTTCTCACGAGGGGAGGCTCTTTGTTATGCCTATGCCAAGGTCATAGTAAAACTACGGTCTAGCGGGTGTCTGGCAGTTGGGGAAGAAAGCATTAGCCGCGATCTTCGCCATCTGGCCCCTGGTAGTCAGATCGTTGTAGCGGAAGCATGGTGCTCCTGTTTCGGGGCACCTGGATGCCTCACCGTAGCCGGAGATGATCTCCCTGGAAGCCAACCTCTCGATAAACACCCAGAAGGGGCTATCGGTCGGTACGTCGGTGAACGTCTGCTGCTCCGCGGGTACATCCTCCTCGTAGCCTGCCGCTATGGACACGATCTTGGAGATCTGCCCACGTGTAGCGGGGTTGTTGGGGCGGAAGTACGGCCTGTTCAGGTCGTCACAAGGCTCGCCAGGACCGGACTCTCCGCACGGGTATCCTGCGATAGCCCCCGTCTCAGCCAGTCGCTCTACGTACAGGTAGAACGGATCGCCAGGCTCCACATCAGCGAACTGCTGCTGTCCCTCTGCTACAGGATCGTTGAGGCCCGCGGAGTTGGCGATGATCTTGGATAGCTGCCCTCTTGTGACGTTAGCACCTGGCCTGTAGTAGGGATCGTTGTCGTCGTTGCAATCTTCACCAGGGCCACCGCAAGGATACCCACTGACGATGCCGCGGCAGGCTAGGCAACGAATGAAGCTGTAGAAGGTAGAGCCTTCTCCCGTAGATGGCACATCCGCGAACTTGATCGTGCAAGCGGTGGCCGTGGCATTCGGAGTGGAAGTGCTGCTCACCACCGCCGTGCTGGTCGCACTCGGCGCGGTGGTGTTGGTGGCGCTGGGTACGACAGTGCTTGTCGAGGTAGTTGTGCTGGGCGCGGTCGTACTGGTTGTGCTAGGTACGACAGTGCTTGTCGAGGTAGTTGTGGTGGTAGCGGTCGCGCCATCGGGCTCGAAATCGTAGGTAGTGTAGTTGCTTGGCGCGATGCCCTCAGGTGCGTTCGGGGCTAGCAATGGCGTCTGGGTCTCGGTGGGGGTTCCCGTACCTGTCGAGGTGGCCGTCGCCGTAGCGCTGGCCGCTTCCGTGGGGGTCCCGGTTTCAGTCTCGGTAGCCGTAGCGCTTGGTGCTACCGTGTCCGTTGCAGTGCCTGTCTCGGTCGCCGTGGAAGTAGCGCTGGGCAGAACCGTATCGGTCGAGGTGGCAGCCACCGTGTTGGTCGAGCTAGGGGCGGCGGTATTGGTAGCGCTGGGCAGAGCCGTATTCGTGGCGGTGGGCGCGGGGCCGTACCCTATAGAGACGTTGTCGAGGTTGCCGATGAAATTCGCCCATTCGCTACCACCACACCCCGTAGCAAAGTGAACACCACCGTTGCTCCCTGACTCGTTCACGATGCGAGAGTTCGGGTGAGCGGTCATATAGCCCTGCAAGGTGTGCAGTGGCGGACCACCACCCTCATTAAGCGACCACCAGCCGCCAAGCCTGGCGTCCCACGTCTGCCAGCTTCCGACCGCTACACAGTTGGGAATGCCTGGACACTGGTTGGGCACGGTATCGCCGCTGTAAGTGCCTGTCTGGTAGGTTGGCTCGAAGAAGAGCAGGTCATCTGCCGTGTTGTCGCCGGTGTAATCAACATCAAGATAGATGTAAGGGGCCTGGCCCGTTCTGGTGCCGCTATTCTGTACGTAGGTACTGTAGCTGAAGGCGTTAATCTGGTCCAGCCTGAGGCCGTAGTAGTTAGCATTAGCGATCTCAGGGCTGGAGCTACCATCGCTGCCCACGGTGAATTCGAAGCTGCCAACGCCCAGGGGCGGCGTGCCAGGGCCCGTCACGAAGGCGACTGAACCTGTAGACGCTCCCTCGGTCTTGCCGCAATAGCCATTGAATGTGGTCCAGCCATCCATGTTGGACGGGCTGACCACGACCAGGGCTGCCGGAGCGTTTGGCGATTGTCCTTGTCGAGCCTGGGCAACACGGCTGCCGGGGGCACCTGTGGGCGCGGCGGCGAAGGTGCTGCCCAGGAAGAGGCCTGCGCCCAAGAACACGGCGAGCATTACGGTAACACTCAACAGTATAATTCGAGATTCCTTAATTTGCATGGTCTGGTGTCCTCCTAATCTTGCATTGAACGACGAAAGCGTGAGTAGGTATGCGGCTCTGCTACCATGCCTGGAAACACGGCCCAATTGTTGGTAAATGCCGGTTGGTCTCGGACCCGACGGCAGGCAGAGGGAGTGAGAGTGAGCTACGTGTGGGAGGTGAGTGGAATCTGGTTAGGACCGGGACAAATCTCATGCCCGTCGATTTGCCCCACCGCTTTATTGCAGCATACGCCCGGTGGTCGCACCCTCGTCGCCGCAGCAATGAGAATATGCTAACACGCTATGCTGAAAAGGCTCCAGATTACTCCTGTTAGTATCAGCATGTATCGTGCCAGGAGTACATTGATGATTGATGCCATGCGACACAAATAGTAGCAGCAATTGACCTCGTGCTCCGTGCCGCGTTCTTCAGCATTCCGCACCTGCAATTGATACAATGACAGCATGGACAGGATGAACCGCCGCCCCAAGCGCCGCCGAACAGAATGTCTGCGCGCCCAGCTGAGAAAGATAGCCTTCGAGTCCCTGTACGGCCCGTTCGCCTGGCTGTACGATTGGGTGAGCAAGACCTTCTTCCTCGGGCAGTGGCGCACCTGGCAGCGAGCCGCATTGCCTTACATAGCAGGCAAACAAGTGCTTGAAGTGGGCATGGGCACGGGCAACATGCAGCTAGACTTGCGCCGCCGAGGCTATCAGGCGTGGGGCATAGATCTATCGCCCCAGATGCTCCGGCAAGCGGCCAGAAAAGCTCGCCGCCACAATCTCCCGCCGTTCTGGTCATGCCGCGCCCGCGCCGAGGCCCTCCCCTTCCCCTCAGCGTGCTTCGATTCGGTGGTGAGCACCTTCCCCAGCGAGTACATCATTGCACCCGCCACGCTGTCGGAGATACATAGAGTGCTACGTCCGGGAGGCAGGCTCGTTATCGTACCGGCGGGCTGGATCACACCGAGGGACGCGCAGGGCAAAGCCTTCGAGGGCGTGGCCCGGCTGGTCTACGGCGACAACCGGGGCGGCGCGGATGCTCCGGTCCCCACAAGGGGGCCAACGCCTCAAAGTACCGGCTGGGTAAGCCTGATGGAGAACAAGCTGCGTGCAGCGGGCTTCGAGGCGAGTACCTACCTGGCCACGAACGAACGCGGGTCGGCGGTGGTGGTCGTCGCTGACAGGTCTAAAGGCTGACGTTGAGATAGATGAGGTAAACCCATATCGCAAGTGCGCCAACGAGGAACAGCGGAAGGAAGAACCGCCGCTTATAGGTTTGCACAGCCAGCACGACTACGATTGTAATCCCGGTGTCATTTACTAACGTGACCTTTGCAAATTCGGCGTGTCCTGCAAGCCAGCCGGACAAGGAAAGGGACTCTATGCTGATCAAGTTCATGGGTATATACCACCAGGCACCGCACAGGAAGAAGAGCACGCACGTTGCTATAACGGCGAGTTCGCGCATCGCCAAGTACGTTTCCCACCAATCACTCTGGTCATCTCGGTTCATGGTATTGCGCCTATCATATTCCCCGCAGCAGCCCGAAGAACCACCAGTTCCCCACCACCGCCAGCGGCAGGAGCAGCAACACCGGCACGGCGAAATAGGGTGAAAATACCCTATCACGTCCAAGCCTACCCGTCGCCAGAGCCAGCACCACGGCCACGTAACCCAGGTTGAGCGTCAGGGGCACCAGCCCGGCCAGCGGAAAGAGCGACCGGAACACCACTAGCCCCACGACCACCACGTATAGCGAGTACAAAGCGCCCGCGAAACTCACCAGCGAGGCAACCGCATAGCCCGCCGCCATCACCCCTCGCCAGCACCAGGCCAGCGCCCTGCGTACATCCACACTCTGCGACATCGCGACCTCCTTCAAAATGCTCGAACAGAGTGTAAGCGAGGCAAGGGAAAATGACTTCGGCAATCGCACCTATTTTGCCCCACCAGGAGGCGCGAGCGTGCTAGGTAGATTTACCTACGGAAGGGGCGATGGATGATGCGGGAAGAGACGGAACCGCCAAGGACGCCAAGGACGCCAAGTACCCGCCAAGAGTATGATGGTGTGGTGCAACTAACCACTAACCACTAACCACTAACCACTTCTCCGCCTCAGACTTCGACCAACAGCACGAAGCCGGTGGGGCTGCCGAACTGGTGACCTGATTGGTCGGGCTCGGTGAAGAGGTAGGTGCGGCCGTTGAAGTCGGCACGGTGGCCGGGGCCGATATCGAGGCGGGGGCCGGTCTCCACGATGTAAAGGCATATGTTCATCAGCGTGTGGTACACCGTGTCGGCTATGCTGCGGTCCTGGGTGTAGATGCCTATTTCGGGGCGGCCAAACTGCTCCATGCCGTAGGTGCGCATCAGGTATCGCTCGTGGGGCTCGACTTCGGTGGCGTTGAAGGTCACGACCCCCACCCACAGCGGGATGGGAAGGGTGTCGCCAGGGCGTACCGGCAGGTACTCGGCCAGTCGCTCGACAGGTTGGGCGAGGGCCGCGCGTTCGTTCAGTATGCCGATGCCACCCTGCGTAATCAGCGCGGTAGCCACCTGGTACAGGGCCGTAAGCTGCTCCGGCGGGTCGTCGGAGCTGCCCAGGTAGAGCAGCCGGATGGCCGCGCGGTGAGACATCAGCAAGGCGCGCTGCTCGTCGGGCATGGGTGAAACGCCCACCGTCTGCTGCAACACCTCGTCACGGACCGGCGCGTTCAGGGCTATCATGGCTATCTCGTGCTCGCCGAACCGCGCCACCCCACCCACGACCGGCACGCTCATGTTGCCTTCAACCCGCGCCCACTCCACCGTGGCAGGCCCCACAAGCTGCTGCAGCACCATCTCCATACCGCGTGCATCGAGCGCGGGCATACCCCGGTACAGCACCGTGCACGCCTGCTTCGCATCCAGCCTCAGCCCCTTACCGCCACCCCCACTGCCGTTGCCTGATGAATCGCTCACTTCCCGTCCTTACTGTATTGGGATATTGTGCCGTTCGTACGTGAGTATGTTAACCGCAAAGACGCAAAGAGCGCAAAGGATATGCGCTAAGTGGGCGAAGGGGTAGATGCGCGAGGCAAACGAAAAGCGAAGTTGAAATCAACCTTCCTCAAGGTTTCAACTTCGCTTTTGCGGAGGCTTTCGGGGGTTACATAAACGAGGTGATGGCTTTCAATTGGGTGGTGAGCAGGCAGCAGGCGTGGCGGTAGTCGGCCTAGGCGCTGTCAAAAAGCTGGTCGCGGGCCACGACGCTGTATACGCCGTCGAGGTCGCAGGAGATGTAGACTTTCAAAGGGAAGTGATCACTCGTGAGTCAATCACCAGAAATACAACGGCCTGCATAAAGTCAGCCATGACGGGCGGCCCACACAAACGCCTTATAAGTCGGTACCCAGACCATGTCACTCACGCCTCCAAAGCTCTTCCGGTCCATCAGACCCTCGGCACGTAGTCTATTCGCCAGGCTAAGAAGCTTTTTATGTTCGCTTGGATCCCACGGCCTACCAAGTGCGCTGTATACATCACCAGCACTACGGTATGGTTGAGCGATTCTGTGATA
>JAXDKH010000310.1:0-8062 GCA_034667185.1 Chloroflexia bacterium | reverse complement strand
TACTATTCGCGCTTGCGATACTTGGGGTCCGCAGGCTGCTGCCCGTGTATGTCTCGCTGGCGCTGTTGGCGGCACTGGTAGGTCCCGGCCTGCTCGAGTATTACGCCCGGCCCATCAAAGGGGAGTGGCCGCAAGCCGCCGCCTACATGCAGGCGAAGGCAAGGCCGGGCGACGTGCTCATGTCAGGGTACGCCGACAATTACGTGCTGTCGTGGTACGGCGCGGCCACGGGCATGTCCAATTGTGTCACCGGCGCGGACCTGGCCGTCGCTATGACGCGTGACAGCCACGTGCGCCAGGAGGTAATCGCATGGCCGACCAAAAGCCCTCGTGTTTGGCTGGCTACGTCCTCAGCCGAAGACCCTTACGCGCAACTCTTCACGTCGGGGCAGGTGCCCGGCCTGCGGTTGGTTGACAGGCACGAGTTTCCGGGGATATCGACGTACCTGTTCAGCCGGGCCGGGCCATGAGCAGCTTGAAGCATGCCGCTATGCAAGTCAGCCTGGTGATAGTGAACTACAACGGAGAGCAGTACCTGCGGGAGGCGTTGCGAGCAGTCCGGCACGCAGGCGACGAGTTCGCGGAGGTCATCCTGGTTGACAACGCTTCCAGCGATAGAAGCGTGGGGGTCGCTCGACAAGAGTTGCCCAACATTAGAGTGCTGCGGTTGGATAGGAACCGTGGCCCTGCTGCTGCCCGCAACGCAGGCTTGAAGGCGGCCAGGCATAATCGAGTGCTATTCATGGACCGCGACGTGAGCCTTACCCCCGGCTGCGTGGAGAAGCTCAGCTCTGCGCTGGACTGCCACCCCCACGCTGTCGCCGCTATGCCCGCCGTCATCTACGACCACAACCGCAACATCTTCCAATACAGCGGTGCGGACAGCCATTTCCTCGGCCTCATGTCGTTGCGCGACGCCGATAGTAGCGTAGAAGCGATGTGCGGGCGGGAGCCGCAATCAATAGGCTCGCTGGTCACCTGCTGCTTCTTACTGGACCGCGAGCGCTGGGGTGACGAACCCATATGTGACGCAAGCTTCTTCAGCATTTTTGAGGACCATGATTTCGGCATGCGCAGCCGGGTGCTGGGCCATGAAATACTGTCGGTGCCTTCGGCGCGCGTTTACCACGGTCAGGGCACGGAGGGCCTGTCAATCCGGCGCACCGGGCGGTATACGTCTGCCAGGGTGTTCCTCCACGTCAGAAATCGCTGGCTGCTGGTGCTGAAGAACTATCATGCGCGTACGCTGGTGTTGCTGCTGCCCGTGCTCCTGCTGTATGAGATGTTTCAGCTTGCCATCGTGCTAAAGAAGGGCTGGCTGAGAGAGTGGTTGCGAGCGCTCGGCTGGCTCGTGAAGCACCGGGCCGACATCATGCACAAGCGGCAGGCCGTACAGTCAGCGCGGCTCATACCCGACCGCGAGGTACTATCGGGTGGCCCCCTCCCGTTCACCCGCTACATTGCCACGAGTTGGCTGGAGATACTCGGCAAGCGAGTGCTCGACGTTGTAGCTGGAGCTTACTGGCACGCCGTCAGGGGTGTGTTGTGAGCCTGCGCGACCGCCTGGTAAAGCTGGACCCTCGCACTTCGACCTCGTGGGACTGGGACAAAGTCGCCCACGACCTCCGGCTGACCTTCTTCTCGCACTTCTTCCTCAAGTTCGTAGGCTACCTGGTGCTGGTAGTGCTCGCCCGCTATGTGGAGAAAGGGCAGGTCGGGGAGTTCTTTTTTGCCCTTTCGATGTCCGGGCTTCTTGTGCTCTGCACCGAGCTAGGCACAACCAACCACCTGATGCGAGAAGTAGCCTGCAACCCCGAGGAGGCAACCGGGGAGTTTTCGCGGGTGCTGTCGCTACGGCTGGCTTTGGCTGCCCCCTATTTCTTGGGGCTGAATGGCCTGGTTGCGCTCGTGCGGCCTGAAATGGCCCTGACCTCGGTGCTCGTCTCGATATACGTACTGCTCGACCAGCTGTATGTGAGCTATGCGTCCCTGTTCCTGGGGCTGGGACGAGCCAGCTACACCGTGGTGGCTCGGGTATGCTCCGGCATCTTGCTACTCTGCTCGGTCCTGATAGTCGCAAGCCTGGGCTGGGGGCTGCACGGCATGCTCGGCTGCTACATTGTGTCCAGCGCAGTATTGTTGGTTAGCGCTATCTGGCTGGTGCAGCGCAGGATAGGGCCGGTGCGACTACGCTGGGACCCCGTCGGTTTCCGAGGACTGGTGCTGACCTCCCTGCCCTTCTTTGCGGCCACCGTCCTGGTCATAGTGCACTCCAACATCGACGCGGTGAGCCTCGGATTGCTGCAACCCTATACCGTGGTTGCGGCTTATGCTGTGGGCTTCAAACTGTTAGACGTGCTGCGCTACATGACCCGGCCCGTCACCTCGATCCTCTACCCGCTGTGTTCACGGCTGGCGCACACCGGTGATTGGGGCGGCCTCGAATTGCTGCTCGAGCGCCTGCTACTGGCCGGTGCCATCCTTGGTGTGCTCGTGTCTGGATTAGCCATCCTGTTAGCCGATTTGGTAGTAGCGACTATACTGGGCAGCACCTACCAAGACACGCCCGCGCTCGTGAAGGTGCTGTTCATTAGCGTGGCTCCCCTGTACGCAGGCACACTGAGCATGATGTTCGCTAATGCCCTGCACCTCGAGAAGCGGACCGCAAGGCTCATGCTGGCGGCGGTGGGGCTGAACGTGGTCTTGTCGGTGGCGGGAGTGGTGCTGGCCGGGGCGATGGGTGCGGCCTGGACAACGGTGCTTTCCGAGACAATAATCGCGGCGGCGGTCACCATGCTCGTCCTGGGCGAACTGCGCTCCCGGCGTGCCGCCCACCCCGCGGAGGAACGGCTCTATGCCTGGTCTGAAGATAGCCATGGTGGCGGCGTGCCCCTTCCCCTGGCCTAGAGGCACCCCCGCACGGATTCTGCGCCTGTCGGAGGCTCTATGCGAGCGGGGTCACCAGGTGCATTTGGTCACATACCACCTCGGCGAGGGGTGCACACCGCTACCGTTCGAGGTGCACCGCACACGGCACATACGAACCTACCGCAAGACCACGCCCGGCCCGTCCTTGCAGAAGCTGCTATTGATGGACTCACTGATGGCAATCGAACTGAGGCGAGTAATAGGACAGGAGCGCATTGATGTAGTACATGCCCACCACTACGAGGGGTTGCTGGTGTCGGCGTTGGCGCAGGTGGGAAGAAAACGCAGACCGGTGGTCTATGACGCTCACACGCTGCTCGAATCGGAGTTGCCCTTCTATGGGCCACCGCTTGCGCGTAAGCTGGTGTCGAGAGTGGGCCGGAGGATAGACGGATGGCTGCCCAGCCGCGCAGACCACGTGGTGGCGGTGACGGAGCAGATCAAGGGCATACTGGTGCGAGTTGGGCGCATACCGGAAGAGCGCGTTACGGTGGCGCCCAACGGGGTGGAGTTGGCACGTTTTGCAAAATCGGTTGGAGCAACAGGGCACCGTCCTACTGCTTCAGCACCGGTGTTTACTCTAGGCTACACGGGCAACCTTGCCGCTTACCAGGGGATCGGCCTGCTGTTGCAGGCTACAAAGAATGTGCTGGCCGTGCGCCGGGACGTGCGACTGTTGATAGCCACTGGCTCGCCGACCGAGAAATGGAGAAGTGAGGTAAAACGGCTTGGCCTGGGACAGCATGTGGATTTCACAAGCGACAACCTGGATACGCTGCCTGAGGTGCTTGTCGGCTTTGACATTGCGCTTAACCCCCGCCCACGTTGCGAAGGGATACCGTACAAGCTGCTGAATTACATTGCTGCGGGCAAGCCGGTGGTGTCGTTCCGAGGCTCGGCCAGGGGTGTTGCAGAGGATGCAGTACTGACGGTGCCCGATGGCGATACCTCCGCCTTTGCTGCCGCCATTCTCCGCTTGCTGGACGACCCGGCTCTTGCCCGTTCTCTCGGACGGCGAGCACGGCGGGCGGCAGAGGAAGACCATTCCTGGGAGCGCACAGCAGAGGTGGTAGAAGGGGTTTACATGCGCATGCTGGGGCTAACAAACGAGAGCTGCAAAACTGCGGGTGGCGCTAGATGAGCGACGGCGGTAAAAGGCAACTGCTGAGGCTTGGCATCATAGGGTGCGGCAAAGTAGTTGAGAAGTACCACCTGCCCGCCCTTAAAAGGAGCAAGACCTGGACGTTGTCGGCGGCCTGCGACCCTTCGCCGGAGCGCCGCCTGTGGGTACAGGGAGCGGCGCCCGGTGTGCCCGTTTACCAGCGTCACACCGACCTGCTCGAAGCGTCGCTGGATGCCGTGCTCATCGCCACGCCACCCATGACGCACTCCGGAATTGCTATCGAGGCGTTGGGGGCAGGGCTGCACGTGCTGGTTGAGAAGCCCATGTCCCTGAGTGTGGAAGAGGCGCGTAGCCTCATAGATGCGGCTACAGCTTCCGGCAGGTTGTTGCTGGTTGGCTTCAACCGGCGCTTCCACCCGACCTATGTGCAGCTGCGTGCTCAGTTGCAGCGACCGAATGCAGAGCAAGTACGCAGCCTGACTTCTAACTTCATATTCGACGCGGGCGCCTGGGGCGCGCACCTGGGCGACGAAGCGGCGGGCGGGGGAGTTCTGGACGACGTGGTTTGCCACCAGGCGGACCTGTTGTGCTGGCTGCTGGGGAAGCGGGCTGTGAGAGTGGCGGCCACGCCTGTCTCGGAAGCAGGCACAGAAACGAGAGAGGTAGAGTACCAACTCGACTTTGGCGGCGGCTTCGTAGCGCGTTGTACCGCCGGGCACGGCACAGAGTACCACGAGGATGTAATCGTGGGTACGGGCGGAAAGATGCTGGTAGCGCGTCCCGGAAGGCCTCCCGTTGAGGCCGCTCGTAGCAGTCTCAGCCGCTTGTGGGAGGCGGTTGGTGCTGCCACAAACCGGCTAGCCGGTAAGATAGGCGGCAGGCCGAGCATGACAGTTGAGAGCTTCAAGGACCAACTTGAAGCATTCGCGTGGAGCATACGAGCAGGCGTGCCTCACCAGCAGAGCGCAGATGCCTCGAGCGGCCTGTACTCGGTGATGCTGGTGGACGCCGCGAGGAAGAGCCCGCGGTCGGGTGGGGACTGGCAGGAGATACCTTCGACAATGGAGACCGGCGCATGACGACGAAAACACCCATACTCGCTATCGGCATAGACGCCGCCGAGGCGACCGTAATTGAAAAGCTGTGCGCCGAAGGCAAGCTCCCGGCGATACAGTCCCTCATGGAGCGCGGAAGCTACGGCAGGCTCGCTACCAACGCCGAACTGTTCGCGGGCGGGGTGTGGCCTACCTTTCTCAGTTCGAGCGACGTGCCCTGGCACGGGATGTACCACTACAAGATGTGGCGGCAGGAGAGGATGCGGTGCGAAGTGGCGAGCGACGAATGGCTGCACCCTCACACCTTCTGGGAAGCCCTGGACGAAAGCTACCGGGTCGCTATTATCGATGCGCCTATGACGGTAAAGCCGCCCCACGTAGCCAACGGCATACAGCTGGCGGGCTGGGGCACCCACGACCTCATCGTAAAGGGGTCTCACCCGGAGGGGCTGTGGGGAAGGCTAGAGAAGGAATTCGGGCGGCCTACCATGCCGGCGGAGTTGTTCGGCCCGCAGACCCCCGGCACCCTGTTGCGTCTCAGGGACGACCTGCTGCGCCAGACGGAGCAGACCGCCAAGCTCGCTCAAGCCCTCTTCCGGCGCGAGGCCTGGGACCTCTTCTTCGTGGTGCTGGGTGCCACTCATAGGGGCGGGCATTACCTATGGGACCTCTCACAGATTGAGGGCAATGCACTCTCACCCGCGCAACGTAAGACGCTGGAGGGTGCCCTCGAGGAGTTGTACCGCGCCAGTGATAGCGCCGTGTCCCGCCTGGTCGAGCAGTTGCCCGCCGGAGGTCGGATCATGTTGTTCGCGCTGCATGGTATGGGCCACAATCCAGGCTGGTCGGACCTGGCCGGCGACCTCCTCGACCTCATCCAGGGTAAGGCAGAAGGCCCGCCGAAGAAGGGGCTGCTGTACGGAATCAAGCGCAAGCTGCCCTGGCAGTTGGTGCGGCAGGTAACCACAAGGCTGCCGCAGACCTTGCAGGACAGGCTGGTATCGCTCTGGTCGTCGGGGATGTACGACTGGAAGCAGACCCGCTACTTCCCTCTGCCCATGGACCTGGCCGGGTACTTCCGCGTGAACCTGGTGGGCCGCGAATCGGAGGGGCTTGTGCAGCCGGGGCCGGAATATGACGCGGTGTGTGCTGAGCTTGAAGATGCCCTCCTCAGCTTCAAGGACATTGCGACCGGACAGCCCATTGTGGACAGGGTGTACAGGCCCGCAGACCTTGCCCCGCACGCCGCCCCGAATAGCCACCTGTTGCCGGACCTTGTAGTAACGTGGAGCCAAATCTCGGCTATCCGGTCGCCCGGAGTACGCTCTGAACGCTATGGAGAGTTGCTCACACCGGGGCCCAAGCTACCCTCGGGGCGGGCGGGCAACCATACCAACAGAGGCTGGGTCCTCATGTCGGGAGACGGTATCGAGCCGGGTAACAGCCTGGGAGCCAACCACATAATGGATCTGGCTCCGACCCTTTTGTCGTGGCTTGGGGCAGAACCACCGGCGACATTCCAGGGCAGACCCATTCGGTTTGAGGCCGATGCGCAGGTGGAAGTCACTGCCCGGTAGAGGGTCTGCGTCCGGGCGATGCCGGTGGTCCGTTGTACATCCTTAGCTCGCGGCTCTTCAAGAGGCACCTTGAACATGAGAATAGTGAAGCTGCCACGTCCGTACGCGTAGAGCGCCTTGTTTTCGCTGCAGTGGTCTAGGGATGGAAGAAGAAAGCGACCGCGATAATAGCGTAGGTAATAAGGAGCTGCACGCCCTCGAACCAATTGCTCTCCCCGTCGCGCGTGATGCCGTTGGCTATCATGATGGTCACAATAACGGTCGCCACCTCAAAGAGATTGAACGTCAGGCTGAGTGGCCTATTCATCACCAAACCCAGCAGCACCAATACGGGAGCCACAAACAGCGATATCTGCAAAGTTGAGCCCATGACTACGTTCAGGGCCAACTCCATCTTGTTCTTCATTGCCATAGTTACGGCGATCACGTTCTCGGCGGCCCCGCCCACGAGCGCCACAATCACCACTCCCACGAACAACTCGCTGAGACCCAGGGTGTTCGTCAGGTACTCTAAACCCTCCACCAACATCTCTGCCATGACCGATACCACGACGGTAGTGCCGACCAGCACGATCAGCGAGTGTCTTATCGTCCAGCTATGGTCGAAGCTCTCGGCTCCTGTATCGTTGCCACTATCACTATCCCCGTCATCAGGGTTCCCCTCGTCTATCGTGTCCGCCCCAACGCCTGAGTAGAGGTGTTTGTGCGTGCCCAGCGTAAAAACCATCTGGCCGGCGTACCCAACCAGGAGGAGCAGCGCCACACCCACGCTCAACTCTTCTATGAGGTCCGTGGTCGCGACGCTGGCAGGTGTAGTCAGCACGAACGCCGCCGGTATGAAGAGTCCGGCAGCGGCAAGGGTCAATTGGGAAGCGCTCACGCCCGCTGCGGTGCGGTTGAATGTTTGCTTCTCGCGACCTATTCCCCCGAGAAAGATGGAGAGGCCGAGCACGAAGAGCATGTTCCCCATGATAGTGCCGGTAATAGAGGCTTTGACCACGTCGTACAGGCCCGCTTGCAGCGCGAAGAAGGCGATGATCATTTCGACCGCGTTGCCGAATGTGGCGCTGAGTAGCCCCCCGATACCTGCTCCCAGGCGCGAAGCCAGGTGCTCGGTTGCGGTGCTCAATATCTTGGCGAGCGGTATGATTGCCGCGGCAGACGTGGCAAAGAGCCATATGCCGCCCAGGTTCAAGAAGCGCACTGCCAGGGCAATGGGCACGAAGACCAACAGGGAGTATATAGCGGCCTCGAAGCGCGATGCCCCACCAGGCTCTGTATCGAGCCCGATCCACGCGAGGGGCTTCATAAAGGTAGACATGTGGGTGGTCCTGCCAGTAGCGTCAGATGTTTCCTTGGGTCGGAGCACCGGCTCCGGG
>JAXDKH010000309.1:0-8725 GCA_034667185.1 Chloroflexia bacterium | reverse complement strand
CGAATTGCGAATTTAGTAGAATACGAAGCAAATTCGCAATTCGAAATTCCAATTCCCAAATCCGTAATGGAGGAATCATGTCCCACCTTGAGCCTGTATTTGCTTGGATTGATTCGCAGCGGGAGGCGGCTATTGCCGACTTGCAGCGTTACTGCCGGCAGCCCAGCATCGCCGCACAGGGTGTGGGCATGGAGGAGATGGCGGCTATCGTGGCGGCGGACCTGCGCGACCTGGGTGCTGAGACGACGCTGGTGCCTACTGCGGGCTACCCGGTCGCGGTGGGCAGGCTCAACGGAGATAGCCCTCGCCGTGTGATGATCTACAACCACTACGACGTGCAGCCCCCGGAGCCGCTGGAGGAGTGGCACACGCCGCCCTTCGAGGCAGCGATACAGGACGGCGTGCTCTACGCCCGTGGGGTGGCCGACAACAAGGGCAACGTGGTGGCCCGCATGTGGGCGGCGAGGGCGTGGCTGGCGGTGCATGGCTCGTTGCCGTGCGGGGTCACCTTCGTGTTCGAGGGGGAAGAGGAGGTGGGCAGCCCCCACCTGGCCGAGTTCGCGGCTGCCAACCGGGCACTCCTGGAGGCCGATGCTTGTCTGTGGGAGGCGGGCTACCGTGACCCCAACGGCTCGCTGGTGCTGTATGCCGGGGTAAAAGGCATGTTGTACGTCGAATTGCGCTCGCGCACCGTGGCTTACGACCTCCACTCCGGCAACGCCAACCTCGCCCCGAACGCCGCCTGGAGCCTGGTGCGCGCCCTGAACTCTCTCCGCGACGCGCAGGGTAGGGTGCTTATCCCCGGCTTCTACGATGATGTGCGCCCGCCTTCCGAGCGCGAGCTTGAACTGATCGGGCGATCACCAATGGACGTAGAGGCCACATTGCAAATGTGGGGCGTGGACCGCCTGCTGGGGCCGAGCCAGGACCCTGTGGACCTCACGGTGCAGAGCCTTTTCGAGCCGACGTGCAACATCGCTGGCATCTGGGGTGGCTACAGCGGTCCCGGCACCAAAACGGTGCTGCCCAGCATGGCGGGGGCCAAGATCGACTTCCGCCTCGTGCCCGACCAGGACCCGGAGCGCATCCTCGCCTCCCTGCAAAGCTACCTTGCCGGTAAAGGCTTCTCGGACGTGGAAGTGGTGGCGCTTGAGGGCACCGAATGGCCCGCCCAAAGCCCCGTCGAAACGCCCCTGATGGAGGCGCAGATCCGTGCGGGCCGCACCGTCTATGGCCTCGAACCCCGTGTAGTGCCTCGCCTGGCGGGCACCGGCCCGATGGAGCAACTATGCCAACGCTACCATCTGCCGGCCGTAGGTGGCGCGGGCGTGGGCAACTCCAACTCTCGCGTGCATGCTCCTAACGAGAACGTGCGGTTGGAGGACTTCGTGCTGGGCATCAAGCACGTGGCGGCGATGCTGGCGGAGTTCGCTGCTTTAGAGGATGCTTAGGCTGCCATGTGTCGGTAGCTCCCGTGCTGAACCTGTCGGACCAAAGCTCCCCCTGTCATCCTGAGCGTAGCGAAGGATCAGCAGCCCGTTCTTGACTCTTGGTATGGAGGGACCAACGTTCCTCTTACCACCATCATCCACACCGTTGAGGACTCTCACCTATCCACCTGATCCTTCGCTACGCTCAGGATGACAGGGGGGAGCTTTGGTCCCTCTGTAACAACAAAACGCAATCACGCACCAACGTGAGCAAGCCGCATCAAGTTTCGCGTTTCACGTTTCAGCAACCCCCACCTACTCCCGCGTCAGCTTGATGGGTAAGACCACCTGGAAGCAGGTCATGCCGGGGCGGGACTCGACCTGTGCCTGGCCCCGGTGCTTGTCCGCGATGATGTTGTAGACGATGTGCAGGCCGAGTCCGGTGCCTACGCCTGGGGCTTTCGTGGTGAAGAACGGCTCCCAGATGCGCTGTTGCACTTCCTCCGGTATGCCCGGCCCGCTGTCTGCTATCTCCACTACCACGCTGTCAGATCGTGAGTAGGTGCGCAGGGTGATCTCGCCCTCGCCCTTCATAGCGTCAATAGCGTTGTCTATCAGGTTAGTCCAGACCTGGTTTAGCTCGCTGGCGTAGGCCTCGATTTTGGGCAGGTTCGAGGCATATTCGCGGTTGATTTTGACGTTCTTCAGCTTGTGCCGCAGGATGACCAGCGTGTTCTCCAGGCCGTCGTGCACGTCTACTTCCTGGATGGGTGCCTGGTCCAGGTAGGAGTAGGTCTTCACAGCCTTCACGATCTCGGAGATGCGGGTCGCGCCTTTGCTCACCTCGTCCAGTAGCGAGAAGGCCGAGTTGCCTGCCACTAACCAGCGCACGACTACGGGCAATCGCGCGTCCGAGAAGGTAGCGGCAAGCTCGTCAAGCTCGCCGATCTCCCAACCGAACGACACCAGCACCGGGGCCAACTCCCACGCCTTGTCAATGTCGTGGTCTTCGAGCCAGGTCTGCAACTCGTCTTCGCGGTCGCTGCGGGTGAGGGGGTCCAGCCTCGGCGTACTGGCGGCTCGGGCCTCCATGTTGGTGCGCATGCCGGCGAGCTTCTGCGCCTGGTCCGGCTCCAGGTTGAGGAGGTCGATCTCGGCGGCCAGGCGCTGCCACTCCGCAAATACTTCTTTTAGCTGGTCGGAACTGCGGCGCACTGCGGCGGCTGGGTTGTTCAATTCGTGCGCCAGGCCCGCCGCCAGAGTGCCGAGGGAAGCCATCTTCTCGTTCTGCACCAGCAGGGTCTCGGTGCTACGCAAGCGGGTGATGAAGGTGCGCAGTATAGCGTTTACCGCTGAGGGGTTGCCAGCCAGAAGCTGGTGGAAGCCGTTCTGACTGATGCCGAGCACCTGGCTGTCGCGGAGAGCGCGCACAGTCGCCATGCGTGGCACCTGCTCTATCAGCGACATCTCGCCCAGCACGTCGCCTGTCTTGCGCACGCCCAGCACCAGGTTCTGCTTGCCGGAGCGCTTCAGGACCTCCATCTCACCGTCTATGATGACATACAGCGCGTCCCCCGGCGCGCCTTCCTCCATCAGCACATCTCCCGCCCTCACCGTAGCAGGCTCGGCCATGCGCACCAGCAGTTCCATCTCGCGCTCCGGCAGGCCCTCAAATAGGGGCAGTTTTTCCAGGAACTGCCTGGTGGTGGCGATGCGCACGTCGCCCGGCTCGTTGGAGCCCTGGTAGATGACTGTTTGGTCGGCGTAGCACCAGAGCCATTCCTCGCCGGGCTCAAGCGACCTGATTATGGGGTGGGTGGTGGCATGAAAGTGGCGGGTAGCGTGCTTGTTCTTCGACTCGTCGCAGCAGCCAACGTGACCGCACACCATGCAGACGCGCAGGTGCACCCAGCTATCGCCCGTTTGCAGGCACTCCTCGCACCCGAAGCTACCTGGCTCCACATCGTGGATTTGGTCGAGGTGTGTGCACCTGTTCTCCATAGCGCCTCCCCAGACGTCTAGCTGTCGCCTGTTCCTGCGGACATTATAACTCCATTGCCAGGGGATAGGGGACGAAAACGCAAAGGCGCAAAGGACGCAAAGAAAGCGCAAAGAATATGATGGTTTAGTGAGTACAAAAAGGGTCAGAGTGCATGCGTAGTACTCTGGCCCTTTTTGTACTCAGAACACCCTACTTAATCTCTGCGTGTTCTTTGCGTCCTTTGCGCCTTTGCGTTTTCGTCCTTTTCTATCTGGCTATTGACGCAGCGCTGTAGGTTGTGGCTTGCAGCTTCTTGTGCGCGCTTTCGAGGAAGAGAGCGCGGTATTCCTCGTTCTGGAAGAGGGCGGCTATCTCGTCGATCATGTCAGCAGCTTGCTGACGTTTCTCGGCGGCTTCGCTATCGCGGCCCAGACCGGAGAGCACGCGGGCGGCACCGGCGCGGGCCTGCCATACCGTTGGCCGCTGCTTCATGTCCATCGCCATCTCTTCGGCGCGGTTGAACTGCTCCAGGGCCTTTTCGTGCTCCCCGCGGGCGGAGCTTATCTGCCCTGCTATCAGCTCGACGAGTGAGTAGAAGTGCAGCATCTCGTGCTCTTTCGCATAGGCTCTGGCTGCGTTTACGCGGTTCAACGCTTCCTCGGGCTGGTGACGTACCAGGGCTACCAGGCCGCTGCCCGCCAGCAGCACCGGGCGCATGAGGTACATCGAGACTGAGGGCTGGCTCAGGCCGCGCTCGAAGTAGTCGGCTGCGAGGTCCGGATAGCCAAGCTCAAGGGCGCAGAAACCGAGGTCCGCATAGCCATTGGCCGCCGACATACCACCGACGGGTGTTTCCAGTATCCCCAGGGCCTGAGTGTGGTACTCTACCGTCCGTTCTTTGAACTGCTCGCTAATGTTCAGGCAGATCGTGCCCAGCGACCCGAGGGGCAACACCGCCATGAACGGCATTGTGCTCATCAGCACCTGGGCGCCCTGCAAACCTCGCTCCTGCCACCGCATCGCGTCCTCGTAGTCGCCCTGCATGAGCGCGATGGTCCCGAGCACGTAGCTCGCAAAAACGGGGCTGAATACCGTGCCGATCTGCGTCGCTAACTTATATCCTTGTTCCGCGCTGTTATAGGCCGAGTCTAGCTCCCCCCTGTGCAGGTAAATGAAGGGCAGAGAGGTAGAAAGTATCTCTGCCTTGCGTTCGCGATTGCCCGACTCGTTCGATACCTCCAGGCCCTCCTGGGCCGTTACCCACGCCTCCTCGAACTGCGTCATGTAGACGAGGGTATTCGCCTTGTGGGCCAGACCATAAGCCATCTGGTCCTTCATTGCCATCTTGCGGCCCAGTTCCGCGGCTTCCGTCAGGTAACGGTTGGCACCACTGAAGTCGGCCATTGCTGTGCACATGCCACATTTGACGGTGTACATCTCGGCCAGCCCGGCAAGGTCCTGGTGCCGGTTAGCCAGTTCCTCGGCGGCGGCCAACTGCGCGTTGGCTTCCTCGAACTGCCCCATCATGAAGGCGTTGGCGTAGGACAGCTTGTTCAAGGCGGAAATCCTCATGGGCACGGCTTCGTGCTCTTCCCCGTAGCGCAGCATCTCCTGGTAGGTGCCCAGCGCGCCCGGCACGTCCATCGAGAACTCCAACACCTTGCCCAGCCCCTCGTAGGCACGCCTCGCCAGCGTTGTGTCCTGCACTCTTTGCAGGATGTCTATGGCCTTGCGGTAGTAGCCCCTGGCCTCTTCGCGGGCGTCGGCGCTTGCAGCGCTTTCTCCCGCCTGTACCAGGTAGGGTAGGGCGCGCTCCTCTAGCCTCGCTTCCAAGTAGTGCCGGGCTATCTCACCGGCGCGCTCCGGCTCTACTCGCTCCAGGTACTCGCCTACACGCTTGTGCAGATCGCGTCTCTTGCTGAGCAGTAGCGAAGCGTAGGCGGTCTCCTGCGTCAGCACGTGCTTGAACAGATACGCCCGGCGCGGTATGCGGCTCTTCTCACGTATGAGTTCCCTGCGCTGCAACATGGACACCGCCCCGCCGAGCACATCGGAGTTCTCATATACCTCTTCGAGCGCGTCGTAAGCGAAGTCTCGGCCCACCACGGCTGCCGTCTGCGCCACTCGCTTCGAGTCGTCGTCCAGTCGGTCCAGGCGGGCGGTGATTACCCCGGCCAGCGTGTCGGGCACGGCGATGTTCTCTATCTCCCGCGTGGCGCGCCAGCGATCGCCCTCTCGCACCACCAGCTTCATGTCCAGCAAGGAGCGTATGACCTCCTCCACGAAGAAGGGGTTGCCCTCAGCCTTCTTGAGTATGAGGGCACGCACGGCTTCCGGCAGGTCTTCGATTTCGAGCAGGTTAGCCACAAGCTGGCGGGAGTCCTGTTCGTCCAGCGGCTCTACAGCCACGTGGGTGTAGCGGTGGGAGTACTCGCGGGCGGCGCTCTCGTGGAACTGCCACGAGGGGTCCTGCGTGTTGGGGCGGAAGGCGGCCAGTATCATCAGGGACGTGCTCTCGGTGAGCGGCACCAATTGGGTGAGTAGCTCCATCGAAGTGGGGTCAACCCAGTGCAGGTCCTCGAACATCAGCACCAGGGGCATCTTGTTCGCGAGCGCCATGACGTACGACTGCACGATGTAGAAGATGCGGCCTCTCACCTGCGGGGGTTGCAGGTAGCGCACTCGCTGCGCGTCCTCGCCGTCCAGTTCTATGCCGAGCAGCGTCGCCAGGAACGGCACGACCATCTCTTCCTGCCCCGGCATGACGTTGCCGACATTGGCGCGCACCTTCTCCAACTTATCCTGGGTGCTGTCGTCAGCGCGCAGGCCAAAGCACGAAGTAAATATGTCGATGAAGGGCGAGTAGGGCGTAGTAGTCTCGTAGGAGAGGGAGCGACCCTCGCACCACTGTATGCAGGGGATGGTCTTTACGTTTTCGGGGGAGCGCCCGGCCTCCACCATGACGCCCTCGGCCACGAGGGACTTGCGCAACTCCGATATGAGACGCGACTTACCCAGCCCCGCCTCGCCCATGACCGACACGATCTGCCCCTGGCCCGAAATGAGGTCGTCCATGCGCGACATAAGCGTGTGAAGCTCTTTATCGCGGCCCACCAGGGGCGAGTTCAGGCCCTCGATGCCTCGCGTAGGCACGGCCCCTTCCCGCCTGGCGAGCACCCGATACGCGTCCACCGGCTCCGTTCTGCCCTTGACCTCTATCCCCCCCAGCGACTCGAACTCGAAGAGGTTGGAGACCGACTTGTAGGTGTTGCCCGAAATCTGCACGGTGCCGGGTTCAGCCGTCTGCTCCATGCGCGAGGCTAAGTTCACGGCGTCGCCCATAGCGGTGTACTCCACCCGTAGGTCCGAACCGACCTCGCCCACGACCACCAGCCCCGTGTTGATGCCGACCCGTACGCTCAAGTCGAAGCCGTAGCTCTTCTTGATCTGCTGCTTGTACTCCTTGATTCCCTCTACGATGTCTATGCCGGCCATGACCGCGCGCTGTGGGTCGTCCTCGTGCCCGATGGGAGCGCCGAAGAAGGCGAGGATGGCGTCACCCATGAGGCGGGCCAGGGTGCCTTCGTAGTGGTACACGGGCTCAATGAGGTACTTGAAAGCCCCGTTCATGATCTCAGCCCACTCTTCGGGGTCGAGTTGCTCAGCGAGCGCGGTGGAGCCTTTGACATCGCAGAAAAGCACGGTCACGATACGTCGCTCGCCTTCCATGCTGCGGTTGGCCCGCGCCCTCTCCAGCTTACTCAGCAACTCCTTCGGGATGTACTGCTCCAGGCGCGCCAGGGCGGAGTCCACCTGGATCGCGGGCGGCGGAGGTGGGGGTGCTACCGCAACTGGGGATGAGGGTGGGGCCATGCCGGCCGCAGCCGCGACCGGTTGCCCGCAATTCAGGCAGAACTTAGCGCCGGGGGGTAGCTGCGTACCGCAATTGGTGCAGCTTAGCGATAGCACGTTGCCGCAGTTAAAGCAGAACCTGGCCCCTTCGGGGTTGGCGGTTTGACAACGAGGGCAATTCATACCTGGCTCCTTGTTTGGTTCTTCATCGAGAGCTTTACGTAGCTCGAATGGTCCGGCTGCTTTGCCGGAGGTTATGCCTCTGGGAGGCTCGAATGTAAGGAAGCGTTGCCGTGGTGCGTGTATGGGCACCAGGGCGACAAGAAAGCGCAAACCCGCGCCTGCTCATCAGCACCAAATGCGACACACCCGCATGCTTAACGCATCGAGTGCTGGGGAATATCGCGGCTTCAGTTGCTAACATTCTACCACACCTCGCTACAAATGCCTACCGCCAAGGACGCTATTCCTTGCTGCCCACAATCTCCTGGGCGGCCCTGCACCTACGGCCTCTTGGCTGCATCTGCCAGAGTTTACCTGTGCGAAGTGCTCATTTTACAGGTCATTTTATGCTCACTTTGTTGTGCAGGCACACAGAAGGCAAAAAGGGCAGGTATGTCATGCGAGACAAGCCTGGTTGATGGACGATGGACGAGGGACGAGGGACGATAGGAGATGGAACCGCATCACGCCAAGGACGCCAAGGGGCGCCAAGAGGATGATGGTTTGATGTAAGGTAGGGGCATGGTGCATCGTGCACGCGGTGGGCAGGTGCTGAGCCCGTTGTACGGAGCCATACTCCCCTCTGTCATCCTGAGCGTAGCGAAGGATCAGGTGGGTGAGTGAGAGTCCTCAACGTTGTGGATGATGGTGGTAAGAGGAACATTGTTGCCTGTATACCAAGAATCAAGCATGGGCTACTGATCCTTCACTGCGTTCAGGATGACAGGATGGAGTATGGTCCCGCGCAAGCGGGTGATCGCCAGCCGGTATGGCTCACGGTGCGCCGTTCCCCTTGCCCCTGCGCCACCAACCGGGAGAGCCTTTGCGCGGCGACATAGCGTTGAGAGTGCCCTCGCGGTCGGCTGTGGACTTGTGCCCCGCCCGCACCACCCCCCAGCGCAGCATAGCCCCACCCGCCAGCCCCAATGCCCCGGCAAGAGCCCCTATGAGGCGTTGGTTCTTGCCCACGACCAAGCCGCAGGCCTCGAGCAGCAGGGCGGCAGCAAGGGCCACGGCTGCGCTTTTCAACAGCAGGCCCGCCTCTCCTTCGCGCAGGTGCATACCGGCCTCCCCCGAAGTGGCGACGTAGCCACCCATGAGGGCCAGGTCCGCTACGCCGAACGCGATACCCAACGTGCTGAGCGCCCGGTGATCCGCGTGGTGCTCCCGGCCTGTGATGGCGCTTACCAGGCTTATTGCCGAGGCCCCCGCGCTGAGGGAGCTTGCCATGAACAGGCCT
>JAXDKH010000308.1:0-5235 GCA_034667185.1 Chloroflexia bacterium | reverse complement strand
CAAGCATTTCAAGAGGACGCATATGGGTAGTCGCCTACACGTTCAACTATTCCGCGCGGTGTCTGAGCGTAAGCTAAACGCCAGGTGGTTGCTGTTGACTACTTGGTTGGTAGTAGTACCGTTCCTATTCGGCCCGTCAACTGAGGCCGCTAAGCCCCAACCCCAGCCAACAACTCTGGTCATGGCTGAAAGTACGTCGGTGCCGGCGAGCGAGTTGCAGGAGGCGTTTGATACGGCGGCCTCGCGGTGGGGCGTGCCGGTGCAGTTGCTCATGGCTATCGGCTACGTGGAGTCGCACTGGGAGCAGCGCACTGGAGAGGCGTCACTGGACCGGGGCTACGGCATAATGCACCTGGTGGAAGGTGAGAATGGCACGCTTAGCAAGGCCTCTGCGCTTTCTGGTGGCTCCGAAGACGATCTTAAGGACAGCGCAGCAGCGAATATAGATGGTGCTGCAGCGTACCTCAGCTACATATCCCAGCAGATTTACAAACCAGGTAAGACGACCGACAAGTGGGCGGGCTGGTTTGCGGTGGCAGGAGTCTACTCGGGTGCTTCCGATGCATGGGTACGGGACCAATACGCCCGCCAGGTGTTCGGTGTGCTGAGGGACGGAGCTGGCCAGAAGCTGTCTTCGGGCGAAATGCTGACCTTGGCCCCAACCGGGGACGCCCAGGCACCTCAGCAGTCCGCCGCGATCCAGTCGCCGAGCAGTGCGGACTACCCCGATGCCTACTGGGTTCCTGCAAGCAGTAACAACTATACGGTGGGACGGCCGTGGTCGCAGTCCAGCGGACTTTGTAGCTCGTTAAAGTACCTGGTCATCCACGACACAGAGGGGAGCTATAATTCCGCCATCAACTGGTTCCAGAACTCAAGTTCCGGGGTGAGCGCGCACTATGTAGTTCGCTCCTCCGACGGGCAGATCACCCAGATGGTGCGTGACGCCGATACCGCTTACCATGCGGGCGTGTGGAAGTACAACATCTGCGCACTCGGCGTGGAGCACGAAGGCTACATGAACCAGACGGGCTGGTACACCGAAGCTATGTACCAGGCGTCCGCTAAACTGGTGGCTACCCTGGCCGACCGCTATGGCATAAAGAAGGACCGTACGCGGATTTTCGGTCATGCGGAGGTGCCGGGCGCATCGCACCAGGACCCCGGGCCGAACTGGGACTGGGACCATTATATGAGCCTGGTGCGTGGCGACTCCCGCAGGGCGGCACTTGTTGACAACACCGACGGCGGTTTTTCAGCCACGCCTTCGCAGCTTGACAGCGACCATGCCTGGTGGACCTATAGCAACGGGTATGCAGGTTCGAGCACGCTGTCAACGAAGTCGGTGTTGAGCCAGGCCGCCTCGGAGAACTCTGCCACCTGGACGGCTAACCTGCCGAACACGGGATACTACGACATTTATGCCTTTGTGCCATATGTTGATAACAGCACGGCGGACACCGAGAACGCCCGCTACAACGTCTACGCCTCCGACGGGGTGAAGCTCGCAGCAGTCAGCCAGAAGGCGATTACCGACAGCGGGCGCGGGGGCTGGGCTCATCTCGGCAAGTTCCACTTTGAGGGCGGGGCCGAAGCCAAGGTCTACCTGGACGACTATACCGGGGAGAGTGGCCGCAACGTCTGGTACGATGCGCTTATGTGGATCCCGGCTGATGGCACCACACCGGCCCCTCCGGCGGCGACTGCCACACCTTACAGGGCACCTACGACTGCCACGAACACGCCTCGGCCCGCGAGCACGGCCACTCCCCTCGCGACGTGGACGCCCGGCCCCTGCAACATGCGCTTCTTGGACCTTCCCGACACCAGCTGGGCATATTCCTACATCGGCAACCTGTACTGCCGCAACGTCGTTTCGGGCTTCTCCGACGGCACCTTCCGGCCCAACGCCGAGATAACGCGGGGACAGTTCACCAAGATGCTGGTGCTAGTCTTCAACATGACCTCGCAGGTGCCCGACCAGCCAACTTTCGCGGACGTGCCGCTGGGCAGCACATACTCGGCGTTCGTGGAGACGGCGGCCAAAGCGGGCATCGTAGGAGGCTACAACGACGGCACTTTCCGGCCAAATGCTTCTGTTACCCGAGGGCAGGCGGTCAAGATGATAACCATTGCGGCCAACTGGGCGCAAGCCTATCCACCCGTGCCGACGTTCAAGGACATACCAAGCACCCACTGGGCGTTTGGGTACGTTGAGGCGGCATATCGGCACAGCATCATCAACGGGTACCCCGACGGCGCATTCAAGCCGCAGGTAAGTATGACGCGTGCGCAGGTTGCCAAGGTGCTGACCATTGCTACCCAGCCCTGGCTGCCCCTTAGCAAGCCACAAGAGGCGTCCGGCGCGCCACCTCCGCCCACCACTACTCCGTTGCCGAAGAAGTGAGTTAGTCGGATTCAGCAATAAGGGCCCTCCTTGCCAGTACAAGGTAGGGCCCTTATTGCTGCCTCTAATATCCAGCCGCCTGGTTGTTAATGCCCGCCCCGTACGTTATAATGTGACGGCCTCAAGAGCCGATTTCGTCATGCGACGCGAGAGATGGAGGAATGAATGGAATCGACGGAGCGATCTGGCAACGGAGCCAAAGCGCCGGAAGGACTGTCTGATCCGCAGGAAACTGGCGGCACGGGGGACGGAACCTCGGCTGCGGACCTTTATGACGTAACGATAATCGGTGCCGGGCCCACGGGGCTCTTCGCGGCGTTTTACGCGGGCATGCGCACCATGAAGACCAAGATTATTGACGCGCTAGAGGAGCCAGGCGGGCAGCTAATGGCTCTCTATCCAGAGAAGTATATTTACGACGCGCCCGGCTTCCCTAAGATCGTAGCGAAGGACCTAGTGAAGAACCTGGTGGAGCAGGCGATGCAGTGGAACCCCGCTACGGTGCTGGGGGAGCGCGTGTTGAGGCTGGAGCAGGCACCGGAAGGCCATTGGGTCCTCACCACCGACAAGGGTATTCACCTTTCGAAAGCGATCGTAGTCTCGGCCGGTGTTGGCGCATTCGCACCCAACAAACTGAACGCGCCCGGTGTGACCGACCTTGAAGGGCAGGCGGTCTACTATTTCGTGAAGGAAAAGTCCGCCTTCCAGGGCAAGGACTTGCTGATTGTGGGCGGCGGCGACTCGGCGGTAGACTGGGCACTCAACTTGCAGGACGTCGCCAAGTCGATCACGGTCATACACCGGCGCAATGAGTTCAGGGCCCACGAAAGCTCCGTCACCGAGATGATGAACTCCAAAGCGACCGTGCTGACACCGTACGAGGTAAAGGAGGTCGCAGGCGACGGCAAGCTGGAGCGCGTGACCATCTACAACAACAAGACCAACGAAGAACAGACGCTCGATGTTGACGCCATCCTGGTGAACATCGGCTTCAAGGCCGATATTGGCCCGATTCGTGAGTGGGGCCTGCAACTGGACAAGCGTGGCATTGTGGTCAATTTCCGTATGGAGACCAACCTGCCGGGTATCTTTGCCGCCGGTGATATAGCCGCCGAAGAGGTCAAGATGAACCTCATTGCGACCGGGTACGGCCAGGCTGCCATGGCGGTAAACGTTGCCAAGAACTATATCGACCCCAAGGCCAGCATCTTCCCAGGACATAGCAGCGAGAAGATGTAGCCACGAGAGGACAGACCGTGAACTTAGAAGTAATTTCGCAACCCCTGGCTTCCATTGACGCCGACCTGCTGGTGGTGGGGATCGCCCAGGATGGGAACCTCTCACCTGAGGCGCAGACGCTCAACTCCGAGTGGTCGGGCCTCCTCGACCGCGTGAAGGCAGAGGGCGGGTTCAAGGGCAAAGCATACGAACTGGATTGGCTCTACCCAACCCCCGGCAAGGCACGCAGGGCGCTGCTGCTGGGCACCGGCAAGACCTCGGCCTACGATGTGCGCACGGCCAGGCGACTCGCTGCCATTGCCGTGAGGCAAGCCCGGAACAAGAGAGCCAGCAGGGTCGCAATTGCACTCCCGGCCGCAGGGTCTGTTTCTATAGAGCAAGTTGTCCAGGCGATAGCCGATGGGGCGATAACCGGCCTTGCCGACTCGGACCTCTACAAGGACCAGGACAACAAGGGCGAGATCGAGAATTTGCAGGTAGTGGTAGCCGAGGGCGGTGAAGCAGCTTCAGCGGCGCTCGAACGCGGGCGCAAGATAGCGGCTGCGGTCAACTTCGGTAGGTGGCTTGGCGATGAGCCCGCGAACATTATGACCCCGGTTAGGGCCGCCGAGGAAGCGCGCCGTTGGGCCAGCGAGTGCGGCATTGAATGTCAGGTGCTCGGAGAGGAAGAGTTGCGCGAGGCGGGTATGGGGTCGTTGCTGAGTGTGGCCGACGGCAGCAAGTACCCTCCCCAGGTTGTCGTGCTCACCTACAACGGAGGCGGCGGGCCAACCCTCGGCCTCGTTGGCAAAGGAGTGACGTTCGACACGGGCGGTATCTCCATCAAGCCCGCGGCTGATATGCACTACATGAAGTACGACATGTGCGGCGCGGCAGCCGTCATATCGGCTATAGGGGGCATCGCGCAGATTGGGCTGAAGGCGAATGTGATTGCAATCGCGGGCATGGTAGAGAACATGCCCAGCGGCACGGCCACGCGCCCCGGCGACGTTGTCAGGGCCGCCAACGGCAAGACCATCGAGATTATCAACACGGACGCGGAAGGCCGCCTTGTGCTGGCTGACGCCCTCGACCTCGCACGTAAGCGCGGAGCCGAGCGACTTGTGGACGTGGCGACGCTTACCGGGGCCATAAAGGTAGCGCTTGGTGACGTTGCCACGGGCGCGATGGGCAACAACGAGGAGTGGACCAGCCAGGTACTCGCGGCAGCCAAAGCGACCGGCGAGGCGTTGTGGCCGATGCCGCTTTACCCGGAATATACGGACAAACTGAAGAGCAATATAGCCGACATGATGAACACGGGGGGCCGCTTCGGCGGGGCGCTCACCGCCGGGGCCTTCCTGCAACAGTTCGTGGGCGACACTCCGTGGGTGCACCTTGACGTGGCGGGCACGGCCTACACCGAGAAAGACCATAGCTGGCAGATGAAGGGCGCAACGGGAGCCATGATCCGCACGCTTATTGAGCTTGCGCGGAGCAACGCTGAGTAACCTTTTCGGTGCCATCTGTACGTGAAATAAAAAGAGGGGCTGTGCACGTCACGCAGCCCCTCTTGCTTGACCTGGCTAAACTTCTTCGTCCGCGTGAAA
>JAXDKH010000307.1:0-11464 GCA_034667185.1 Chloroflexia bacterium | reverse complement strand
GGAACTGCAAACCAATGATTGGAAGGAAGATACTCTGCGTTTGGCTGACCTCCGGGCAGGAGAGAGTGTGGTTGTTCCCTTGACTCACGTACTCGGTACCAACAGATACTTCGGCCGGGTAATAATGCCCTCCAAAATCGAGTGGTTCAACGCAACCCTGCAGCGCTCTGAATCGCTGACCTCCACGGGTATGGCTCCTGCGGACCAATGGATTTCTAAGAGCCTCAACATTAGCGTCGGTCAATGACTCACCGAGCAAGCGTGCTAGTAGCGTTCACAGATCGGCATTGAGAAGAAGCTGCTCACCAGGCCCATCTTCTGAAACCAGTTAGGCGAGACCTGCAGTGTTACCGCGCCATCTGTGGGGCAGTTCAAATCGGACTCTACTCCATTTTCCTGCCCTGTCAATTATTTTCGAGGCATTGCTCTTGTGGCTACAAGAGGCATTCTTGAAGGTCTACTTAAATTGGACTCCAGGAATGCCTTTTAATCGTTGACATAAGCCCCGCCACCTGATAGAATGGGGCATTCTTACGGTGGGCTTACCTTGCGTGGCTCGCTGCACAGCAAATCACAAATACCTAAAACATCGTGGCTCAATACAAGGCTGGCGCTTGCCCCTGTTATGCGCGCGTCTTTTGGCGTGCCATGCAAATACTCCATATGCAAGCCGCAGCAGGAAGGAACGGAGGATTTATGCCCGACCCGCAGTATATCGAGCAGTTTCTAAGCGTGCTCACCGACCAGAAGGGCTTCTCTACAAATACCCTCTCCGCCTACCGCAATGACCTCTCCCAGTTTTCCACATTCCTCGATTCCGGAGAGGCTGCGAACCTGCCGCCCGTGCGCTCCTGGGGGGAAATCAGCCGGGACCACGTAATAGCCTTCCTTCTTTATATTAAAGAGCGCCAGTACGCGACCACCACCCTGGCCCGCAAGCAGGCCGCCCTCAAGTCGTTCTTCAAGTACCTGGTCTCCAAGCAGGTGCTCTCCGCTAACCCTAGCGAGGAACTTACCTCACCTCACGTGGACCGCGCCCAGCCGCACACCATCTCGTCGTCGCAGGTGGACCTGCTGATGCACAAGTTGAACACCCCAAACCCCAACGCCTCACCCGACACCTTGCGCGACCGGGCGATGCTGCTGCTGCTCTACTCCACGGGGCTGCGCGTGGGCGAGATGGTGGCCTTGAACGTGCAAGACGTTGACGAAGGCGCGGGCACTGTGGCAACATACGGGCGCGGCAAATCGAGGAGCGTCCAGATCGGCTCGCGCGAGGCGCAGGAGGCGTTGCGCGACTATCTCGGTAAGGGGCGACCCGTGCTTGCGCGAGCTGGGGAGGCGGGCGCGAGTCTTGCTGGAGAAAGTGACGACCGCCGGGCCCTGTTCCTCAACCACAGGGGCCAGCGCTTGACCCGGCAAGGCTTCTGGCTCATACTAAAGGGCTACGCGAGGTCGGTGGGCCTCGGGGACGTGACGCCGCACACGCTGCGACATTCCTTCGCCGCCCAGAAGCTCAGTTCGGGAGCCGACCTGCGAGACGTACAAAAGATGCTCGGCCACGCCAGCCTCTCGACCACGCAGGTCTACACAAGGATGGACGAGAAGGGGCCCCGTAAGGGCCAGCCCCGCTCAGGAGGCTTGCGCCGCAAAGCGAACGGGTAGAAGCAATTACGAATTACTAATTACGGATTACGAGGGGTGCTAGCCCACGTGCGGCACAAGGAGCGTAATTCGTGGCTGAATGTATCGTCTCTAATTGGTAATTCGTAATTCGTAATTAGTAATTCAAACTTGCTCAGGAGGATGGACACATGGATAGCCAACCGGCAGGCTCGGAAGAGCCGTTGGACCAGATAGACGACGTGGAAGGCGGCGAGGAAGAAGTCGAGGTTACCCGCGACGAGCTTATCACCGCCCTGCAGGAGGTGGTGCAGAACCTCTCCGAGGGGCTGAAGGGCGCTGACCGCGACACCTACCTGACCGCTGACGACCTGGCTCAGAACGAGTGGTTCTTCGCGGGCGTGTCGGACGAGGAGGGCCAGTACGCTATCACCATGTGGCCCGCCGAGGGCGATGAGGACATGCTGCGCATCGACATAGGGGCCGAGGAGGACGTGCATCGTCTCGCCGCCGACCCTGAGATGCTCGCCGCCATGACCGACGACTTCATTGAGGCGATGGACGAGGACTACGAAGAGTACGAGGAGTACGACGAGGAAGACGAACTCGACGATGACGAAGAGTTAGACGACGAAGACGTAGATGAGCTTGAAGAGCTCGACGAAGCCGACGCCGACGACCTCGAAGACGCCTACGAGGACGAAGAGGAACAGAACGTCCGCAACGACGGCAACTTGCCGCCTCGGTAGGCAGGCGGGAAGAACTGGTAGACCTTGGATAGCCGCCTCCGGGCGGCTATTTGCATTTAACGGCCCGCTAGAGTAGTAAGTGCAACCGAGTCTGCAATTATTCGTCTAAACAATATGGATATCAGAGTACTCAGTGCGCTGGGATAGGTGTCAAAGTCCGAAGTAATTTTTAGACTCTCTTACTTGACTAATGCCGCTTGATAATGTAACATAAAGTCAAAGCATATTATTGGCAGACAAACAGCCAGAATAGATGTGTCTCCTATCTATGAGGGGATACTAAGTTGCATCTACCGAGAGGGTATGCTCGTAAAACTGTCTGTTAGACGGTATCAACGGGAAGGAGAATAACCATGCAGCGTAGGTTCAGGATGCAGCCCTTGTCGGTGGGTCAGGTAAGGATAAGATACAGAATTCGCACAGCCTTCTTGGCGGTAATGTTCTTTAGCAGCTTGCTCTTTGTAGAGTTGGGCGTCAATACCAACCCGGCCTTTGCTCTAGCTACAAGGTTTGCAGACCTCCAGAGCACCCACCCATACTACGCAGCCATTGAATATCTTGTGGACCGGGGCGTGATGTCCGGATATTCATGCGGTAAGTATCCAGCAGGAGCGTGCAATGGAACTAACGACCCATACTTCCTGCCCGATGCTAGCGTCACAAGAGGGCAGATGGCAAAGATCATTGTTAACGCCGAGAACTGGACCATTTACACCCCACCTGGTACCAGTTACACATTTGCAGACGTGCTGCGCAGCGACCAGTTCTTCCAATATGTTGAGACGGTGAACTACTGGAATATAGCTAACGGCTACGCATGTGGCGGCTCCGGAGAACCATGCGACTCCTTAAGTCGGCCCTATTACAGGCCCTCCGCCAATATTAGCCGCGGTCAACTGTCCAAGATGGTCACAAAAGCCAGTCATAGTGTCCGTGCTCTCCTGAACCCTCCCACTGCTACCTTCGCTGATGTGCCTCTAGGCGCGCCGTTCTTCCAATATGCGGAGACGCTTTATGCTTATGGCATAATGAGTGGACATGCGTGTGGCACGAAACCCGAAGAACCATGTCCAGGCACTTACTTTGGTGTTGGTTTCAGTGCCACCCGGGGGGAACTATCCGATGCTGTCTTCCGAAGCACTCTACTGTCTCCTGACTTGGATCAGGACCCCAACAATACGGCACATTCTTTTTATCCGGGCGCCAACAATTTTCACTGTAACGTAACTAGCCCGTCCAGTGGGACTTGTCCAAGTCCCAACACAGCATGCAACAACCCATCGTCCGCCTTCTTACCGGGCCAGCTAGCAGGATTCAGCTCTGATTATGGCACCTTCAACCGGTTCAAGGTTATAGGGCGTGAGTTGTCGTGGGATACGAACGCCAAGGCATTCCTTAGTTGTCAGACAAGTAATAACAATTGGTATGCATTAGTGTTCCATGCGCGAGTGTCCAACGGAGGTTGTGGTGCATCAGGATTCTGGGCTACGAGTTTCCGTTCAAGCCTGCCGGGGTCGCTCAGGACCACACTGAGGAACTCTTGCGGAACGACGGTCAACGATGAAATCAGAGTAGAAAGCAACAATGGCTCAGGGTTGATAACCGACTCCGTGTCGTATTTTGCTGAGGTGGAATGGGCAACTGGCAGTAGACCAGGCGAGATGACTATCGACAACTACCTAGTAGCCAACACTGATGCAGTGTTGCACAGAAATTACATGAAATCAATCTTCTACCTGGACGGTTACAGCGGCACATACAGCAGCAATACCCGCTACAATATGAGCACCATACGGCCCTAAGGCGAAAGTCGTATGGCATCTGGGGCGCTGGTGCATTTCACTGTAGCACATTCTACTAGGATCGTGAGCTATCAGGCCACATATGGAGGCATCAATGAAAATACGCAAAGCCAGTAGTAATTCGTTTTCGATCAACATAACCTCAATGGTCCTTCTTGGGCTTGCTGTACTGGCCATAGCCTTACTCATCTTCCAATTGAGCACCAACCGCCTGCTACCATCCAGTTTTGGCCAGAACCCCTCCTTGCCAGTGGCGGCAACTGCATCGGAGCAGGGAGGGTTGGCTGGTACCTGTGTAGCTGATAAGAAGAAGTCGTTTCCAGATGTGGTACGTGAGTGTGACTTCGGAGATTGGTCCTATCAAGTGGGGCATGCCGACGACGGTCTGCTACATGCGTCCGTCAACTTACACAAGAAAACTATCTCAGGTCTCAACACCTACGCCATAGCTAACAAGATAATGGCTAAACAGCTTGCGCGGCTCAGTGGCCCTATCCATGTCGCTATATCATTCCGTGATTACATGACTGCCGATCAGTTTCGGGCCTGGGCAAAAGCGAGGGGAGTACAGGTCCAGCAAGCACAACTTTCGACAGGTGGTACAGGGCCAGGCCGGGTTACGGTTGGAATAGAAGGCACGCCGGACGACCCCCTTCCCGAGGGCGAATTCAACCACTGGGGCGGCAAAGATATGCGAGGCGTGTTTGGCGCTTACGCCACAGTAGACGCTAGTCGCTTGATGGAGGTCGCCTCAGACAATAACGTCTTTCTCGCCGACGTCACCGCAGATTATATCCCTTACGACGCCAAGAAAGCAGGACTCGACGTAAAACCCAAGGACGTAAGTGTCTGGATTGAATTTCCTACAATGGAAGAACTCGGGCTGGGAAACTTTGCCCTACCCGGCTCAGGCACAGCACCTACTACCACTCCTGCTACTGCGATGCCTGGGCCAGTAGGTACGGCGGTAATACCTAGTCCGTAAGCCCTTAGAAACCGGAACATGGTTGGCCCTTGGTCAGGAAGTACGTCACTCAACAACAGGTTCTATCAGGGACCTGTTTGTTGTTTAACACAGGACGACACTTGTCGGAAGTCTACACCTGACATATAATGGAGCATCACAACCGAATACACGAACCGCGTGCGGCGATGAAGGAGAGGTGGTTGCGGGACGGCAGCCAGGGAGTGGGGCCTCGCAAGAGAGTGCAAGCCCCATCTGTGCGGCGCAACCTGGGCGCTCCGGAGCAGCAGCGGCAAGACAACCAAAGAGGGCACATGCCATGTGTGCCAAGTAGGGTGGAACCGCGGGAGCAAGCTAGCCTCTCGTCCCTATGCCGGAAGGCGGCAGGGGATGTGAGGTTTTTTGTTGCCTGAAATAGGAGGGAAGAGATGGATAACAAACAAAGAGTGGACATGGACACAATCGTCTCGCTGTCCAAGCGGCGGGGGTTCGTCTTCCCGTCGAGCGAGATTTACGGCGGCTTCTCTTCGACGTGGGACTACGGGCCGCTGGGTGTGGAGTTGAAGCGCAACATCAAGAACCTCTGGTGGCGCGATATGACGCAGCGGCGCGACGACGTGGTGGGCCTCGACTCGGCCATCCTAATGTCGCCCCTCATCTGGCAGACGTCCGGGCACGTTACCGAGTTCACCGACCCGATGGTGGACTGCAAAAGCTGCAAACGCCGCTTCCGAGCCGACCAGATAGAGGGCGACCGCTGCCCGGAGTGCGGCGGCGAGTTGACAGAGATGCGCCGTTTCAACCTGATGTTCAAGACCTTTGTCGGTCCCGTGGAGGATGACGCGTCGGTGGC
This sequence comes from Chloroflexia bacterium, assembly GCA_034667185.1. GTDB lineage: Bacteria > Chloroflexota > Chloroflexia > QHBQ01 > JADMIH01 > JADMIH01. The sequence continues at coordinate 5,473 of JAXDKH010000307.1, read as the reverse complement.
GTACCTGCGCCCCGAAACAGCACAGGGTATCTTCGTCAACTTCTTCAACGTGCAGCAATCGATGCGCCGCAAGCTGCCCTTTGGCATAGCCCAGGTGGGCAAGTCGTTCCGTAACGAGATCACCCCAGGCAACTTCATCTTCCGCACCCGCGAGTTCGAGCAGATGGAGATGGAGTTCTTCGTCAAGCCCGGCACCGACGAGGAGTGGCACCGCTACTGGATCGAGACCCGCTACGAGTGGTACCTCAAGTACGGGCTGAACCCGGAGCGGCTGCGCATCAGGGAGCACGCCGCGGAAGAATTGGCCCACTACGCCAAAGCCACGTCAGACGTGGAGTACAACTTCCCGTGGGGCTGGGCTGAACTTGAGGGCATCGCCAACCGCACCGACTTCGACCTGCGCCGGCATTCCGAGGCGAGCAATAAGGACCTGTCGTACTTCGATGATGAGACTAAGGAGCACATAATGCCCTACGTTATCGAACCGGCAGCGGGCCCCGACCGCATCGCACTCACCTTCCTGGTGGACGCCTACCACGAGGAGCCAGACAAGGACGAGACCCGCGTCGTATTGCGCTTCCACCCGGAGATCGCGCCTATCAAAGTGGCCGTGCTGCCCCTCTCCAAGAAGCTGGCCGAGAAGGCGCACGAGGTGCACGGCATGGTGCGCCAGTATTACGTGAGCCAGTACGACGACACCGGCTCTATTGGTAAGCGCTATCGCCGCCAGGACGAGATAGGCACGCCCCTCTGCGTCACCATCGACTTCGACACGCTTGAGGACCAGGCTGTAACGGTGCGCGACCGCGATACGATGGAGCAGGTGCGCGTGCCAATCACTGAATTGATGACCACACTCAGTGGCATGCTGAAGTTAGGACTATAGTCCATTCTCTTAGGCCCAGTGTCGCGGCTAGTAACGGTGGTATAATCCGAGTCAGGGAGGAACGCTATGCCAACGGCTCAAGAAATATATACCAGCACGATCCGCGACCTGCCGCCTGAGGAACAGTTGCGCTTGGCCGCGCTGATTCTCAATCAGCTAACACATGCGGTACAAGACGAAGCGGATGTAGCTGATAGCTGGAGCGAAGAAGATATGCAGGACCTGGCAACGTTCTCCATGAAGCACATGGATTCCGTTTACGCTCAGGATGAAGACCTTGTATAGCCCAGGGGATATCGTTATCCTGGATTTTCCGGGAATACAGCGGACGAAGCGCCGTCCCGCGGTGGTCTTGTCGTCCAACACCTACCACACGACCCGGCCTGACCTTATAATTGGCCTCATTACGAGCCAGATCGCAACGGCCAACAACCCTTCAGATATTCTACTCCAGGACTGGGGCTCAGCGGGCCTCCGCTTACCTTCTGCGTTCCGGTCCTTCATTGTGACCTACGCGATAGTATTCTAAATGCTTTTGTAACTCACCGCTTACCTTCTGCGTTCCGGTCCTTCATTGTGACTCTACCCCAAACTGCGGTTCTGGAACACATCGGTAGGCTAACAGAAAAGGATTGGCAGGCAGTTAAGGAAAGTGCTTCAACAGCTCGGGCTGTTTGCGAGTAGAAGATGCAACAGGCACAATTGCAGAGCTACGACCGAGGACCAGAGTACGCCAGATATACTCTGGTTTCCTTTTGTCCCCTTTGCTCCTACATACTTTTGGCGCTTCACCTGACGGCCTCGACGTAATGCGATTCCCTCTCTGAACCCGCTTGTATTCCTGACAAGAGGTGTCAGGATGCTTCTGCTACTATAAGCTGGCGGTATGAAACGGCAGCGATAATGATGTTCCGGTAAAGGGAGGTGCGTTCAGATGTACCCACTCGGCGGCGATCCCCGGAGCTTCTATTCACGGCAGAGCGACCTCACCGGACCAGGCAAGCAGGCCCACTTATACGAGGACCTGCCTCTCACTGTGTCCGGCATGGCTCGCGTAGTACAGGGCCTCTTCAGCCAGTCGAACCTGGGTAGGTCATACGGCCTGGGTGCGGGTGACGAGCAGGGCCAGGAGGCGGATACTCGCAGGGTGGAGCGGATGTTGGAGCGCATACATGCACTCCACTCCGGCCCGCTGACGGAGAGTCGCTCAACGGAGAAGCGGTTGGTTGGGTGCTCTAGAGATTACGCGGTGCTGCTCACCTCCATGCTGCGACACAGAGGCATACCGGCCCGCGCACGTTGCGGCTTCGCAAGGTACATCGGCCAGGAGATGCACTACGACCGCTGGGTGTGCGAGTTCTGGCAGGAGCGGGAGATGCGGTGGGTCGTCGTTGACGCCGCGATGCTGGACGAAGCCACCCGCAGACTCCACCCCATCCACTTTGACCCGCTGGATGTGCCGCATACTCAGTTCCTCCCGGCGGGCAAGGCCTGGCAGATGTGCCGTATCTGGCGAGCCGACCCCAGGCGTTTCGGACGTAGCAGGGGCGACCTCGGCCTCGGCTATATCGCTTCACAACTAGTTCGCGACCTCGCGAGCCTGAACAAAGTGGAGATGCTGGCGGATGATACCTGGGGCCTCGCGCACACCGCGTTCGACTACCTCTGGGAGAACGACCTCCGCCTTCTGGACCGCGTGGCCCGCACCACGCTCGCCGGGAACGAAGCCTTCCCCGAACTACGCGCCCTCTACGACTCCGAGTCCCGCCTGCGCGTCCCAGCCGTCATAAACACCTACGTGAATGACACCCTGCAGGCAGAGTATCTTGTGGCGTGAGGACTCTGAAACGTGAAACGTGAAACGTGATGGTGCTATAAGTACCACAGCGGCTTTCCTGGTTACTTTGTAACTCTTGCCGCATCACGTTTCACGTTTCAGAACCTTTTTCTTGTTTCAGAAACAAGGAGCATACTACGTGAAATACGCAATCAATGTCCCGATCTTCGAGCGATACAGCGAGGCCCGCTACCTCGCGGAGTTGGCTAAGGACGCGGAAGACGCAGGTTGGGACGGCTTTTTCGTGTGGGACCACATGGCGACGCCGTGGGGCGACATGATCGGGGATGCCTGGATCTCGCTGGCCGCGATTGCCATGAACACCAACCGGATACAGCTTGGGCCGATGGTCACGCCCCTGCCCCGGCGCAGGCCCTGGAAGGTCGCCAAGGAGAGCGTGGCGCTGGACAGGCTATCAGGAGGGCGGCTCATAATGGGCGTGGGCCTGGGCACCACGTGGCACGAAGAATATGATTACCTGGGAGAAGAGTTCGACTACAAAGTGCGGGCGCAGATGCTCGATGAGGGGTTGCAAGTGCTTGCCGGGCTATGGGCCAGCAACTATGAGAAGCCCTTTAGCTTCGCGGGCGAGCACTACAAGGTGCAGGAGGCCAGGTTCGGCCCCGGCCCCATACAGGAGCCGCGCATATCCGTCTGGGTAGCAGGCACATGGCCGCGCAAAGGCCCGCTCAAGCGCGCTGTCAAGTGGGACGGCTACTTCCCCATGATGCTCGATGAGCAAGGCAACATAGCCGAGATGACCCCCAGCCACATCCGCGAGATTTCTAGCTACATAAGGGATTACCGCGAAAGCGACACGCCGTTCGACATCGTCCTGGGTGGCGTAACCCCTGGTGACAATCTCGCGAGAGGTGCCGAGATCGTGGCCGAGTACGAGGACGCCGGCCTTACCTGGTGGCACGAGAGCATCACCCCCGACCGCTGGGGCGGCTGGCCCTACCCCTGGCCAATAGAGCAGATGCGCGAGAGAATACTGCAAGGCCCGCCGAAGGGCTGAAACGTAGTTCTGAAACATGATGCGGCTTGTGTTATTGGTTCGTGAATGCCATCTTGTTACTGTTGGCGAATCAGGTGACTTCCTGTCATCCTGAGCGTAGCGAAGGATCAGGTGGGTAGATAAGGGTCCTCAACGTTGAGGATGAGGATGGCAAGAGGCGCATTGTTGCAAGAATAGGAAGAGTCAAGAACGGGCTACTGATCCTTCGCTACGCTCAGGATGACGGGGCAAGCTTTGGTTCCCCCAAGGTAACAAGCCCCTACTCACGTACCGTATAGAGCAAACCCCATCACGTTTCACGTTTCAGAACTATGTTTCAGAAACCCCTCCAGCGATCATCTTGACCACGGACTTGGCGCTCCCGCCGGTGTAGAAGGCCACTATGCTGGCGGCGGCCCTCATCACGCTGTCGCGCAGCTCTTGCGGCTCAAGCACCTCTGCACCGGTCACGAGGCCGAGCGCGCTGCTGCGAGCCGCCTCGAAGCTCTCGAACGTCATCGGGAGGATGAGGCTGCCGTCTTCGTCGGTGCGGCCCTGCTCCGCTATGAGGGTGCGCACGCCGTCGCCGTAGATGCTGGGCAGCAGAGGCACGACATCAGAGGCCACGCGGAGCACCACGCGGTACCGGGGCAGATTGGCCTCGAAGTCAGCGCACCACGCCTGCCAGAAAGCCGTCAGGTCGAAGCCCTCTTCTCGCTCGAACAGTTCGTCCGTGACCTCGGCCTCCCTGATGCGGGACACCCGAAAGACGCTGACCTCATGCCGCGCCCCCTGCACCTGCGAGACTCGGTAAGCCGGTTTCTCGCGCAACGGCACTCCCACCAGGTACCAGGTACCGGCCTTGGCTACCAGCCCGTACGGGTTGATGTACTGCCGCGACCGTATGCCGCTGGCCGCCTGGTACTTCATTAGGACGCGGCGATTTTGCCACACCGCTTCTTGCAACGCCTTCAAATATGGCACCGGCTCAGCCGGTTGGAACCAGTGGGCCGTGTCTACGTGCACCCGCCCCCGCACGCGCTCGACCCCCTGGCGCTGCACGGCGGGCAGGGAGGCCGACAGCTTAAGCATCGCAGCCTCGATAGCTTTGTCCAGCCCAAGCTCGGACAGCGGCCCCGGTACCACCGACATGAACAGCCCGCGCACCTCGACCTCGGTGAGGCCCGTCAGGTCGGTGCGGTACTTGTCGGGCAGCAACACCCCGCCGCCCGGCCCGCGCTCGGCAAGCACGGGCACGCCCGCCGCGTTCAACGCTTCCAAATCGCGGTAGATGGTGCGCTCGGACACCTCAAGCTGTTCAGCCAACTCAGCCGCCGTCATCCGCCCCCGCGCCTGCAAGAGCATCAGCAGCGAGAGCAACCGGTCTGCGCGCATGTGGGACCTCTGGTCGGACGATAGACGATGGACGATGGTAGGAGACGGAAACGCAAAGGATGCGTAAGGAGGATTACGTATTATTGAATACTAGCCAACAGCCAGCAGATACGATCCTGCCGTCGTCCATCGTCTCTTTCCAGTATAGCAGAAGATACTGACAGGAGTTGTCAGGAATAGTCTGATAGTATGTGCCCAACGGTCCTGGCGTACGATGCCTGACAACGTAGATGACAGGTATTACGCTGCTGCCATAGAGGCAGGCAACTCAAGCTGTCGAGCACTGCCCTGGAAGGCTTACTGGCACATCGGGAGTAAGGATGTGGAAAACTAACGTCCTGCGGAGGCGTGAGCATTC
>JAXDKH010000306.1:0-14862 GCA_034667185.1 Chloroflexia bacterium | reverse complement strand
CGCTCAATGGCCCTCATTATGCTGTCGTGCAGCCTGGAAGCCGCCCGCCCGTAGCCCCGTAAGCGCCTACCCAGCAGCTTGTCGGCGGCCACCAACCCTGCCAGCGACCATAAGCTGTCCCAGTAGTAGTGGTCGGGCGGTCCGAGGTGCTCGGACGAAATACCCGGCGGCATTAGGCCGTCCTCGGAAGCGGCCAGCATACGTATTATCCAGCGTCGAGCCTCCCTCACGGCGGGTAGCAACTCCTGGCGTAGCGTAGGGTCGGGGTGCAAGGCCAAGTGACGCTCTATCGCCCAAAGCGCCTGCCCTGAGCCGTCCCACTCGCCATTGTGCGACACAAGTGCCCCGTTGCGCCGCTGCCACGCCAGGAGCCCGCGCAGAAGCTGGACCGACGCTTCCCTGTAGCCGCATACCGAGAGCGCGTATATCATGTACGCCGCGTCCCTGAGCCAGAAGCTGTGGTACAGGTCGGGTCCGGGGGTGATAGTGTTGCCATCGTGCAAGGCCAGCAAGTGCGCCCGGTTTGCCTCCCACGAGGCCTGCAGCTCCCGGTCCGGCAGGCTGACCCGCATACCACCGTCCAGCAGCTCCCGCCACGCCAGCGTAGTCGAAGCCTTGGCCCGGCTGTAGTAGAGCGAGTCCGGTTGCTTCATCTCCATTTCGGGCACGGAAAAGAGCTTCGGAGTGGGACGTTGCGCGCCCGGTGCGGGTCGCTTGTGGACCGGGAAGAAGGCCAGGAATTCGGCTTCCTCCCAGGGCTCGATGTTGAACTTGTAGCGCAAGACTCCGTGGGCGAAGCCGCGGGAATCGGTCAGGCTGCTGTGTTCGCTCACAGCCTGCGGCCCCAGGTTGAACAGGTCGCCCCGGTCCATGCCCGACAACGCCCAGCCGTCCGGTGCGGGCCAGGTGACGGGTCCGGGCCGTCCGTCCGCTACTAGGGTCGTGCCGTCGTAAGCGAGGCTGTAAATGGGTGAGATGCCCTCCGGGTTGTAAGGTCGCAGGGCGAGGCTGAAGGTGCCACGCAAGCGCACGTCGGCTATGTTGAACAACACAACCTGAATGGCGGCCCAATCACCCTCCGGCAATGCCAGCAGCCACGCTTCGCTCGACACGCGTAGGCCATCGGCTTCATACGCGGTGAGCACCACCGGCAGGTCCCCCTGGAGCCGTTGCACCACGTCACGCTGCGTAGCGGGTGACATAGTGCCGCCGTTCCCACCCTCCACGTCTACCCACCAGTCGAACGAAGGCCCACCAGGCACCGGGGTAAGCAAGCCCCACCTATCAACGATGCTCTCCACGGGGTGATCTCGCCCCGGTATGCCCAGCGCCGTCCAGTTGCGCGCCGTCTGGTTCACCATGAGATTGACGACGCTGCGGGGCGTAAAGAGGGGCGATGAGGGGTCCGACTGCCACCGCATCCAGGGCGGCAACAGCCATTCGCGCAACAGTGGCATCGAGAAGCGGTTGAGGTAGCCCTGCGCCAGCACCCTCGACATGGCGGGCAGCAATTGAGGCGGCCCAGGCAGCGCCCCCGGCACCCCCAGCTTGGAAGTGGCTCGAAATAGGCGGAAGGCACGTGCCAGGGCGGGGTTTACCTGCCGCCTGCGGGGAGTCCTGGTTCTGAAACGTGAAACGTGAAACGTGATGCGTCTTGCCATAGCTGGACCTGTCATCCTGAGCGTAGCGAACGATCTAAAGAAGGTGAATAGGGATGCTGTTGAATAATACCAACGGTGCCGCTAATGTTCGGCCTTGAACAAAGGCAACATCTTAGATCCTTCGCTGCGCTCAGGATGACAAGGGGGAGTAGGGTTCTGCAACGCCAACTAAAGCATGTTCACGTACCCTATACCACAAGCCGCATCACGTTCCACGTTTCACGTTTCAGGAACCCCCAACTCCGCTAATATCTCCCGCGTGTGCTCCCCCAAAATCGGCGGGTGCCTGCGGATCGTGGTAGGCGTGCTCGACAGCTTCAGAGGCGAGGCGACCATTTTGAACGCGCCTATACCGGGGTGGACCACCTCCTGCACCATCTCGCGGGCGGCTACCTGGGGTTGGCTCAGCGCCTGCGCCACATTGTTCACGGGTCCGGCGGGCACATCTGCCTCCTCCAGCTTCGAGAGCCATTCGGCGGTGCTACGTTCTGCGAAAATGGCTTGCAGCAACGGCACTAGCACCGACCTGTTCTCTACACGTGCTGAGTTGGTGGCGAAGCGGGGATCGGCGGCCAGTTCGGGGGTAGAAAGGGCGTCGCACAGGCGGACCCACTGTCTATCGTTGCCAACAGCCACAACCAGCCAGCCGTCTGACGCGGCAAACGCCTGGTAGGGTACTATGTTGGGGTGAGCGTTGCCGTAGCGCGGTGGCACCTCTCCCGACACAAGGTAGTTGCTGCCTACATTGGCAAGCCACGCCAGGTGCGCGTCCAACAGGGAGATGTCTATGTGCTGGCCCATGCCCGTGAGGTCGCGCACCCGTAGAGCCGCCAAAATGGCCGAGAGGGCGAACATCCCGGCGGTGAGGTCCACTATCGCCACGCCCACCTTCTGCGGCGGGCCGTCTGCCTCCCCGGTGAAGCTCATCACGCCGCCAACACCCTGCATCACGAAGTCGTAGCCGGGCAGGTGCGACAGCGGCCCCGTGCGCCCATACCCCGAAATGGAGCAATAAACCAGGCCGGCGTTTTCCCGCGAAAGCTGCTCGTAGCCGAGACCCCACTTCTCCATTGTGCCGAGCCGGAAGTTCTCGACCAGCACATGGCTCTGCGATGCAAGTCGCCTCGCTACGCCCCGCCCCTCCGCGGTATCCAGGTCGAGCACGATACTGCGTTTGTTGCGGTTGCACGACAGGTAGTAAGCCGACTCGCCACCCTGGTACGGCGGCCCCCACCTGCGGGTATCGTCTCCCTCCGGCGACTCCACCTTGATCACGTCCGCACCCAGATCGCCCAGCATCATCGTGCAATAAGGCCCCGCCAGCACCCGCGAGAAGTCGAGCACGCGGATGTCCGCCAACGGCTGAACTGCGGGGGCCGGGCTATCTGAGAGGGGAAGCATAGCGCTGCAAGTATGTCACATGGCAGAAAGGCAGTCAAGAAGATTTGGGAAATGGGATTTCGGATTGCGGATTCGCCCTTTTAGGAGTCATGGAGGCATGAATGGTGATCCTCTGGTAGAATAAACGGAAGCGACAGATAAGCCTCAGTGAAGGCTTATGATCTAAATCCGAAATCCCAATTCCCAATTCCCAAATTCCGAGGAAGCCCTTGGCAAAGTTTTACTACGGCGGACAGGCAGTAATTGAAGGCGTTATGATGCGCGGGCAGCGGCACATGGCCGTGGCGGTGCGCGCTCCCGACGGCAGGATCGTGCTGCACGAAGAGGCGCTCGACAAAGGGCTGTATAGAAGTCCGCTGATGAAGCTGCCGTTCCTGCGCGGCGTGTTAGGCCTGTGGGACGCGCTCGGCCTGGGCATGCGTGCCCTCTTCTTCTCCGCCAACGTGGCCCTGGAAGCAGAGGAAGACCCCAAGCAGGTAGGCCACGAAGCACAAGGGGCCTTAGCCACTATGGCCTCTCCCATAACCCCTTCTCCAATTGAGGTAGCTCAGAACGGTGCCACCCAGCGAAATGCAGGGTCGAAGCCTAAGTCGCCGGACGCCTTCAACGGGGCCGTCGGGTGGACCACTGTGGCGATGGCGCTCGCATTCATGGTGGGCATCTTCTTCGTGCTGCCCGTGCTCGCGGCCAGCGGGTTTGAGCTGGTGGTGGGTACTCAATCTACGCTGGTGCATAACCTGGTCGAAGGGGCGGTGCGCCTGACGCTCTTCATAGCCTACATCTGGGGCATCGGCAAGATGCGCGACATCCAGCGCGTGTTCGGCTATCACGGGGCCGAGCACAAGACGATCAACGCCTATGAAGCGGGCGTGGAGCTTACCCCCGATTCGGTGCAGAAGTTCACCCTGCTCAACCCACGCTGCGGCACGACTTTCCTTTTGATCGTGCTTCTGATGGCAACCATAGTATTCATCCTGATCGGCAAGCTGCCCTTCGTCTTCATGGTGCTGTCGCGCATCGTCCTGGTGCCGGTGATCGCCTCCATCGCCTACGAGTTCATCCGGCTCATGGCGAACCTGTACGGCAACCCCATTGTGCGTGCGGTCATGGCCCCCGGCATAACCCTCCAGAAGATGACCACCCGCCCGCCCGACGCCTCCATGCTCGAAGTGGGCATAGCCGCCCTCAAGGCCGTGCTGGTAGCCGACGGCGTGCTCCAATCAGCCCCCGTCGAGATCACCCAGCCCGCCGAGGAACCAGTCGCCACGCTGGCTTGACGGACGAGTTATTAGTGGTTAGTGGTTAGCAGTACCACATCTTAATTCTCTTGGCGCGTCCTTGGCGTTCTTTGCGCCTTGGCGGTTCCGTCTCTTCTTATCCATCGTCCATCGTCTGAGGAACAATCTTCAATGGGCCAGACCGTTGTCATCCTGATGGACTGCCTCCAGCAGGCAGATGAAAAGAAGGGCTATTTCGCTCCGGGTTCGGAAGGTCTCTTCCTGCTGAGGCTGGGAGTGCTGCTTGCCGGCAGCGAGGAAGCGCGCGGGCGTGTGCTCCTGTGCCGCTTCCTGGCGGTGCCTGAGGGTGAGGCGGTAAGCAGCTACTCGGTGGCGGCCCAGACGATGCGGCAGAAGCTGGAAGGCGAAGCCCTGGCCGCGCTGTCCGAGCTAGAGGCCGAGTTGAGCAAGCAAAACTCCGCGCCCTCCCACGCTCGCATTGCCCCCGTGGTGCGCGTGGCCCCCGAGAACGAGCTGGCCCAGGACGCCCGCCACTTCTTGCGTGGGGAAGAGGGCGCGCTCGCCCTGCTACCGTTCCGCCGCCTGACCAAAGACTCCAACCCCTGGATACGCAAGGCCCTGCGCAACCCCCTTCCCTGCGATGTGGCCTGGGCGCGCCCTCCAGTTGGCTACGAGGAAGCCGGCATTCAGGAAGGCACGACAGGCAAGCCATTCCACGAGGGGATGAAGGTGCTGCTCCCCGCCCGCGGTGGGCCCCAGGCGGTGCTCGCGATGGAGATGGCGCGGGACCTCGCGATCCAGGTAAGCGCCCAGGTCACGGTGCTGCACGTCTTGCAGTCGATGCCGGAGTTAGCGCGGGCCACTGAGGAAGCGCCTTTCGCCGAATTTCTGGACGAGATGGACCGGGCCGAACGGCGCAACAATCCGCGTGCCCGGCGCTTCGAGCGTGCGTTCGTGGTGGGCGACGACCCGCAGAAGAGCATCATGCGAGCCGCTACAAGTCAGGACCTTATCATCATGGGCACGGGGGGCCGGGCCGCGGCGGACCTGGGCAGCTTCACAGAGGGCGTGGCGCGGGGAGTGGACGCGGCGGTGCTCGCCATCAAGACCAAAACTCCCGTCATGCCCGAGGTCCAAGCCGCCCGCGCTCGTGCCCGTACCCGCATGCACGCCATCGCCCCCGAAGCCCTCTCGCTGCTGGTGGACAAGTGGTTCGCCGAGAACACTTTCGACGCGGGCGAGTTCTCCGACCTGCGCCGCATGGTGGAGTTGAAGCGCCAGCAGGGAGTGACCATATCACTGGGCCTACCTGCTCTCAACGAAGAGGCCACGATTGGCGAAGTGATTTCGGTGCTCAAGAAGTCGCTGATGGAGGAGGTGCCGCTGGTCGATGAGATCGTGCTGATCGACTCCAACTCCACCGACCGCACCCGCGAGATCGCCGCCGAGCACGGGGTACCGGTCCACATACACCAGGAGATATTGCCGGAACAAGGCGCTAACAGCGGCAAGGGCGAGGCGCTATGGAAGTCGTTGCAGGTGCTCAAGGGCGACATCGTGGCCTGGGTAGACACCGACGTCGTGAATATGCAGCCGCAGTTCGTGTACGGTCTGGTGGGGCCACTGCTGAGAGAGCCGCGCATCGGCTACGTGAAGGGCTATTACCACCGTCCCATACGCACCGAACGCGCCTTGCAGCAAGAGGGCGGCGGCAGAGTAACGGAACTCACCGCCAGGCCGCTTATTAACCTCTTTTTCCCGCTATTATCAGGCTTGGTGCAGCCGCTGGCGGGCGAATACGCGGGCCGTCGCAGCGTGTTGGAGAAGATACCGTTCTTCTCCGGCTACGGCGTAGAGGTGGGCATGCTGATAGACATCCTGGAGAGCTTCGGCCTAGACGCCATAGGCCAGGTGAACCTCGAAAGCCGCGTCCACCGCAACCGCCCGCTATCGGACCTGTCGCTCACCGCCTTCGCCATCGTACAGGTCATTATGGGCCGGGTGGAGCGCCGCCAGCGTACAACCCTCCTCGAAGAAGTCAACGCCACCATGAAGCTAATCCGCTTCGAGAAGGACCACCTCTCCCTGGAGGTGCGCAACGTCCGAGACGCCGAGCGCCCGCCGATGCGGGAAGTTGCAGGCTACTGGAACAGGGGTCTGAAACGTGAAACGTGAAACGTGAAACGTGAAACGTGATGCGGCTTGTGTTATTGGGTTCGTGAGTACGATATTCTTGCTACTGTCGGATTAAGAGTGCCCCTGTCATCCTGAGCCCCTTCTGTCATCCTGAGCGTAGCGAAGGATCAGCCGCCCGTTCTTGACTCTTGGTACGGAGGGACCAACGTTCCCTTTACCACGATAATCCACAACGTTGTAGACTCTCGTCTACCCACCTGATCCTTCGCTACGCTCAGGATGACAGAGGGGAGTATGGTCCCATGAGGCCAGGAGGTGGCATTCACGAACCAACAAGAGCAAGCCCCATCACGTTTCACGTTTCACGTTTCTGAACCACGTTTCAGACTAAGGCGTAGGTGTACGTGTGGGCGTGCTGGTGGTCGTGCCTGTCACCGTGGCGGTGCGGGTGCCAACGGTGGCCTGGGCGCTGCTCTGGGCGCTCGGTATTGCGGCGGTTGTGGGCGTGGTCGTAGGTGTTGTAGCTCTGGCGGGTACTGAGGCTGTGGCTACAGTCGTGCCACTGGGTACGCGAGCAGTGGGGGTCTGGGTCGCCCCCGCAGGAATAGTAGGCGGTGGAGGAGGGCCCACGTCGGAGGCGGGGAAGAGCCTGTTGACCTCTCTGCCGAGGTTGTCGTAGAGCACCGCGAGGTCGTAGGGCTTGCCGTCCCACATGGCCGTAGTGCGGAACATATACAGATTGGTCGCGCTGTTATTGCCCGGCCCCGCGTGCACGGTTACCGACGCCCCAGGTTGGAGCGTGAAGCCAGCGGGGAAGTAATAGCGGTCCACCACGGTCCACTTGGGGCTGTCTATCCACCAGCCGGTGAAATTGACCGCCCCCTGGGCCTGGTTGGTGATCACGCAATAGTTGCTGTTCAAATCTACCAGCGACGAGCGCGGGTGGATTTCGTCAATTGTGACGTTGGGCAGGGCCGGGCGGGCTACACTCGTGGGCGTAGGTACGGGCCGCTGGGGGACAGGCGTGTTGGCGTTTCCCGTCCGCAGGTAGCGCCACTCGTAATAGTGCTGGCCGATGTTGCCCATCTGCACCTTGAACGGAGTCGGTAGCTGCGGCAGGAACGTGAGCACGCGACGCTCGTACGCCTGGGTCAGCACATCCATGTAGCGCCCTTCCACCTTCACGTACGACCAGTAGGCCTCCGAGATAGGGAAGCCCGTCACGCTGAACCACGGCTCGAACAGCCTGCCCGGCACCAGGTCGCCCTGGACAAATACGTCGGCCTCCGCGTTCAAGAAGTTCCAAAACACGTCGGGAATGTTGTGCCCCGTAGCAGGCTCGAAAGAGGCGATACGTACGCCGTAGTCGGGGTGGGCTGCAGGCCACGGCTGTGTGAGGCCCTGCCGGTCGATAGCGATGCGCACCACCTGCCCCACCTGGCTGGTCGCATGCCGTTCGTTGGGAGCGCCGGGTATGTTGGACACGCCGTTGAACGACTGGTAAGTAGGAGCGGTCTTATCGTCGGCGTCGGCCCCAAGGTTGATGGGCGCGGGGCCGCGGTTCTCGTAGGTAGCTGGGCCGGTCTGCATCTGGCCGGAGATCAGTTCCACCGCCAGCAGTCCGTTGGTGACGTAGAAGGGGCTATTCTTGTCAGCGTTGGGGTCGTTTATCTCCATGCGACCCTTGTCGAAGTATTGCACGAGGTGGTTGCCGCCCGGCAGCCCCGCGAACTGCTCGGTCAGGGTGCGGCCCGGCGCGGGACCCCATATCCACGGACGCAGGGTAGCCCCGGCAGCCACCGGGCCGTCGATGCGGTCCCACTTTGCCCTAAAAGCGTCGTTCGCGAAAGCCTGCTGCCCCTGCTGTTGGGCTCGTGTGAAGGTAGCAGGCGCGACAGCCACCCACGCCACCAGGAGCGCCGCCATGAGAATGAAAGCCGGGTGCGGCAGGCGCAATCTGGCACTATACCTGCGAGGGCGGGCAAGTCGCCGCACGGCGAATCGTCTCGTAGACGAAGGGTCGGTAGGCATAAAAAGGTCTGCTCCGTGTGCCCGGCATGGGGCTTCAGATAAGTAGTAGAAGGGAAGAAGAATACCGCGGCTCGCGCCACTTTAGAGCCGTGAAACCGTCAGGGTATAGTAGCATAAGGGGGTTATGGGGTGCAAGGAAGGTGATACTGGGGGCGATTGTTTCGCCTGGAGTAGCCGCAGAGTCGGCATGAGACGCGCGGCGATGTACCGATGAAAAGCACAGGTTGCAAAGCACCACGCCGGGCGATTGAAATCGCGGACTACACAAGGCGAAGTCTGCCCCATGCAGACTGGTTCTTCTTAGTGCATCCAAATAGACCTAATAAGATGCTGTAGTCCCCGAAGGGGGACTTCCTATATTTAGCCCGCGATTTCAATCGCCGGGCGTCTCATGCCGACTCTGTTACTATTATGGCAACCAAGGAGCCGCACTTGAAGCAAATGCCGTCCTTCAATGTAGTAACTCCTTTCAGCGTGGGAAATCAATAGCCACCTAGAACCGTCCCTATGAACTAATACGTTAAGTACTCGAGGCTAGCTGCAGGCGCAACCCTCTTGCATCGCCATCCTACTTACCGTAACATGCAGAGTAACATGAGCGACACGACCGCCGCCAACGAAAAAGCCTCCCCTGGCGACCCTCAGGACAGCCCCACCACAGCCCCCCGTAACGCCTGGTGGCTTTCCACGCGCCGCCGTCGCTCCGAGTGGCAGTCGCTCATGGCTACCGGGCTGGCCACCTTCTGCGGTAGGCCCCGCGCCTACTTCGAGTCGGCCAGCAAGGGCGACCCCATCGTCCTCTACGTCTCAAAGCCAGAACACGCCATCCGCGCCATAGGCATCATCACCGACACTTCAGACACAATAAATCCAAAATCCAAAATCGCAAACCCAAAATCGGAAGAGCCCTGGATCGAGGTGCAGCTAGCCTTCGAGGTGCCCTCGCCGCTAGCCTGGCGCGACATACTGGCCGTGCCCGCGCTCTCAGACGCCGAGCCGGTCAAGCAACGGGGCAGCGCCACCCTCTCTCGGCTGTCGGAGCAGGAGTATGGCGCGTTGGAAGCCCTGCTAATCGTGCGCAACCCCGAATTAGCCGGGGCCTTCGCTGCCGTGGACGCGGGGGCTGTTCCACCTCAAGCAGGCGCTTACGCATACGAAGACGGCGAGGGCCCCGGTGTAGATGGCGTGCCGGAGATAGCCCAGGCGATACTCAGGGAGCAAGCGCCGGAATACACCACCCAGGCTACCTTGCGCCCTGGCATGCCCTCTCTGCCCGCGGTGCGCAACCTGGCGGAGCTACAGGCGCTCACCAGCCTGCCTCTGGAGATGCTGGAGGAGACCCGCGACCTGCTGGAGGACACGGGCCAGATCGTGCTCAGCGGACCGCCCGGCACCGGCAAGACCTGGCTGGCGCGGGGGCTGGCGTCCCTGGTCACGGGTGGCCCTGCCGGGGCGGCTCGCGTGCAGGTAGTGCAGTTTCACCCCTCCACCACTTACGAGGACTTCATCGAGGGCCTGAAACCGCAGGTGGATACCTGGGGCCGTGTCACCTACGCGGTGATACCCGGCGTTTTCGTGCGGCTGTGCGATCAAGCCCGCAACGACCCCGACCGGCATTACGTACTGCTGGTGGACGAAATCAACCGCGCACCGCTATCGAGGGTGTTTGGCGAGTTGCTGTACGCGCTTGAGTACCGCGGTCCGCAGGGGGCGGTGGAGTTATCGGTGTCGGCGGGCATGGGGAGAGCCGAGCCGTTCTACGTGCCTGAGAACCTGCTGCTGGTAGGCACGATGAACTCCGCCGACCGCAGCCTGGCGATGGTGGACTACGCGCTACGCCGCCGCTTCCGCTTCGTGGAAATCGAGCCTAACCCGGAGGTGCTGGACCAGTGGCTCGCCGCGCGAGGCAACGATGCACGTTCCAGGCGCGCCGTGCTGGACCTCTTCCGCGAGACCAACGAGCACCTCACCCAGGCTATCGACCCCGACCACCGCCTGGGCCATACCTACTTCATGCTTGACCCTCTCACCCCCGCCACTCTCGACCGCCTCTGGCGCACCGCGATAAAGCCCCTCATAACCGAGTACTTCCTCCCACCGGGCGGCGAGGTGGACGAATACCGGGCGTTGTTCGCAGAAGCGGTAGCCGAACTCAGGGCCGAGTGATGCAACCCGGCCACTCAGCCCTCAGTTCCCAGCCCTCATCACTCTCCCTGCGCGAGTTCGAGACGTGCGAGGTTGCCCTGTCGCCGGAGGTGTACTCGGCATTGCGTCTGTGGTACGCGGGGCGTATAGACGTGGCACCGGCGGACCGGGCGGGAGCTTACAGACTGTCGGCAAGGGACTATGTGGGGAGAATCGGGCTGCCTGGTGGTGGTATGCTCGTAATCCGGCCCAAAGTGCCTGTGGCTAACCTCTTCTACATGCTGTGCGCCGACGCCGGGCTGGCCGAGATAAAGCCCCCACCCACCAATCTGGAGAGCAACACCTACCACGAAGACATAACGGCCTTCGTGGTATCGACCCTCCTGGACGCGACGGAGCGGCTGCTCGGCCAGGGGCTCTATAGGGGATATGTATCCAGGCAGGAAAGCTCAACCCCGGTACGTGGCCGCATCGTCATCGGGGAGCAGGTCCACCGCTACGGCGAGTTGAAGCACCGCCACGTGTGCGCGTTTGCCGAGTTGAACGTAGACACTCCGGAGAACCGTATCCTGCTGGCCGCCCTGCGCCACGTGCCGCGACTTCTCCAGACCGCACGCCCTCCTGAGGCCGGCATGCTAAGGCAGGCCCGAAGGCAGACGGAAAGGTTGGAGGGGGTGGGCCAAGTGAGCCGCAACGAGGCGATTGCCCTGCTGCGTTCTGTCAGCCTGCACCGCCTGAACGCAGCCTATGGTGCCGTGCTGTTGCTGTGCCGCCTGGTATTGCAACACCTCACCTTCGAGGAGCGACCCGGACCCTACCCCTTTGCATCCTTCCTGGTGAACATGCCCCGCCTGTTCGAGAGCTTCCTCACGGCGAGACTGCGCACCCTGCTACCCAGGCACGGCCTGAAAGTAATCGCCCAGCGCCACGACTACCTCGATGAAGAGCGCACCGTCGGCATCCGGCCCGACCTGCTGGTCATGCCGCACAAGGGCAAGGAGCCGCTGGTGGTGGTCGATTTCAAGTACCGCGACCTGGACGAGCCGGGCGCCACCGCCAACACCGACCTCTACCAGCTTAGCGCATACATGGACCGCTACAACCTGCGAGCGGGAATGCTCGTTTACCCCAGGTTCGAGCACGTACCCGCCACCCGCCTCAAGCTGAGAGGTACCCCCAAGCAACTCCACCTCGCAGGTATAGATCTCGGCAGCCCCGATCCGCGCGACATAGAAGACGAGTGTGCGACCATAGCGGGGAAGATCACACAGATAAGCGGTAGCAAATAACCCTGCGTTACTGCTCCCGCAAGTGTCTCCAAAAACAGAGTATGTAGCAACGCGGCACCCAGACAAGTCACTGTCATCCTGAGCGTAGCGAAGGATCAGCCGCCCGTTCTTAACCCTTGCTACCCAAAAGACACTCTCCCTTATGTTCCCTTTCATCCTGCGTATGCTAAAGTCTAACTACCCACCTGATCCTTCACTACGTTCAGGATGACAAGGGAAGAAGAATCCTGCAATTCTGCTTCTGGTCAGCCGGGGCTTCTCATACGTGTTGCGTTTCGACTCACGTATAATTACCTCATGGGTGCAACCTTGGACATACGCAAGAGTTATAAGTAGCGTGAGCGCGCAAAGTCCCACCAGGATAGCAGAGGCGGACGAGGTAGAGCCTGCAGTCAGGATGGACACGGAGCCTGTACCGACTAAGCCTGGAGTCGCTCGGACATGGCTGCCCTGGGTAGCGGTGGCCGCGATCACTATCGTAGCTTTCCTGTTGAGGCGCTACAGGCTCGGCTCTGAGTCCTTCTGGTTCGACGAAGCGGACATAGTGCAGCGGGCCATGCAGCCCGTACCCACCCTGCTACAAGGCTTCACCGAGGCCGGCGAGAACGGGCCGCTATATACCCTCATGCTGCACTACTGGCTGGCCGCGATCCAGGCTTTCCCTCCACTGGAACGCGTGCTGCACCTGGTGTTCGGCTCCGGTATGGAAGCCCCGGTGCGTGGCTTGTCGGCCATGTTCGGCACGGCGGCCATCCCGGTCATATACGCACTCGGACGGCGGGTAGGCGGCATGGCTCTGGGCTTCACAGCGGCTATCTTGCTCGCAGTAAACCCGTTCCACATCTGGCACTCCCAGGACGCCAAGATGTACACGCTCCTGGTGCTCACCTCCCTCGCCAGCACGCTGCTCTACATCGAAGCCCTGCAACGCAACAAGATAGCCCTCTGGGCCTCCTACGTAGTCGCCACCTGGGTCATGCTAACCGTCCACAGCCTGTCCGGCCTGGTCTTACTTGCCCAGCTAGCCGCCACCCCCTTCCTCCGACAAATTTCGAAATTCGAAATTCGAAATTCGAAATTGAGATGGGTCCGTTGGGGCTGGGCGATGCTGCTCATACTCGGCCCGCTCTTCCCGATAGCGTGGCTACGGCTGGCCGCCCTGCTCACCAACACGCTGGACGTGGGCAATTGGTACCAGCCCACCGGCATCACCGATATCCTGTTCACCATCTTCGTCGCCTTCGCCGTCAACCGCGCCGCACCCCCGTGGGAGCTAACCGGAGCCATCGTCATGGGCCTGCTCGCCGCCTTCGGCGTCTGGGCACTCTTCAAACCCGCCGGAGCCCGCACAAACCAACTCATAACTCCGTTGGCTCCTCTGGTGCTGGCTCTGTGGATCGTGCCCATCTTCGTCTTCTGGCTGGTGACGTTGCGAGTGCCGCTGTTCCAGTCGCGCTACCTCATCATGGCACTGCCTCCTTACCTGCTCATGGCGGGGGTGGGGCTACTTTGGCTGCGGCGGATACATGTTGTGGTACCAACAATCGCGGCGGGGGTGCTGGGGCTGGCAAGCGTGTTCGCCCTCGTAAGCGTCAACTACTCGCTAGAGGTACAAAAAGAGGACTGGCGCGGAGCGATGGTGTACGTGCAGGACCATCTTAGATTGCGCGATGCCATCATCGTCTTCCCTGGCTACCTGGTAACGGCCATTGACACCTACTACAAGCCGGGAGGTCCAGGCCAGGTGCCGGAGGTGCCCGTAATCGCCAGCATTCCCAGCATGCGGACTCAGGGCTTCGGGCAGCGCGAGCTGGAGATGGCCCTGCGAGAGGCGATCAAGGGTCACGAGCGGGTTTGGCTAGTTACCTCCCCCGTAAGGCAGCAGAGCGAGGACCCCGACAACCACGTGCAACAGTGGCTACAGTACAACTGGAACACCTTCGACACCAAGGTGTTCAACGGCGTGACGGTATACGGCATCTCCTTCAACGAAGTGAGGGAGACCTGGTTCCCCGCCCCGGACTACCCTGAGCGCCACGCATACCCCAACGGCCTCGTGTTCGAGGGCTACATCTACGAGATCAGGGCCGACGCCACTCAGCAGCGCGACGCCTCGTACTTCCCTTTGACCCTCTACTGGCAGACCACCCAGCGCCTCAAGGAGGACTACATCTTCCGAGTGCGCATCAAGGATCCTGCGGGCAAGGTCATCGTGGACGACTCAGCGGGCCCCCTGAACGGCTACTGGCGCACATCAGAGTGGCCGCCCGGCAAGCACATCATCGATTACCGCGACCTGCGCCTCCCCGGTGGCCTCACGCCGGGCAACTACACAGTGACCCTGGAAGTCGAACCGCAAGGGCAACGTGACCAGCCACTGAAGACAACGGACGGCCTCACTGAGATTGTGTTCCAGGCACCGTTGCAGGTGGTGCCCTGGAGTGAATAGGAAGATGCTAGCTCCGCTCGTAAGCATCTAGAAAGTCGTCGCGAGGGATGCCTGCTCGCGAGCATATTGTGCGTAAAGTAGAACTCTTGATCATAGCGTGGTTCGGCAGCGTAAGTGGGGTCCTGGTGCCATCCGAGTTCTCTCGCAACATGGCGATATGCTCGCGTTCACGAACGATGCGAAACCCCAGCAGTTCAAGAGTCCTGATGACCCTGGCCTTAGGGGCATCAACCGGGAACTTCCGTGGCACTAAATTGCCACCTCAGCCTCATCCACAAATACTTCCAGCACGGGAGTCTCGGCCTGCAATGCGGCATCCCCAAAGGTCTCTATATGGAAGCGTATCGCAGACGTGACATCAGCCAGAGCCTCTTCATAAGTATCACCCTCTCCCACGACAACCCCGTTAAGCCCGATGGGGTAGGCGACGTAGCCATCCGAGTGCTTTTCCAGAATGACCTTGACCTGCTTGGTATTTTGCATTGACTTTTCCTCCAAGTGGCGCAACCAAC
>JAXDKH010000305.1:0-3519 GCA_034667185.1 Chloroflexia bacterium | reverse complement strand
TGGAGAAGGTGGCTGCGCAGGCCGTTGCCAAGTGCCGGGGCAACCACGACCAGCGCGAAATCCCGCCCGGCGACTATCCGGCTATCTTCGACGCCAATGCAGTGGCCGACATGGTGCGCTTTCCTGCTGTTTGGGGCATGGGTGCCCGGCAGGTACTGGACGGGCAGTCGTTTATGTCCGGCATGCTAGGCGAGCAAGTGGCGGGCGATGCGGTCAGTATCTGGGACGACCCTAATGACCCCAGGTGTCTGCCTCTGTCGATTGACTACGAAGGGTTGCCATCCCAAAGAGTTGACATAATCAAAGAAGGTATAGCGATTGGACCTGTGTACGACTACCAGACCGCGATGGAGGCCGGCACCAGGTCCACAGGGCATGCTGAGGCCCCATTTGGCGACTTCTTCTCCGGCCCCGCCGCCGACCACATCATCATGCCAACCGGCACCGCCAGCGTGGAGCAGATGGTCAGTAACGTGGATAGGGGAGTATGGGTAACACGGTTCCATTACACCCACACGCCTGACCCCAAGCGCGTAATCGCCACCGGCACCACCCGCGACGGCACTTTCCTGATCGAGAACGGCAAAGTGGTCGGCGCGCTCAAGAACCTTCGCCTGGAGATGGGCGTGCTCGACCTGCTCTCGTCCATACAGGAGGTAGGCGAGGGCAAGCTCTGCCAGGACTGGTGGGCCGCCAACGGCATGAGCACCACCAACTACTTCGTGCCCGCACTGCGCTTCGGTGCCTGCCGCTTCACGGGCGTGACAACCTTCTAGAGGGTCTTGGTGACTCTCTAACAATACCATCGACCTTGTAGTTGGAGAGCCGTCACGTTAATGGCCCTCGGTTTTGGGTCGGAATGTCAACTCATTGACACCTCTCGGTACCTCTGCTATGCTCGTAGCAGGTCTTACACTGCCTACCAACTTGGGTCAGCTGGATTGGGGGTACTGAACCTTGGCATCCATAGCCGAATCGCACTACTCGCCGGAGGAATATCTCGCACTGGAGAGGAAGTCTGAGTCCAGAAGCGAGTACGTAAATGGCGGCATTTACGCGATGTCCGGGGCTAGCCGGGAGCACAATCTTATCTCGCTCAATATCGCTAGCGAACTTCGCTCGCATCTAAGGAGTCAGCCCTGCGAGGTGTATGTGAGCGACATGCGCGTGAAAGTCAACGCTACCGGCACGTATACATACCCCGATGTTGTGGCCGTCTGTGGCGAACCCGAATTCGAAGACGCACAAGTAGACACGCTGACCAATCCGACGGTGGTAATAGAGGTGCTGTCGCCGTCCACGGAAGGTTACGACCGCGGAGATAAGTTCGCCCATTACCGCAGACTCGCATCTATCCGTGAGTACGTTCTGGTCGCCCAGGACAAGGTCCGCGTGGAACATTTCATCCGGCGTGATGACGCCAGCGGTCAATGGGTACTTACAGAAATCAGCTATCCAGAGGGCACATTACGCCTGGAGACCATAGGCTGCGACCTGTCTCTTCGGGACATCTACGACAGAGTCGAGTTCTCCGCGATCACAGTAGGGTAGCCGTTCAAGGCTCTGCAATAGCCCATGGAGGCTGACACGAGCACACTTGCGGTTCTGTCTACCTTCCAAGTCACCAATGCCCGTCTGTCCACATCGGCTCATAGTACCTTAGTCTCCACAGTCTCCACGCTTCCTCGCCCTTCCATATAAAGGTGGGCAGAAATCCTGCGTCCCATTTTGGCACAGCCGTAGAACGTCCACACCGTCGCTTGTACCGTATTGCGCCTATCAGTATAATGCCACGACACAAGGCAGAATTCTTGAAAACACCTCCAAGGAAGGTACCATGAAGCTAGAAAATCGCGTGGCAGTAATCACAGGCGCGGGTTCGGGTATTGGACGGGCCATGGCGCTCCTGTTCGCACGTGAGGGGGCGCGAATCGTGGCGGGGGACGTGAACGGAGAGGCGGCGCAGGCTACAGCGGCTGCCGTCACCGCGGAGGGCGGCACTTGCCTGCCTTTTACCGTTGATGTGGTGCAACCGGAGCAGGTGCGCGCCATGATCGAACAGGCTATCTCTAGTTATGGACGCATTGACATCCTCTGCAACAACGCGGGCATCGGGTCCACTACTGACGTGGTCGCCTGCGAGCCGGAGGAATGGGACCGCGTGATGACGGTGAACGTCAAGAGCGTCTATCTAGGCTGCAAGTACGCCATCCCTCACATGCTCGAGCAGGGCAGTGGCGTCATCGTCAACACGGCTTCGGTGGCGGGCATGGTGGGCCTGGTGAAGCGGGCCTCTTATAGCGCCAGCAAGGGTGCCGTAATTGCTCTCACCCGTCAGGTGGCGATAGAGTATGTGGAGCAGGGTATAAGGGTGAACTGCCTCTGCCCAGGCACCGTCGATTCGCCGTGGGTGGGGAGGTTGCTCGACCAGGCCGAGGACCCCACGGCGGCGCGGCAGGCTTTGGTGGCCCGGCAGCCGATGGGCAGGCTGGGCACTCCCGAGGAAGTGGCTGCCGCCGCGCTCTACCTGGCTTCCGACGACGCGGCCTTCATCACCGGCACCGGGCTGGTGATAGATGGTGGCTTGACGGCCCGCTAGGTACGAACTAACAGCTATGTGGAGGGTGCAGTGACCGCAGGCATAACGTTAGAGCAATACCGGATGCGCATCGGTGCCGAGTGGCGCGGTTCCAGCGACGGGCGCACGCGACCAGTACTAAACCCGGCCACTGGAGAAGCCTTCGCTGAGGTGCCGGAGGGCACGCGGGAAGATGCCAGGGCCGCGCTCGGAGCCGCACAGGCCGCACAGCCCGCGTGGGAGGCCCTCACGGGCGTGCAGCGTGCGGCCCACGTGCAGAAGGTCGTCCAACTGGTGCGGCAGGAGTCGGAGCAGTTAGCGCGGCTGGTGGTGCAGGAGCAGGGCAAGCCCATCGTCGAGGCCCGTGGGGAGATTGGCGGCACGGCTGGCTTCTTCGAGTTCTTTACAGCCTTCGCCCGCGGTCAAGTGGGCGAGATTATCGCCTCCGACTTCACGAACGAGGACATCTGGATAAGAAACGTGCCTTATGGCGTGGTGGTCGGCATCATACCCTGGAACTACCCCTCCGCGCTGTTCGCCCGCAAGGTCGGCCCGGCGCTCATGGCGGGCAACACCATTGTCGTCAAGCCTCACGAGGACACGCCCCTCAGCGCGCTGGCGCTGGCGAAGATCTGCGAGGAGGCGGGCATACCACCCGGCGTGGTGAACGTCGTCACGGGCGCGGGCACGGTAGTGGGTGATGCCCTGGTGCGCGACCGCATCACCCAGCTTGTGACGGTCACCGGCTCGGTGCGGGCGGGCCGCGAGATCTTGGCCGCAGCCGCTCAGAACATCACAGTGGTGTCGCTGGAGCTTGGGGGCAAAGCGCCCTTCATCGTGATGGACGACGCCAACCTGGATGCCGCGATCCGGAATGCGATCCACGCGCGTTTCGTGAACTGCGGCCAGGTGTGCACCTGCAACGAGCGCACCTACGTCCA
>JAXDKH010000304.1:0-3469 GCA_034667185.1 Chloroflexia bacterium | reverse complement strand
CCGCTACGAAGCCGTGACCTTTGCTGCCGGGAATGTGCAGGGCGACCACGTCAGGAGTGCGCGACAGAAGCTTGCCGGTGCCGTCGGTGGAGGCGTCGTCCACCACAATCGTCTCGAAGTCGTGGTACGATTGTCTGCCCAAGGCTTCCAGGCATTCGGCCAGCATGTCAGCGCCGTTGTGCGTGGGGACGATCACTGAGACGCGGTGAGTATGGCCGTGACCCTCTCCTCCTATAGCACCGGCGTTGTGTACCTGGTGTGATGCGCTCACAAAGGGGTTCCAACGTGGGGAGCCGTTGCCAGGTAGTCGGCCAGGGCTTCCTGCCAGGGGCGCAGCACGATGCCCGCATCTGCCCCGACTATGTTCTTGAGGGTGGAGTAGTGGGCTGTGGGTGCGGGGCGCTTGTAGTCGGCCAGGGCAGCGGGGGTCATCGGGATGTGTTCGCGGCCCGTGAGGCGCATTATCTCCCTCGCGTAGTCGAAGCGGGAGCATTCGCCTTCGTTCACGAGGTGGTACCAGCCGTAGAGGCCGGTCTGCGATAGGTGGAACAGGGCGGCGGCCAGGTCTTCGGCGTAGGTGGGGGTGGATACTTCGTCGGCCACCACGCTGAGAGCACCGTTCTTGTCGGCGGCGCGCACGATCTTGTGGATGAAGCTGTCGCCCTCCTTGCCGTAGAGCCACGACACGCGAGCGATGTAGAAGCGCGTCATCAGGTGCTCGACGTATATCTCCCCTGTCCGCTTGCTGGTGGCGTACGCGCCCACCGGGCAGGGCGGCTCTAGCTCGGTAAAGGGGGTGCTGCGGCCCTGGTCGAAGAAGACCATGTTGGTGCTGACGTAGACTAGGGGCGCACCCGCTTGCTCGCAGGCGAGGGCCAGATTGCGGGTGCCCAGCCCGTTCACCTTGAAAGCCACGTCCGGCTCGCTCTCGGCACCGTCTACGTTGGTGTAGGCAGCGGGGTGTATTACCACGTCAGGCTCGAATTCGCGTACCGCCGGGATGATAGAGGCGTGGTCGGTGATGTCGCGCTCCGGGCGGTTGAGGTGCAGGACAGTGTGACCTGCGGCCTCTGCGTAACGTACCAACGCCTGACCGAGTGTGCCTCGCGTGCCGCTTATCGCTACCCTCACGCCCTACGCTCCCCACCAAAGGCTGATTGCCAGCGCGACCACGGCGAGAGGCACAGCAGCCGACCAGAGCAGCCCCGCGGCCCGGCGCTCGCTCCTGCCGAGCCACAGGCGCTCAGGCACCAGATGCATGGTAACGTAGGCGAGTATGGCACCACCGAGTAGCACGAGCAAAGCCCAGATAGGAGCGCCAGGCACCGGCAACACCAGCAGCGCCCACAGCACCGATATCGCAACCTGTTGCAACAGGCCACCAGTATAAAAACCCGCGCTCTCGGCATGCAGGCCAGCCGCTAGACTACGCCACCAAGGGAACGACACCAGTAGCACGCCCCCAGCCAGCAGGCGGACGATGGTCTGAGCCGCGGTTTCCGGGGCAGCGCCCAACTCGACAAGGCGCAGCGAACGGTTACCCAGCACCTCAACCAGGGCAGCCACTACCAGCAGCGCAGGCAACAGGCCGGTGAGCAGCCTGCCCAGTTCCTGCGCACCTTTCAGCGCGTGGAGGCCACCCTGACGCATCCTGGCCGCAGCGGAGGCGATGGGCTGCACGCAGATGAGCGCTAAGACTGTGACGATGTCCGTGGTGAGGGCCTGTGGGTCGCCGGTAAGGGGATTGCCGGGGAGCGGCATGAGTACCAGCGCCAGGAGCGGCCCAAGCATCGCCAACAGGCCCAGGGCGTTTGTAGCGCCTGAAGCCGGGGTCGTTCCGCCGTCCCGCCCGGCAAGCTTGAGCAGGTCGTATAAAGGTTGGAAGAGGCTGTAGCGCGGCACGGGCAAGCGGGTACGCTGCCTGCGGGTGAACGGGCGCACGGTAGATACCAGCCACTCGCCGGAGATGGCGAAGAGCAGCCCGAACAGCAGCCCTGGATAGAGCAGCAAGGCGAGCAGCCACTGTTGTAAAGTTGTGAACACCTCTGGCGGCAAGCGGCGTACCCCTCTCTACAAGCAGGGAGTCTATCACATGGTGGTGAGGGTGGCAAGGTGAGCCGAGGGTTACTGGCCGCTCGTGGTCAGATACTCCTGCAAGGCGTCCGCGTAAGACTCGGCGATGGTCTGGCGAACCTCGTCGCGGTTTAGGTACTCGGCTTCCTGCGGCGAGGTAACGTAGAAGGCTTCGACCACCACGCCGGGCATCTTGGAGGCGCGGGGGTGTCTGGGCATCTCGATAGGGCCCAGCATGAAGAGGTGGCGCGGTGGTTCGCTGGGAGAGTCTGCCCAGAAGTCGCTGCGCAACTCTGACTTCGTTATCGGGTAGCCAGCCTCAGCGAGCCACGACTCAAGGTGGTCCAGCACAAGACGGCCCAGGCGCTTGGTCTGTTGCGGGAATAGGCAGTCCTCGGTGGCACAGTAGAGGGCTTGTATGCCTTTGCGCGTGCCAGGATCGGAGGCACTGTTGGCGTGAATGCTGAGAAAGACCTCCGCGCCAAATGCGTTGATTATGTCTACTCGATGCTGTAAATCGTCGCTCTGGCCCTGTTCGACACCATCGCCGTTAGCGTCCAAAGGCCAGGGGACAGTGAACTCATCCCGCGTTTCCCTGGTCATACCAACCTCAGCACCGCGAGCCACCAGGATATCCCGCAGGCGCAGGGCGATATCCAGGTTGAGTTCGTGCTCGGCCAGGATTAATTTGCCGGTGTCCTCGTCCACGAGCACAGCGCCCATGTCGTCCCGCGGCCCGTGTCCGGGGTCGAGAGCGATGCGCCTGCTCAGCAAGGGCTTTTGGGGGTCGATGGTGGCGGCGGGTGGGAGCGTGGGTATAGGTGTAAGTTCGAGCGTGGGCGACGCCATGGAAGGAGGGGGCGTCACCGCCTCGGTCGCCACGTCAGGTTGGGATGGTCCTGTAGTTACCGTGGACACAGCGCTAAAGGTGGCAGGAGGTGAGGCAGAAGAGTTGGCGTCAAAAAGGCAGCCTGACAGCGAAATGGTGAGCACGAGGAGCAGGCAGAGACCCACAAGCCGGTAAAAGTGTGTATGTTGCATGGTTGAAATGATGTTCTCAGATGGGCGGTACCGGGCAGGGACGCGCGACTCACAGGGTGTCGCGCGGGGAAAGGAAACCGGGCCATCGTCTATGAAGGCTTGGGAAGCAGGAACGGGAATATAGGGTCGAGGTAGTATAACACAAGCCTCAGGGTAGAGGCACCAGCATGAGTCTCTTGCTGACTCAGAATTGCACCCATCTTCAGCACCCAAAATCGGCTTTATCATTACGAACGCAGTGAGGAATCAGGTGGCTGTCGTCCTGTGTGGCAATAAAGCGACAGGGGCAGCCAAATCCATCCTACTTCTCTAATGCCTCTTCATCCCTACCCACCTGATTCCTCACTGCGTTCGG
>JAXDKH010000303.1:0-25281 GCA_034667185.1 Chloroflexia bacterium | reverse complement strand
ACCTTCCACCGCACCCTGCAAAAGCAAGAAGGGGCGGCATGCCGCCCCTTCTTGCTTTTGCAGGGTGCGGTGGAAGGTCAGTCGTCCGCATTGGGCTTCTGGTGTCCGTTCATCGGCGGGCAGAAGTGGGGCAGACCAGCCTGGCTCAGAGGCGTTCCGCAGAAGGGGCAGCGTGGTCGCCCGGCGGATACCACCTCCACAGCATTCAGTTGCAGGGCCTCCATCTGTGCGCGCGTGCCGAGGCACCTGAACGTGGGCGGCTCGTCGTTTTCCTCGTCGGTGTCATGCTCGTAAGCTTCAAGCGCAATGAGGTCGTAGTCGGGATCGTAGCGCAGCCCGAGAGCCACTACCTGCATGTCCACGTCCGGTATCGCCGGGAAGCCAGGGGGCTTGGGGTTCGAGATGGCTTCGGTGCGGCTGGGGATGGCAAGCCCCTGTTCGTTATCAATCTCGACCAGCATCCTGCCTATGGCGTCCGCAAGCGCCTGCAACTGCTGTTTTTCCAGCCACAGGTGCGCGGACAATGTGTTGCCTTGCGCCATGATGCGAAATGTGCGTTGTCCGGGGACCCCAAGGGCCTCTGCCCCTATCCATTGGACGTTGCCCAGGTTATGCTGCGGTCTGTTCATGCTCATTCGATTTGACTCCCGGCTCCGTGCTTAACAATCAGGCAAATCAGGGCCTCACCGGCCCCCATGCGTTGGTCATGCCGTGCAGACTCTTTTGCGCCGCGAAAATCTCCGACTTGTTAAGTGCTGTTCGCTTTTGTATCATATCATTGCGCCGGGCGCAACTCCACTAAAGCAACCACTTTAGCAATCACCTTTCACCGGACCGAGATTCTATGTCCCAAGAGAGCTATACAGATGGCAGCGCACGCCGCTACCGACCTACCAGGCGGGTCGCGAACGAGGCCGAGACGCAGCCCGGCGTACTGACGCACGACTTTCAGGGGGTGTCTGCCGCGTACGGCGACGCTCTGTTATTCCTCGGCTACGAAGTAGAGGGGAAGATTGAGGTGGTCGTGTACCCACGATACCGCTTCCCTTCGGACGACCGCGTGCAGGGCTACCTTGGATATCTCTGGGTCGAGCCGGGCACACCGTGGGAGATTATCCTCGGCCACGTTGAACTGATACTTGAGGCAGCACAGACCAATTACAGGACCGCCGTGGCAATCAGGTCGCAAGAGCTACGAGCCCAGGGGAGCCGTTTCGAATCGGCCTACGATGCGATTACCGACGTCTTCAGGGAGAGCTGGCACGGGTTCTCGCTAAGGTTGGAACGCTATGGCGAGGCGAAGAAAGAAGCGGTCACGTTCACCGGACGCACGCCGGGACCGATACTCGCAACCTGGCGTGGCGAGACCTACACGGTAATGGTCTTCCCCACAGGCTCGATCTGCATGCTTACGGGAGACCAGCGCTCTCGCTTTGAAACAGCAGACGCGGGTTACGGCGGCTAGACCTGCGACTGCTCGCGTTGCTGTTGGCGATACTCGTGTACTGCCTGCTTGAGCGTACCGAGCGCCAGGGTCGCGCACTTGGGGCGGCTCATCACAACTTCGCGCCCTAGCTCCTCGATGATGATGTCCTGCTGCAAATCTTCGATCTCTTCGAGCGTCGTGCCTTCCATTCGCTCCGAAACCAGCTCGGCGGCGGCCTGGCTGATCGTGCAACCCTCACCCTCGAAGCGGATAGTTTCCACCTTCCCCGCCTCATCTATCTTCAGGTGCATGGTTATGACATCGGAGCAGCCTGGATTGCCACCAAGGGCTGAGACATTAGCTCCGTCCAGGTGTCCACGGTGCTCCGGATTCTCGTAAAGCTCCAACAGATTCTCTATTGCTGTTTGTCGGTCCATTCTTGTATTTCCTCTAGTATTGCGCCAGACAGGCTATTCTATCGCCACTTCCCGAATAGTAGGACTCAATGACTATTATATCGCATTCTGAAGCAAGGAGCGCGAGCGGGACGAGTTAAATAGACGAGGCAGAACCACTCAGTAGTTCTGCCTCATGCCTGGCTCCGCGACCAGGATTCGAACCTGGAACCTTGCGGTTAACAGCCGCCTGCTCTACCGTTGAGCTATCGCGGAACGTCGCTCGACCCCCACACGTACAGGGTACGAGAAAGTATACGGTATCCGCATGCCTCTGTCAAGGAAAATTGCGTGCTTTTATGCCCCCGCCGCCCGGCTCATGGACTGCTCCCTGGCGCTGCTGAAGTCCTCTCGCATGGCCTGTTTCATTGCCTGCCAGTGCAGGGGGAGCGTGGTGGCGATATGGCGGTCGGCCCAGTGCCAGTTGTGGGTTGCCTCCTGTTCCACTGCGTCAACCCCGTTCTCGATGTCACGCGCAGCAAGCAGACTTATTACGTGCTGGGCGCGGTAGTAGTTCGATTGCCACGGTTCGGCTTCTTCCGGGCCGCTCCTGATGAGCCATTGCACATCTGCGAGCGCGGAGCGTGGGCGGGTAGCTATCAGGTTGGCCGGGCTGTTCGCGGCTACGTAGTCGAGGTCGCGTGGCACACCGAACGCGGGGTCGAAGATGGGGTTGTTCAGCACACGGTCTCTAACACGAACTCCGCGGCCCTGGTTGGTGGCCCACAGAAAGGTACCGTCGAACGAGCCGGCAGAGCAAAAAAGCTCAGGGTGCTGGGCCGCGATCTTTATCGACTGGAAGCCGCCCAGCGAGAAGCCATCCACCGCACGCGCCCGCCGGTCCGGAATAGTGCGGAACTGGCTATCGATGTATGGCAACAGATCGCGTACAAAATAGTCCTCGAACTGGCCCGTACCGACGCCTGCCTCGTCTTTGGTCAGCGATGCCGCCCGGAAGTTTACCAGCAGGCCCGGTACCCTGTTGCTATCGCTGCTGATGCCTGGGAAGACCAGGATCATGGGGCCGATTTCGCCCTCATCCAGCAACTCGCGATACACGTCGATAACAGTTCTGCCGTGCCGGGAGTGGTCCTGGTGCCGGTGCACCCATTCGCGCTCGTGCCCCCTGAACAGGTACAGAGTAGGGTATCGCTCCAGGCTGCTGGTGCTGCTTGAATAGCCGGGTGGCAAGGTGACATAGAAATTCTTACCGACGCCCAGCGCTGCGCTCTCAATTGTGATGCGGCGCGCCCTCGGGTCGATAGGACGAGCAATTGTCATGTTACTACGGGGCTCGTCGGGCTGGTCCTCGGTGACTTCAAGTCTATGGTGTGGCATGGCGAATATTATACAATAATCATGCCCGCTGCCGGACAATGGCCATGTAGGGGTAGTAAGTGGTTGGTAGAACCATATCACTACACCCTTGGCGGCAGCTTGGGCTCGTTCGCGGTTAAGTCTCTTTTCCCTCGTTCCGGCCCACAATTTGCTTTGACAAGGTCTGACCCTTGTGATAAGATGGGTCCGCCTATGCGCGGACCTGAGCAATGATATTTGTGCGCTACGGGCGCATGTTTACGCCTTTCTTTCCATTGGTTTTCTAGTTACGAGGAGGTAACGAATGGCTACTTCCACCAAGTCAAAGGTGGATTCCAACGGCCGGCGCTCAAAGTCGAGCGCAACTAAGAGCCAGCACGAGGCGCTTGGCCTGGGCAAGGAGCAGTTGCTGGACATGTGGTATTACATGCTCCTGGCCCGCTCCCTCGACGAGCGAATGTGGTTGCTCAACCGGCAGGGCAAAGCACCGTTCGTGATTTCTTGCCAGGGGCACGAGGCGATTCAGATCGGTGTATCGTTTGCCCTCGAACGTGGCAAGGACTGGTTCTTGCCCTACTACCGCGACCTCGGTGTGTGTCTGGCGTTGGGAGTGACCCCGCGTGAGACCATGCTTCAGCACTTCGCCAAGCGCGACGACCCCAGCAGCGGTGGTCGGCAAATGCCTGGGCATTACGGCTATAAGAAGTACAAGATTGTTACCGGGTCCTCGCCCGTAGCTACGCAGTTCTGCCACGCTGTGGGAGTTGCACTTGCGTCCAAGCTGAAGGGCTCGGATGAAGTGACGGTCGTTTCGGGTGGGGAGGGCGCTACGTCCAAGGGCGACTGGCACGAGGCGATGAACCTGGCCGGTATTCACGACCTGCCCGTGATCTTCCTCATTGAGAACAACCAGTATGCTATTTCGGTGCCCGTCCCCAAGCAGGTGGCTGGGGGAAGCGTGGCGGCCCGTGGCGTGGGCTATGGTATGCCCGGTGTAGAGGTGGACGGCACCGATGTGCTTGCGGTGTACGAGGTGGCCAGGGAAGCCGCCAGGCGCGCCCGTGCCGGTGAAGGGCCAACCCTGATTGAAGCCAAGACCTACAGGCTAACTGCCCATTCCTCCGACGACAACGACCGCACTTATCGCGGGCGGGAAGAGATAGAGATCTGGCGGGCCAAAGAGCCGATACCGAAGTTCCGCCAGTACCTCCTCGACAGCGGTGTGGCGACCGAGGAAGAATTGGGACAGATCAAACAGCGCATCGATGGCGAAGTCAATGATGCGACCGACTGGGCGGAAACGCAGCCGGTGCCATCGGCAGACGATACACTCAAGCATGTATTTGCCAGCCCGGAGGAGAAAGCGCAATGGCGGTAAAAACGATGATCGAAGCCATACGCGACGGGCTTCGGGAGGAGATGGAGCGAGACGAGCGGGTCTTCGTCATGGGCGAGGACGTTGGCCCGCGTGGTGGTGTGTTCGGCGTGACGGATGGCTTCTTCAAGCAGTTCGGCGAAAACCGCGTGATTGACGCGCCGCTGGCCGAGTCGGTCATAGCCGGTGCGGCAATAGGGGCGGCCATAAACGGTATGCGCCCGGTGGCCGAGATGCAGTTTGCGGACTTCAGCCACCCCGCGATGGACCAGATCATGAACGAGGCGGCCAAGATTCGCTATCGCTCGAACGGCGCCTTCAACGTGCCGATGGTGGTGCGCATGCCCTACGGCGGCGGTATTCACGGCGCGCTGTACCACTCGCAGAGCGTCGAAGCCCTGTACGGGCACATCCCTGGCCTCACCGTCGTGATACCGTCGAACCCCTACGACGCAAAGGGCCTTCTCAAAGCGGCCATTCGCGACCCGGACCCCGTCATCTTCCTGGAGCACAAGGGCACGTATCGCCTCATCAGGGGCGAGGTGCCCGATGGTGACTATACAGTGCCGCTTGGCAAGGCTGCGGTCGTGCGTGAGGGCAGCCACATGACTGCTATCGCGTATGGCATGATGTTGCACCACTGCCTGAAGGCCGTCGAGGAAATGGCGGGTGAGGGCGTGGAAGTAGAGGTCGTGGACGTTCGCACGATCAGCCCGCTGGACCGCGAGACCATAGTGGAGTCGGTGAAAAAGACGGGCAAGGCGCTTGTGGTGTACGAGGATAACCGCAGCGGCGGTTGGGGTGCGGAGATAAGCGCCTCCATTGCCGAGGCTGCCATTGAGTACCTCGATGGCCCTATCCTGCGCGTTACAGGGCCGGACGTGCCCGCAATGCCGTACAACCACGCGCAAGAAGAGTTCTTCATGCCGAACCCTGAGAAAATCCTGCACGCGATGAGGGAGCTTGCGGCCTACTAGAAGTGCCGAATTCCAAGCACCCTGTTGCCTGGCACCATAAGTGCAGGAAGGAAGCCTGGTCGCGTGCGGCCGGAAAGACGAAACAGACAAGGAGATAACCCACATGGCAGTTTCCCCGGTTACGATGCCACAGCTTGGTGAAAGTGTTACCGAGGGCACGATAGGCAAGTGGCTCAAGCAGGCCGGCGACAGGGTCGAAAAGTACGAGTCGATTGCCGAAGTGATCACCGACAAGGTAAACGCCGAAATCCCGTCCCCGGTTTCGGGCGTGATCAAAGAGTTGAAGGTGGCGGAGGGCGCGACCGTTCCCGTCGGCACCGAGATTCTCAGCATAGACGAGGGTGGAGACGCTGCGGAAGCTCCTGCTCCTCAGCCCGCAGCGGCAGCGGCAGCGGCAGCGGCCCCTGCGCCTACGCCTGCACCTACTCCGGCACCAATGCCTGCACCCGCCGCACAGCCCGAAGCACCTGCACCTACCCCGGTGGCAGCCCAGGCACCTGTGGCTGCGACGGCGACTGTCCCCGCAGCACCTGCCGTCGCAACAGGTGGTGGTGACAATGGCCGAACGGCGACCCAAGCACCACTTGATATGGGTGCCGCCGTGGCTGCCAACGTACCCGCTTCCGAGACGCAGTTCTACTCAAGCCTCTCCGGTGGGCCCTCGACTGTTCCCGAGACTTCCAGCGACCGCGACGAGTTCCGCAAGCGGTATACTCCCGCGGTGCGTCGACTGGCGGAGGAGCACGCGGTCGAACTGGGTGCGGTGAAGGGCACCGGCAGCGGTGGCCGCGTCACCAAGGAGGACGTGCTACAGTATGTGGCGCAGCGAACGGCTACCCCGGCACCTCAGCCCGCGGCACCCACACCGACAGCTCCTGCTGCTCCCACTCCCGTAGCTCCTGCGGCTGCGCCAAGCCCGGTCGCTCCCGCGCAAGCGCCATCGATGCCTGTGGTGTCTGGTGGCACCCCGATGGGCCTCACGCCGATGCGGCGCGCCATTGCGGAGCACATGGTGAGGAGCGTGCACACATCGCCACACGCCTGGACCTCGGTGGAAATCGACATGACCAAGGTGGTCAAGTACCGGGAGAGTATCAAGACTGGTTTCGAGCAGCGTGAAGGCATCAGCATCACGTACCTGCCGTTCTTCATCAAGGCAGTGGTGGATGCCGTGAAGCAGGTGCCGCAGGTGAACGCCGTGTGGAACGACGAGCAGGGTGTGGTGCTCAAGCGCGAGATCAATGTCGGAATACCAATCGACATCGGAGAGGGGCTGATTGTCCCGGTAATCCACGGCGCTGACAACCTGAGCGTGACCGGCATCGCCCGCAAGGTGTACGAGCTTGCCGAGCGTGCCCGCGCCAACAAGCTGACCCTGGCCGACATCCAGGGCGGCACCATCACGGTGAACAACACCGGGGCGCTCGGTACGATCATGACGCACTCGATCATCAACCAGCCGCAAGCCTGCCTGGTGACGATGGAGGCGGTGGTCAAGCGCCCGGTGGTCATCGACGACGCAATTGCGATTCGCAGCATGATGTACTCGGTTATCGCGCTGGACCACCGCATCCTCGACGGCGGCGTTGGTGCGCGGTTCCTGCGACTCATCAAGCAAAGTCTGGAGAGCTTCGATCCGGCTTCGGCAGGCCTGTAATCCAGCCAGCGGACAGGGCGCATCGTCCGTCAGGAGTACGGGCCTGCGCCCTGTGTTATAATTTTGTCATAGGGCATAGGATTGTATCTTAGGAACAGTTAGAAATACCCAGGAGCCTGGCTTTGCAGCCTGATTCGGGGCGGGAGACATATTAAAATGGCAGATACTATGAACAACGTAAATGCGGCACCCCTGGAGCTAAAACCTTACAGCAGGCCGGGCGGCCCGGCCAGGCCCATTAGCACCCAACCCACGCCTGTGGAGCGCAAGCCCGACTGGCTTACGGTAAAGTGGAAGCAGGGCGAGAACTATCGCGACTTGAAGGGCCTGATGCGCGAGCAAGGCTTGCACACCGTCTGCGAGGAAGCGCACTGCCCCAACATCTCCGAGTGCTGGGAGCACCGCACCGCGACGTTCCTCATACTGGGTGACACGTGCACGCGTTCCTGTGGCTTTTGCGCCATCAAAACGGGCCGCCCCTCTGTACTCGACCGCCAGGAGCCGGAGCGGGTTGCCAGGGCCATTCAGGCGTTACAGCTGAAACATGCTGTTATTACTTCGGTTAACCGCGACGAGCTGGACGACGGCGGCGCGGAGATTTTCGCGGACCTGATCCGCCGCACGCGCGAGTACGTTCCCGGCTGCGGCATCGAGGTGCTTATTCCCGACTTCAAAGGCGTGTGGTGGGCGTTACAGCGGGTGATGGACGCACGGCCCGACATCCTCAACCACAACGTCGAGACGGTGCCTCGGCTCTACTACATCGTACGCCCGCAGGCCAAGTACGAGCGTTCGTTAGAGCTGCTGCAAAAGGCGCGAGAGATGGACGTCGAGGGACGCAGCTACAC
Organism: Chloroflexia bacterium; assembly: GCA_034667185.1. Lineage (GTDB taxonomy): Bacteria > Chloroflexota > Chloroflexia > QHBQ01 > JADMIH01 > JADMIH01. Next base: position 17,226 of record JAXDKH010000303.1, on the reverse strand, counting down.
CAAGAGTGGCATCATGATCGGCCTGGGCGAGGATTGGGACGAGGTCGTGCAGACGATCCGCGACCTGCGCGACCACGATGTGGATATCATCACGGTGGGCCAATACCTGCGGCCTTCCTTCCGGCACCTGCCGGTGATGAAGTATTACACGCCCGCCGAGTTCAAGGAATTTAAGGAAATCGCGCTGGGCATGGGTTTCAAGCACGTCGAGAGTGGGCCGCTGGTGCGTTCATCTTATCACGCGCACGAGCAAGTGCAGGCGGCAGGCGCATAGTCGCGGGAGCACGCTGATGGCTGACATACTTGAGAGGGCAGAGTCCGCGACTCGCCCTCTTTCTATTTTGGACCTGGGCCTGATCCCGTACGAAGAGTGCTGGGAGTTGCAGAAGCAGCTTGCCGCCCAACGTGCCGCGGGTCTTATCGGCGACACACTGCTCTTGCTTGAACACCCGCACACTTACACCTGTGGCAGACGCGGCGGGCGCGACCACATCCTCATCAGTGAGGCGGAACTTACCTCACGCGGTATTGCAGTGCTCGACGTGGATCGTGGCGGCGATGTCACGTATCACGGGCCGGGCCAGCTAGTCGCATACCCTATTGTAAAGCTGGCTGAAGAAGGCGAAATCGCTGATTATCACGCTTACCTGCGCTCGCTTGAGCAGGCCCTAATTAACACATTAGCCAATTTCGGGATCAGTGCAGGTCGTTTGCGTGGCTTCAGCGGCGTCTGGGTGGGTGATGAGGGAGAAGAGGGGAAGATTGCGGCCATTGGTGTGAAGGTGGATGGGCGCGGAGTATCCACTCACGGGATAGCGTTGAACGTGAACACCGACCTGCAATATTTCGGATACATCGTGCCGTGCGGCATAACTGAGAAGGGTGTTACATCCATGCAGAAGCTCATGCGCCGTCACGTCGACTTTGATGAGGTGAAACACGCCTACATCAGCGCATTCTGCGAGGTTTTCGGCTTCGGTAGCGTAAATCTGTGATCTGCAGGGGTGGCCTCACGTTTGACTACGGCATCTTCGCGGCGGTACAATATCAGGTAGTGGAAAACCATTCCTCACCGTCAACAAGCGACACTCAGCAGCAGGTTCCGAAGCTTGAAACGCTTCGTGCAACTGTGCGTGGTCGCGTGCAGAATGTTGGGTTCAGGATGTTTGCTCTGGACGTGGCGCGGGGCTTGAACGTCGCAGGCTACGTCCGTAACGAATACGACGGGAGCGTATCAGTGTTGGCTGTTGGCTCGCGTATTGCCCTGGAGCAGCTGTTGGCCGCACTTAGGCGCGGACCTGCTCACGCACGCGTGGAGCACGTTGAGGTTGACTGGCTGCCGGGTAATCCGCAGGGCGTCGGTGCACAGTTTGAGGTGCGGGCCCGATGAGCGTAACAGCGGGAGTGGAGCCGGTAAGTACACACACGCGTGATCGCGGTCGTTACGTCTGGCTCGTGCTTGTACTCAGTACGATGGCGTTCTTTGGGCTGTGTGCCTTGCTGGGTTCGGGAGTGTTTGGGTTCCTGACCAGCATCACCGAACGCCAGATCGGCCTGCTCGAACCACGAAAGGGCACGCAACTGACCGTGCAGCGGGCCGGTACGACCGCACCTGTTTTGGTAGCTGAGAAAGCGGAGCTAAACGAAGGGGATATGACCAGCACCGGCCCCGACAGTGAAGCCTACATCGATCTGTTCCAGGGCGATATTACAGTGAGGAGCTATTTCAGCACCACGATCACCCTTGAAAGACTGCGCACCAGTAAATTCTTCCAGACACTCCGCGAAATGCGGCTAACCTTGAACACAGGGACCGTCGTAGTAGCCACGGGTGTGCCCTCGGCCTTTACAGACGAGAACTACGTTGTGGCTACTGACGACGGCGATGTGCTGATTCCCAGCCAATCACGGGTGCGCGTTCACCGGGCACCGGATGAACCGGGCACCACCATCGTAGTAGAGGAAGGTACGGCTCAGATATTTTCACAGGGCCATCGCCTGGACCTCGGCGCGAACCGGATGGTAACCGCCCAAGGTGAGGGCGGTTTCAGTGCGGTCTCGACTGCCTTCGAGGAACTGATCCAGAACGGTAGTTTTCTCGACCCGTGGACGGGCGGGGCCGAGATGAAGGAGCAAGGCGGACTGGGAATTGCGGCCTGGCTGCCCATCCGCGAACCAGCCAACGCCGATCCTCGCCTGAACCGGATTGAGGTAATAAGCGAAACGATAGGCTCCGGCACCAACTACCTGATAGACTTGCGGCGGCAGGGGCCGGTGAGCCAGTATGGTCGCCTTGGAATTCGGCAGGAGATCAATCGCCCTGTTGACTACCTGGAAAGAATCGAATTGCGGGCCAGCATCCGCGTCGTCCAACAACCCGAAGTTATAGGTGGCCCCGCGGGTGATATCTACCCGCTCACGATCCGGGTAAACTATACGGACGGGCAAGGGCGACCGCGTTCGTGGGTGCGTAGCTTCTATTACGGGCAGGACAGTGACCCTGCAAGCGACTCGCCTGCGGTCGAAAGGGTGGAGCAAAATCGCTGGACCAGCGTTCCGCCTGCGGCAGACGGCACGGTAAGCTATACTTTGAAGCCCATTGCGGAAACCCAGGCTGACGAGCCGGACATCATAAACTCTATCGAAATTTATGGCTACGGGCCGCAATTCAATAGCTCCATAAACTCGATTTCTCTCTCAGGTTATTAGAGCTAGGGTGCGGGACGTGGAACATGGCTGCACAACCGAATTCGCAGCCAAACGTTTGCAGATGTGGAACTTTCTGGGGTAGATGACCTCACGCAAAGAGTTACGCTAAACGATTAGGGAGGCATGTCTTGAGCAAAGTAGCGGTAATTGGTACAGGCTATGTGGGCCTCGTGACGGGCACCTGCTTCGCGGACCTGGGGAACGACGTTATTTGCGTCGATGTGGTGCCCCAGAAGGTCGAGATGCTTCGTCAGGGGCATTCACCGATCTACGAGCCTGGGCTTGAAGAGATAATCGTGCGCAACCTGAAGGCGGGACGTCTGCACTTCACCACCTCTTACGAGGAAGCCCTCAAGGGCGCGCAGTTCGTGTTTATCGCGGTGGGCACGCCCGAGTCTGAGGATGGTTCGGCGGACATGCAGTACGTGAAGGCTGCCGCGCGCGAGATCGGGCGAGTAGCGCCGGGCCGTGCCGAAGAGCCGATGGCTATCATCAACAAGAGCACGGTGCCCATCGGTACGGGCGACGTGGTGGGTGGCCTTGTGCGAGAGAGCGCGCCCGAAGGCTTTCAATTCGCGGTAGTCTCTAACCCTGAGTTCCTGCGAGAGGGCCAGGCGGTGCTCGACTTCATGCACCCTGACCGCGTGATCCTGGGCTCGGACGACCGCGCAGCCGCCGAGCGCGTAAAAGAGCTATACGAGTCGCTCGGCTGCCCGATTATGGTGACCGATATCCGCACCGCCGAGATGATCAAGTACGCCTCCAATGCCATCCTTGCCACATACATCTCGTTCATCAACGAGATTGCCTTCATCTGCGAGGGTCTGGGTGCCGACGTGAAAGAGGTGGTCCAGGGCATGGGCTACGATAAGCGCATCAACCCATCCTTTCTCAACGCTGGCGTCGGTTTCGGGGGGAGCTGCTTCCCCAAGGACGTGAAAGCCCTGGCGCACATGGCCGAGATCAGCAACGCCCGACCGCAACTGCTTAATGCCGTTATTGACATAAATCAGGAAGCCCGCCGCGCCTTTATCGATAAGGTGATAAAGCTGCTGGGAGGGAACGTCAAGGGCAAGCGCATCGGCGTCCTGGGCCTCTCGTTCAAGCCCGACACCGACGACATGCGTGAAAGCCCATCAATCGACATTGTGAACAGCCTTTTGGGAATGGGCGCTGACGTGCAGGCCTATGACCCGATTGCGATGGAAGCGGCGAGCAAACACCTCGACTCCAAGGTGCGCTTCTGCTCTGACGCCTACGAGACGGCGGCGGGCGCGGATGCCCTCCTGCTGATAACCTCGTGGAACGAGTTTAAGGCCCTCGACATGGGAAAGGTGAGGGAGAGCATGCGCCAGCCGGTGCTGCTGGACGGTCGCAACGTGTACGACCCCGTCGAAATGCGGGACCTCGGCTTCACTTACGCGGGCGTGGGCCGGCGCTAACACCTGGCATGGCTGACGAGTTCACCAGCCCCAGTTCCCTGGCCGGGCTATCCCCGCTGGCGGCTGGGGCGGGTTTGTCGGTATCTGACGCCATGGACGGGCGCATTCAGTGTGGCGTGGACCTGATCGAGATCAGCCGCATCGAAGCCGCACTGGACCGATGGGGCGAGCGTTTCCTGCGGCGGGTGTGGACCGAGCGCGAGATAGCCGCGTGCCGGGGCCGGCACCGTGAGCTTGCCGCCAGGTTCGCAGCAAAGGAAGCAGCCTCCAAGGCGTTGGGTACGGGCATCGTGGGCATCATATGGCGCGAGCTGGAAGTGCTGTCGGACCGTCGTGGGAAACCCCTGCTCTTCCTGCACGGGCAGGCGAGAGCAAGGGCTGAGGAACTGGGGCTAAACACCTGGGCCGTCAGCTTGACCCACAGCCGGGATATGGCCTGCGCCTTCGTGGTCGCCTACGCCGCCCACTCCAGGTAACGCAATGCCCCTTTTGGTCACCGCAGCCGAGATGCGCGTTACCGAAGCGGACGCCGTGGACCGTGGTGAGACCTGGGAAGGGCTTATGGAACAGGCCGGTGCCGCGGTGGCACGACTCGCTGTGGAGTGGCTTGGCGCTCAGAGCGAGCAAAGGGTGCTGGTGCTTGCGGGCCCCGGTAACAACGGCGGAGATGCGTTGGTCGTAGCCAGGCACCTTCACGACCACGGGTGGCCTGTGCGTTGCCTCATCTGGGCGCGCAAGACGGCACCCGGTGACCGCTTGCTGGCACCCCTCAGCGCACGCGCGCTCGACGTGACACCGCTTGATACGGCAGACTTTCACAGTCAGCTTCAAGAGGCACTGGCCTGGTCCACCATAGTCGTTGATGGCTTGCTGGGCATCGGACTGCAACGCGACATAGATTCCCCTCTGGCTGATATAATCAAGCAGGTGGCCACATCGCGTGTCCCTGTGGTGGCGATAGACGTGCCTACTGGCGTGGACAGCGACACTGGGCAGGTGCGTGGGGCGGTCCTCCCCGCCAGCTTTACCGTGGCGACGGGGCTGATGAAGTACGGGCATGCTTTGGAGCCGGGCAAGAGCCTGGCGGGCGAAATAACAATAGGAGAAATAAAATTGAGTCAGGCAACAAGCCGCGAGACGGCAAAAGGAACTCGGCTTACAGATGACGATATCAGAAAGATGCTGCCGGAGCGCCCGGAGGACGCGAACAAGGGCACTTTCGGCAAGGCGATGGTGGTGTCCGGTTCCGTCAACTATATCGGCGCGGCGGCCCTTGCTACGGAAGGCGCAATGAGGTCTGGTGCAGGGTTGGTTACGCTGGCATGCGCCGGCGACCTGTTGCCGATCCTGGCGGTGAAACTGACCGAATGTACCTTCCTCCCGCTGCCCTCCGACCTGGGTGCAATCGCGCAAACAGCCGCTGACAAACTCATGTCTGAGTTGAAAGGTTACTCCGCACTATTGGTGGGTTGTGGCCTTGGTAAGGACAAAGAGACCGCCGCATTCCTGCGCAGCCTCCTCTCCAGGCCGGAAGAGTCTTCGCACCCAGGCATGCGGCCTATTGGTTTCGCCGCTCGCCGGGTCGAGACAAAGGGCAAAGAGCAGGAGAAGGTTGAACTCCCGCCCCTCGTACTAGACGGCGATGCGCTCAATTTGCTCGCCGATTGGGCCGAGTGGGCTGCGCACGTCCCGGCGAACTCAGTGCTAACTCCGCACCCTGGAGAGATGGCTCGTCTTACAGGGCTGTCAGTAGAGGAGGTGCAGTCCGACAGGGTTTCCGTCGCCACCGAGTACGCCGCGAAATGGAACCAGGTTGTCGTGCTAAAAGGAGCCGCTACCGTCATAGCTGAGCCGGGAGGCAAGGTGTACGTGAGCCCCTTCTCCAACCCGGCGCTATCGACCGCGGGTACCGGAGATGTGCTTGCAGGTACGATTGCGGGCCTCCGGGCGCAAGGGCTGGACTCCGTAAAGGCGGCTTGCGTTGGGGTGTATCTGCACGGACTGGCCGGCAAGATACTGCTCGCCGAATACGGGCCTGTCGGCGGCCTTGCTGGCGACCTGGTGCGGCTGATGCCACGGGCGCAGAAGGTCCTGCGCGAGGGCAGTGATGGTTAGCCTCGGGGAAGAGGTCGAAGCTGGCTCCTGGGTAGATGGCGCTGGCCGCCCCGTGTCCGCCGAGATCGATCTGTCTGCCATAGCTGACAATGTGCGTGCTATCAAGAGCCTGGTTGGTCCGCGCTGCCGGGTCCTGGCTGTGGTAAAGGCCGATGGCTACGGTCTGGGGGCGCAGTGGGTTGCGCTGGCTGCCCTCGAAGGTGGGGCCTCATGGCTGGGCGTGGCTTGCGTCGATGAAGGCGTGCAACTGAGGCGGGCAGGCTACACCGGTCCCATCTTGGTGATGAGCTATACACCACCTGAGGAAGCCGAGGCGGCGGTGCGCAACAGGCTAACCTTAACCCTGCACCGGGAACATACCGCCCAGGCCCTCGAACGTGCCGCGCAACAGTTGGGTCTTGCGGAGGGTGAAGTAACGGTCCACGTCAAGGTGGACACGGGTCTCGGTCGCTATGGTTGCCTGGAGGAAGAGTTTCTCCCGCTGGTCCAGGCGATACGGAAGATGCGGCATCTTCGGCTTGAAGGGCTGATGACCCACTTCGCCGATGCCGATAACCCCGACCTGACGTTTGCACGGCAGCAACTTGCGCTCTTCAACCAGGTAATTGCGCGAGCAGCCGACGAGGGCATTCAGTTCGATATCGTACACGCGGCCAACTCGGCTGCGACCCTTTGCCTCCCGGAAGCCCGCTTCGACATGGTGCGCTGCGGCATCATGCTTAGTGGGCATGTGCCTGCACCGCACTTGGCGAACAGCATAGAGCTAAAGCCGGCTTTAACCCTGCGGTCTAAGTTGGCGAGGGTATACGAGGCACCCGCCGGCTCCACGGTCGGCTACGGTCGCACGTGGACTGCTGATAAACCTTCCAAAATCGGGCTGGTGACCGTCGGTTACGCCGACGGTTATCGCCGCGTGCTTTCCAACAGGGCGGAAGTGCTTGTTGGTGGCATGCGGGTGCCGGTGGTTGGGCGCGTCAGCATGGACCAGATTGGGCTGGACCTGAGCGCCGTGCCTGAAGCGCGCGAGGGTGACGAGGTGGTGCTGATTGGCAGGCAAGGCCGGTCGTCTGTGACCGCTGACGATCTCGCCCAATGGGCCGATACGATCTCCTATGAAATCCTCTGCGGCCTTTCCGAGCGCGTGCCGCGATACTACATGCACTCCGGAGAGCCTATAGAGATCTGCAACCTGCTCGGGTGCAGTCCCACGAAAGACAGAGCGAGGGTGCGCAAGGAGCTAAGCCGATGAGAGCCGTGGACCTGATTGCTGCCAAGCGAGACGGGCGGGAGCTTACCAGGGAGGAAATCTCATGGCTGCTGCGCTCCTACCAGCGCGGTGAGGTGCCGGACTACCAAATTAGCGCGTGGCTGATGTCGGTCTACTTTAAGGGCATGACGGCGCGAGAGACGGCGGACCTCACAATGGCTATGGTGGAATCGGGAACGCGCCTGGACCTCTCTTCTCTTGGCGAATTCGTGGCCGACAAGCACTCGACGGGGGGCGTGGGCGACAAGACGACGCTCGTGGTGGCTCCACTTGTGGCTGCGGCGGGCGTGCCGGTTGCAAAGATGTCGGGCCGCGGCCTGGGCTTCTCGGGCGGCACGATTGACAAGCTCGAATCGATCGAGGGATTTCGCACTCAGTTGGGCACCGATGAGTTCATCGAGATCGCCCGCCGCACGCGCCTGGTAGTGGTGGCACAATCGCCGGACCTGGCTCCCGCAGATGGACTGCTCTATGCCCTTCGTGACGTGACCGCAACCATCGAGAGCATCCCATTGATAGCCAGCAGCATCATGTCGAAGAAGATCGCGGCTGGAGCTACCGGGGTGGTGCTAGACGTGAAGGTTGGGGCCGGTGCCTTCATGAAGACGATGGAGTCGACGCGAGAACTTGCGACCACGATGCGCGATATTGGGCGCAACGTCGGCTTGCAAGTGAGGGCCGTAATTTCGGGCATGGACCAGCCGCTGGGTTGGGCCGTGGGCAACGCCCTAGAGGTGCGCGAGGCCGTGCAGACGCTCAGAGGCGAGGGTCCGGCTGACCTGCTGGAAGTCTCTACAACGTTGGGAGGGCACCTGCTGCACATGGCGGGCAAGGTGCGCTCCGTCGAAGTGGGCATAGCGCAGTTACAGGACGTGCTCGATAGTGGCCGTGCTCTAGCGAAATTCAGAGAATTTGTCGAGGGGCAGGGTGGCAACGCGAGTTTCACAGATGACCTCTCGCTGCTTCCTCACGCACCCATCCAGGTAGAAGTGCCATCGGTGGCCGAAGGTTACGTCACGGCCATTGACGCTGAGACCATCGGGCGGGCTTCCGTGGAAATCGGCGCGGGCAGGGCAGTCAAGGGCCAGTCAATCGACCACTCGGTGGGGTTTGTGCTGCACCGGAAGATTGGCGACACCGTCGCCAGGGGCCAGAGCCTCGCGACAGTGCATGCTGCCTCGCAGGAGGCTATTGAGGTCGCAGTTCGCTCGGTGCGGAGCGCATTCCGTATCGCCACGGAACGCGTCGAGCCGCTGCCGACGGTGCTGGAAGTCATTCAATAGCAAGCAATCGCGTCGTAAGGGAGTCAAAAATAAGGGGCTGTCCTATGGGACGGCCCCTTCTGCTACTGCTTAGGTACTATCGCTTCCTGCTCTGGCGGGTGACAGACTGGGCGTAGTGCACAGCCTTGCGGGTCATCGCGTCGAAGCCGCCCTCGGCAACCTGGCTCTCCTGTTCGAGCGCCTGCACCTCCGCCATGGCGGCGGGTGACGCCGGGGCCACACTTTGCAGGTAGTATGCAGCGGACCGCAGCCGCTTGGAACTGCCGGCGTAGTCGCCTGCCGCGTCCATCTTGAGCGCCTCTTCTCGCGCAGCCGCTACCTCAAGCAGGGCGGCGTCCTCTGCGACCGAAGCGTTGGGCTGCTCGTTGTTGACCTCGGACTCCGGTGCGAAGGTGATAGTTGCTTCCCGGCTGTTCAGACTCGATGTGAGCCCGGTCTCTACATCTCGGTAGCTGAGTGATGTGTCAAAAGTAAGCATGCTTCCGATTGGTTGGGCGGGCAGCGTCATCTTGAGCACCACGCTTCTTGTCTCACCTGAAATCAGGTCGTCCAGGCGTACAGTGAGCAACCCGTCGGAGAGAGTAGATTCGAAGCTGTTGAGCAATTTGGCTTCGATTGCGCCGGGCATGCGGACCTCCAGCTTCAACTCACGCGCCACCGTCGCCAGCACCTCGCCTAGCTCGCGATGCAGGAAATCGGGTATCTGGCGGGCGTCCTCGATGAAGTAGAAGTGGCCACCGCCCTTGATGGCGATTTGCTCCATCAACTCTTCGTTGAAGTCCGCGCCGATACCCATAGTTGTAGTGCTCACTCCACGCTGGCGCAACTCGGAGGCGTGATGCGATAGTTCTGCCGTGTCAACGATGCCTACGTTCGCCAACCCGTCGCTGAGGAGGATGGTGCGATTGAGATAACCCGCCTCGTGCATGTTGTTGGCGACTTCCTGGGCGCCTGTAAGCCAGCCGCCTCCCAGGTTGGTGCTGCCACCCGTCTGTATTGCCTCGATTTCCCTTACCAACCGCGCCTTGGCGTCAGGCGAGAGCTTGCTGCTGGGGGAGACTACGCGCACCTCGTCATCGTAGGCCACCACAGCCACGCGGTCTGAGGCAGTGAGGTTGCGGACGCAGAACACAGCTGCCTCCTTAGCCTTCTTCAGCTTGCTACCCGACATCGAGCCGCTGCGGTCGATTACCAGCGCCAGGTTGAGGGGCAGCCGTGATTGCATGGTGCGCTCAGGAGCGATTACCTGGACTCGCAGATAACGTTCGGAATTGGATACTGCCGGGGCGAAGCGCCTGTCTAAACTAGCAACGATCTTCATTTCTGTTCCTCCGTGTCTTTCTCCTGGTTCGACCCCAGGATGGTCCTGGCAGCATCTATAAGCTTACGGATTGCGCCTCGGCGGGCGGTTGGGTCAGACGCTTCGTAGTGCAATTCAACTCCGGGGGCGAGGGTGACGCGCTGCCAGGTGCGTTCCTCGTTCATGTACGGCTCGTGTACCGCCTTGGTGGCAGGTTCGGCCATAGATTGCTGGTTGTAATTTGCATTGGATGCCTCATTGAGCGTTGTGGCGCTGTTTGCTTCTCCGGTACCGGGTGCTGCCGAGCGAACCGGCCTTGTGGGTAAACTCGGCGCGGAAGCGGGAGGCGTCACAGGTGCTGGAGAAGGTGGGAAAGGCGCCGCCTGGTCCTTCAACTGCGAGCGCAACGCTCCCCTGGAAAGCACCCTGGAAACGTAATCCGCAGCCGAGCTTTCGGGTTGAGCCTCTTCCCGTTGTGGAGCCGCGCCGCCCAGAAACTCCTCCACCTGCGCGGGCGTGAGGCGCTGTAGCATGTCGCGAATCTCTTCCAGCGGGAGATACTGCTCCTTCAGGCGGCGTACCAGGTCGAGCAGGCCGGCGTGCTCCTCCGTGTACTCGGCGGGGCGACCACGCTCTGGTGGCGGCAGTACACCCTGCTCGACATAGTAGCGTATCGTCCTTGTGGTAACTCCGGCCCGGTCCGCAAGCTCCTGTATGGTCATGATGCCTCCTTGTTACGTAACACTAACATTATAACAGTATTACGTAATACTGTCAATAATAATTGTGAGCCGTTTTGAAGTTGATGCCCCAATTGTCGGACAAAGCATTTCACCGGAATGCCAGTACCAAACTGTAGATTTTGAGCTCCCCATGGTGATATAATTCGACTGCATCCAAGCCATGTCCCTACTGCATGGCTTCGCGGGGTGTTGCGATGTGGGATCTGATCACGTTCGCCTGACGGCGGAGTACAGCGAGTCATTATGCCTGTGCCTCCTTGTTGTAGGCAGAGTCTATGAGCCTTTCTCACCTGGGCGCTGAAGCGGCCATCGAACCTCAAGCCATGAGCACGCCGGAAACAAAGCCCCGGCGCGGGCGCTGGCTGCCCTGGCTGGCGTGGTCGATTTGGCTTGTGTCGCTGATCTTCCTCGCGCTCTCCCTTTTTCTCCCCTGGCTCACCGACCCCGCTACGCTTGTAGACAACCTGCTCGTAATCGCGCTGGGCCTCCCTGCCGTCCTGGCGTATGCCACGGTGGGCGCGCTAATTGCCTCGCGGCGTCCCGAGAACCCAATCGGCTGGCTATTCGGTGCGGCGGCGTTCCTGGTGACTATGGCGACGGCAGCAGAGGAGTACGCCCGGTACGCACTGTTAACCAGGCCCGGTTCGCTGCCGGGTGGGTTGCTGGCCTCCTGGTTCAGGTCGTGGATGCTGGGCGCGGGGCTTTTGCTGATGTTCACCTTCTTGCTCCTGCTCTTCCCGAACGGCAAGTTGCCTTCCGCGCGCTGGAGGATTGTGGGCCGAGTGGTAGCCATGGCGGTGTGCCTGGTAACTGCGTTGGACGCGTTCAGTCCGGGCCCCGTAGCCGGCACTTTGCATGTCAACAACCCGGTGGGGCTTCCAATTGCGGAGGATGTTGCCGCGCTCGTGCAGGACCCACTTATCCTGCTGTCAATCGTTGTATGCGGTATCTCAGTGATAGCCCGCTTCCGTGGATCTAAAGGCGACGAGCGTCTTCAGCTTAAGTGGTTTGCTTATGCGGCTGCGCTTTCGATGGCCCAGTTCGCCGTTAGCTACTCACTTGCTCTGTACGTGCCAGGCGATTCCTTGCAACCGGTGCGCGACGTGCTCCTGATGTGCTCACTCGCCACTTTCCCTATAGCGGCGGGGATCGCTATCCTCAAATATCACTTGTACCGCATCGACCTGATAGTAAATCGCACCCTCGTATACGTGCCCTTAACTGCTATCCTCGCGGGGGTATGTTCGGCTTCCATTGGTATATCCCAGAGGCTGTTCATCGCGGCCACCGGCCAGCAATCAGACGCGGCTCTCGTCCTGAGCACGTTGTTGGTCGTGGCCTCGTTCGAGCCGATCAAGCGGGCCCTGCAAACTGTGGTGGACAAGCGCTTCAAGGAAACGCCCGACCCCACCAAGCACCTGAAGGCTTTCGGGAGGGAGGTCTCTGCCTTCCTGGACTTGAACTCCGCAGAACGCTTGACTTCACGGTTGTTGGATGAGGTGCTGTCGTCATTCGGGGCGCGGGCGGGTGCAATCTACCTGGGTCACAACGGCTTGTACCACATTATTCACGCCTCCCAAGAGTGGACTGGCGAGACCGAAATGAGCGCCCCGCTTACGGCCCACGCAGAGCGAATTGGCCTGGTTTGCCTGAGCGAGCGCCGCAACGGACTGGCCTACACGGACCAGGACAAGGCCACTCTGCAAACCATAACAGATGTGGTTGCCCAGGCAATCGAGCTTGCGGAGCACAGGAGGGAACCAGTTGCTGACTGACCCACGTATAGAGCGCATGGCGAAGGTACTTGTCGAGTACTCGCTTGGCGTGCAGCCTGGCTGGATGGTAACGATTGACGCTACCACGGCTGCCCTACCGCTGGTCCAGGCGGCGTACCTGGAGGTATTAAGAGCAGGAGGCCATCCCTATGTTTTGCTGGAGCCGCCGGGGTTGAAAACGGCCCTCCTCACGAACGGCTCGGACGAACAACTTCTTCGTGAGAACCCTTACAAGCGGCTGATGTTGGAGCAGTCTGACGCGGTGCTGACTATCATGGGCGAGGAGAACACGCGCCAGTTCAACAACCTGGATGCCTCTCGACAGTCGCTGTTCAGCAAGGGACAGCGGGAGCTTGGTGCGATTAGAATGCAGCGCATCCTGGAGGGCAGGCCGGGCTGCCTCACACTGTTCCCCACGGAAGCATACGCGCAGGACGCCGAGATGAGCCTCGACGAGTTCCAGGACTTTGTTTTCCACGCCTGCCTGCTCGACGGCGACAAGGACCCTGCGGAGCGCTGGCGCGAGGTTTCGCGCTACCAGCAACACATAGTCGATTGGCTCGATGGCAAGCGCGAAGTGCACGTCGAGGCCCCCGGCACCGACCTCACTATGCTCATTGAGGGACGCACCTTCATCAACTCCGACGGCAAGCGCAACTTCCCCAGCGGTGAGGTCTTCACATCTCCCGTCGAGCAAAGCGTCGAAGGCATTATCAACTTCTCCTATCCAACTTCTTATAGCGGCCGCAGCGTACAAGGGGTGAAGCTGCGGTTCGAGGGCGGCAGGGTTGTCGAGCACAGCGCAGAGGTCGGAGAAGAGTTCCTGTCCGCTATGCTCCAGGTGGATGAGGGGGCGGCAAGACTGGGGGAGTTCGCCATCGGCACCAACCCAGGCGTGACCCGTATCACCCGCAACGTACTATTTGACGAGAAGATAGCTGGTACGATCCACTGTGCGCTCGGCAACGCCTATCCCAACGCAGGAGGCACGAACAAGTCAGCTATCCACTGGGACATCGTGACCGACATGCGCCAGGGCCGCATTACAGTAGATGGGGCGTTGCTGTACGAGAATGGTGAATTCGTGATCTGACGGCCCTGACAAAAGGGTTGGCGCGAAAAAGGCACCCTGCATAACAAGGTGCCTTTTCAGTCCGGTGTGCTTGGCCTCCAAGATGGTCCGGGGACCTTCCTGGAGGCTTTACCTATCCACCTGAAACCGAACTTCTAGTACATGAGCTTTGACGCTGGTCATAACAACCTCCTTCTCACTCACGACTGGTCGAAAGTTGGACGCAGGTCGATGCTTTTCCACCGACACCGCGAGTCTACCAGACTGCCCAGAACCAGTCAAGCCGATTTTGCACATCTTGAGGCATCGCTTCTGAACTTCGTTTGCACCTTGGTGCCCACTACCTGTACAACTACAACTACTATGAGCCGGCTCCGGAAGGAGGATGCTTCTAATGAGGCCTGATAACACACAAACAACGCCGGTAGAGGAAGCAGGTATCAAGAGGCCTGCCGATGGCGTATCCCGGAGGAACGTACAGGGGACTGCCAAGGTATCATCCAGATACATTGACAAGCGATACAACGCCGCGATCGCGCTAATGGTATCGCTGACACTCCTCGTAGTGGCGGCTCTGATCATATCGAGGCTGTCACCTGCTTCCGATACACCGACTCCGAAGGCCGGCAAAGGCTCAGCCCCGTATTCAGACTTTTCCGGGAGCTCACCTATTGAGGGAACAGAGCCTGCGCCTGAGCTCGGAATCGTGGTTGACGGCAATATGCGGGTGGTGGATTTGGAGAGAGGTGGTGCCGCTGAGTTAGCAGGCATTCTACGGGGTGATGTGATACTGCGACTAGAAGGTACCCAGTTGACAATGCCAGCCCAGGCAAGGCAGACAGCCGTTGATCTGTTCATCTCACGACCTGGGAAAGAGATAACTGTAACAATCAACCGCCACGGCCAAAGCATCGCGGTGAAGGTTCTACCTGCCACCAGGCCTGACAGGGGAGGCAGCCCTGGAAATCCGGTGCCGACCGCCACGCCAGTCCTGGAACCATATACTTACTTCTAGCTCTTCACTGCTGCTCCGGCTATTGCTGGTGATGCGGTTAGTTGGCACAGGTATGAACATGAGCCCCCTGAGGTACTTAGGGAGGCTCATATTTATTTCGGTCCCAATTGGGAACCTGGGCTTGAATGTGATCCTACACTCGTGACTACTTAACACGCCCTCTTTGTTCCTGTGTAACGATGCAAAAAAGACTTCCTATAGCACGGTGATCTAATCTTGACGTAAGCGTCAGAGTTAGATATAATTCTAACATGATTGCGGCACATGGTCAGGACAAATCATCTCAGGCGACCCGCCCCGAAGACACTCACGAGAGGTTCTTTCTTATTGGAGAGGTGGCGGAGCGCACGGGCCTCACCCAGCGCACGATACGCTACTACGAGGAGTTGGGCCTTCTATCGCCTCCTAGCCGCACACAGGGCGACTTCCGGCTCTTCTCGGAGGGTGATCTTGTCAGGCTCAAAGAGATTGGCAGACTGAAGCATTTGCTCGGCTTCTCTCTGGCCGAGATCAGAAAAATCGTCGAAGGTGACGAAGTCCTGGGGCAACTGCGAAGCGAGTACAGAGCCACTGAAGATGCCGCCCGCAAGCTTACGCTCCTGGATAACGCGATGAAGCTGACCGAGGCCCAGCTTGAACTGATCGAGTCCAAGATGTCGCAGATGGAAGAACTAAGGGCCGAGCTTGTGGCCCGCCGATTGCGGTATGTCGAAAGACGCCGAGAGCTGGAGGAAGTTCTGGCGGGCGCACCTCTTCACCCTCCAACTACCTAACACGGGTGCACTAACTTATGACGATGCAAGTGACAACTGAACGGGCGACTATTGAAGGGCGCAGGCAAACCAACGCTATCGCCCGCGAACAAATTGATCGAGAGCTATCGAGTCTGGCAGCAGCGGATCCGACAGCGGCCGAAAACCCACAGCCGAACATCAGCCCGCAGCCCTGGATGCCCATATTCGCCTGGAAGGTGCCACTGCCGCTCGGTATGCGGGCGTTGCGGCACCGGAATTTCAGGCTCTTCTGGACTGGGCAACTGGTGTCGCTGGTAGGCACATGGATGCAGACGGTGGCGCGCGGCTGGCTCGTGCTGGAGCTAACACACTCGCCGTTCTGGCTGGGTATGGTTGGGTTCGCCACCTCCATACCGGTGCTGCTCCTATCGCTCTGGGCCGGGGCAATTGCCGACAACGTCTCCAAGCGCAGACTTGTCATTTTGACGCAGTTCATCTCGATGGTCATGGCGTTCGTGCTGGCGGCCCTGACTTTCACGCACACAGTTCAAGTGTGGCACATCCTGGCTGTGTCGCTCGTACTGGGCACGACCTTCGCCTTCGACGCGCCCACGCGCCAGGCCTTCACCGTGGAGATGGTGAACGGCAAAGAGGACCTGATGAACGCGGTCGCGCTCAATTCGGCCATCTTCAACGGGGCACGCGTGCTTGGCCCAGCAATTGGCGCGATTGCGCTTGCCTGGCAGGGTCCTGGCATGGCGTTCTTCCTGAACGGGCTTAGCTACCTGGCGGTACTGTACGGCCTGTTCAAGATGGACGTGAAGGAGCCGAAAAAGAAGACCGACTCGAAGTCCGGCAAGCAAATCCTGGAAGGGCTTAGCTACGTCAGGCACGACAAGGTGATCGGCCCGCTAATGATCATTGTGTCGGTAGTTAGCGTGTTCGCCTTCCCTTATGTGGTGCTGCTGCCCATCTTTGCGGATACGATCCTGCACGTCGGCGAAACGGGTTACGGCACGCTGATGGCCTTCTCAGGTATCGGCTCGCTCATCGGTGCAGTTGGCCTGGCTTTCCAGAGCGGACGCTCCACGGTGAAGAGGGGACGACTGGTGGTGATCGGCTCGATAGGGTTGCCCATCTTCCTTGCCGTGTTCTCGCTGTCACCTACGTACATGCTCTCCCTGGTGACGCTGATAGGCCTAGGCTGGACGATGATCGCCGTGAACGCCACAATCAACACGGTGGTCCAGACAAACGTGCCGGACGAACTACGAGGCCGCGTGAATGGAGTGTTTGCCCTCCTCTTCGTTGGCATGGCACCGCTTGGCAACCTGCAAGCCGGCCTCATAGCGGACCACTTCGGCGCACCTCTGGCGCTATTCGTTGGGGCGATTACCTGCCTGATAGTAACCAGCGTCGTGTTATTGAAGAACCGCCACGTCCTGGCGATTACATAAGCCCTGGAACTTAGTGAGCCCGTCCATTTAACAGTGGGCGGGCTTTTTCTTTACTTTGCGCCCAGCGCCTGCTCTATCTCCGTGGCGCGCTCAAGCATGCGGTTGGCACGCTCCGAGTCGTTAGCTGAGGTGTAAAGCTGCGCGAGCCGCCTATATGCCTGTGCGTATTCCAGCGAGTTGACTCGCGCGAACTCATCCATCGGTACCTGGCTGCCCAGGATTCCGTACAGCGTGAAGTTAGGCTCAGAGGGAAGCGAAGTGGCCTGGTCGGTCGCACGTAGAAGGCGCGTGGCAAGCCCAAACGCCTGGCGCGG
>JAXDKH010000302.1:0-7922 GCA_034667185.1 Chloroflexia bacterium | reverse complement strand
TGGAGTCGAACTTCTGTATGCGCGGGTTGCCGGTCTCGCCCACGTAGACGTTGTCATGGCTATCCACGGCTATACCAAGCGGATTGGTAAACTCGCCGTCTCCTTCGCCCGGCTTGCCCCAGTCGAGCACCAGCTTGCCCGTGCTGTCGAACTTACGCACCGCGTGGGCCTCGAAGTCGGTGATGTATATGTTGTCGTGGCTGTCCACAGCTATGAAGCCGGGGATACCGAACGGCTCCAGGTCCGTGATCCATTTGCCGTTAGGATCGAACTTCATCCCCCAGTAGTTCTCGAAATCGCTGACGTAGACGTTGCTCGTGCTATCTACCGCGATCCCGTACGGCAGTTGCAGCTTACCCTGGAGGCGGCCATGCTCGCCCCACTTGCCAAGGAACTTACCGGTCGGGTCGAACTTCTGCACGCGGGCGTTCGCCAGGTCGGTGACGTAGATGTTGTCCTGCGAGTCCACCGCCACGCCGCCCAGCACCAGGTTGCCCAGCGGGTGGTCGTAAGTGAACTCGAACTGCCCGTCCTCATGCCCCTGTTCGCCCCACATGTTGATGAACTTGCCATCGTGGTCGAAATTCTGGATGCGGTGGTTGGCGGCGTCTACCACGTACAGGTTGCCCGCGCGGTCTACGTCGATACCGGAGGGAGTATCAAAGGGGTTGGGTTCTCCGGTGATCCTCCACACGAACTCGGCAGGCTGCGGTGTAGGTGTCGGCACCGGAGTGTTGGTGGGTACTGGAGTGGGCGTGGGCACGGTGGGAGTGGGCGAAGGCACGGGCGTGGGAGTAGGTGGCGAGGGCTGGATGTCGCAGGCGGCAAGGGCTATGACTACCAGCAGGCCGAATAGCAACATTGTGGCTATTGGTTTCTTCATAGGGGCGACTCTCTTGTGAGGTTCTTATGACTCCGGTCCCTCTATTCTACCGTCACTCCACAACATCGGTTCATTCGATGGCTACGAGCGAGATGCAACCCTGTCAGACGCGGGCCAAAGTATAATACCTGAAAGTATTGAGTATTGAACTGTGCGGCTGCCTGTGCTATCCTTGTCAACATAGCAGCAAGTGGCGGGACTTATTCTCGCTGCTCCTGTTCTCGTTCCTTGTCAGGTGAATGCTGCGTATTCTGTAGGGGCGGGGTGTCTGAAATTGCAGAGGTTGTGGAGGCACAACTATGGCCAAAGCGGATATTAGCCTGGGAGCCTCAAGCAGCATCCCTGACATCGCTACGGAACCTGCCCATTCCGGTACAGCAGACGACCCGTCAGGGCTGCCTTACCCTCCTAGCTGGGTAGACCGGCTGGTGGAGTGGGTGCGCCGTCTGCCCCTGCCCGCCTGGGCCTTTTACCTGCTGGCCGGCTCCATTTTGACCGTGCTGATCGTGTCCGTCGCGTGGGCTGATGGGTTCCTGGGGCCGGGCAACTTCTTGCTCCTTCGCGTCTTGTCGGCCACCACCGGTGTATACGTCCTGGCGCTCCTGCATTACCTTGACGACTCGGCAGCATCTGCGCTAAGGAGGTTTCGTCCTGCCCTGAAGGTCGATGAAGCCGCATACGACAGGCTCTACTATCGGTTCACCACGATGCCGCCGCGCCCCGCTTTGATCGCCGGTGCCATCGGGGCGCTCTATGCAATCATTACGCTCACCACGTTCGGTAGAACAGACCCAAGCGCGCTGGGAGGGAATGTATCGCCGGTCCAGGTGGTCGTGGTGGTTGTCACCTTTCTCATATCCTACCCGCTGGTGGGGGTGGCAATGTACCATACCGTACACCAATTGCGGTTGGTAAACGAGATTTACACGCACCACACGCGGATCAACCTCTTCCAACCCGGTCCGCTATACACTTTGTCCAGGCTTGCGGCGCGCACAGCCATTGGCTTGAGCATACCGACCTACCTGTGGTCGCAGGCCAATAGCGAGTCCTCACCGGGCGAGATCGGGATAGGCCTCTACGAAACGGGTTTCTATGCCGCATTGATAGCACTTACTTTCATTTGGCCTCTGCTGGGCGCTCATGGCCTGCTTGAACGAGAGAAAGAACGGCTGAAAGACGAAGTCGCAAAGCGTATCGAGGCCACCATCGGCGACCTGCACAGCCGTGTGGACGCCGGGGAGATGCACGACAGAGACGCGCTGAAAGATACGCTCGACGGGTTGGTGGCCGAGCAGGGCGTGATCGACAAGTTGCGTACTTGGCCCTGGCAGACGCAGACGATCAGTGGGGTAGGCGCCGCCTTCCTCCTGCCGATATTCATCTGGCTCATCCAACGCGTGCTGGAACGTTTGGGCGTGTAGTCTTGGCGTCTTCGGAACAGGGTCGCTATCCGAACCCGCGTCCCGACCTTGTCCTTCCGAGTGGTGCATCTTGCAAGAAATGTACGAATAATAGGACCATCTCGCCCTTTGTCATTCCGAGCGTAGCGAGGAATCAGGTGGCTGTCGTACACAGTGGCAACATAGGAGTCAGAGGGTAAGGTATATCCGCAGTGGTGCTCCAATACATCTTCTTCCCTACCCACCTGATTCCTCGCTACGCTCGGAATGACAATTCTTCTCTTGGTTCGTGCTTTTGATAGGTTCCTTGCAACACGTTCCACTCAGAATGATAAGGCCCACGTTTGGGTGCGGCTTTCCCCAATCAGTGCTTTCCTGATAACTCTCTTCTTGTCTCTTACAAAATGCGCATTAGTTAGAACATATTTGCTGTTTTTATGTGTAAAACCTGGTAATTCCAGCCGAAATCGGGTATAATAACTACTAAAGGCCATTAATATAAGTAGGTGAAAGTCTGCTTTAGAGTTTGTGTAGAAGACTTGAGTTCGGAGTTTTGGAGGCTTTACACGCATGGAAATAGGCATGATTAGAACGGTCAACCTGGATACGGAGATGAGGTCAGCGTACCTCGATTACGCGATGAGCGTGATCGTGTCGCGTGCCCTGCCCGACGTCCGGGACGGCATGAAGCCGGTGCAGCGACGCGTGCTGTACGCGATGAACCAGATGGGGCTGCGGCACAACGTATCCTACCGCAAGAGCGCTGGTATTGTGGGCGAGGTGCTCAAGGAATACCACCCGCACGGTGATGCTTCAGTATACGACGCCCTGGTGCGTATGGCGCAGGACTTCTCCCTTCGCTATCCTCTCGTGGACGGCCAGGGTAACTTTGGCTCGGTGGACGGCGACCCGGCGGCTGCCATGCGCTACACAGAGGTCCGCCTGCGCCAGATAGCCGAAGAGCTGCTGGTGGACATCGACAAAGAGACTGTGAGCTTCGTCCCGAACTACGACGAAAAAGCGATGGAGCCAACCGTCCTCCCCGCGCGCATACCGAACAAGCTGCTGAACGGCGCTGCCGGTATCGCCGTGGGTATGGCAACCAACATCCCGCCTCACAACCTTGCGGAGCTTTGTGACGCCGAGACGTTCCTCATCGACAACCCCGACGCCACCGTCGAGGAGCTGATGCAGTTCGTGCCTGGCCCCGACTTCCCAACCGGCGGCATCATCGTGGGTAACGAGGGCATCCGCGACGCCTACGCCACAGGCAAGGGCCGCGTGGTCATGCGCGCCAAGGCCTATATCGAGGAGAGCCGCGCCGGGCGCTACAGCATCATCGTGACAGAGCTGCCGTTCCAGGTGAACAAGGCTACCCTGCACGAGAAGATCGCGGAGCTTATCTCGGACGACAAGCTGCCGGGTGCCGGTATCGTGCGTGACGAGTCGGACCGCAACGGCATGCGCCTGGTGATCGAGCTGAAGCGGGACGCCCAGCCCAAGAAGGTGCTCAACCTGTTGTTCAAGCACACCGCCATGCAGAGCACGTTCGGCGTGAACATGCTGGCCCTGGTGAACGGCAACGAGCCTCGCGTGCTCACGCTGAAGAAGGCGTTACAGCACCACATCGAGTGGCGGCAAGAGGTAATCACCCGTCGCACCCAGTACGAGCTGAGGAAGGCCCAGGAGCGCGCCCACATACTGGAAGGTCTCAAGATCGCGCTGGACAACCTGGACCAGGTGATCAGCACCATCCGCCAGAGCCGCACGCCTGAGAGCGCCAAGGGCAACCTGAGAAGCACTTTCAAGTTCTCCGAGGTACAGGCCCAGGCCATCCTGGACATGCGCCTGGCACGCCTTGCGGCCCTGGAGCGCGCCAAGATCGAGAACGAGTATATCGGGGTTATCAAGGAGATTGGCTACCTTGAGGACCTGCTGGCTCACCCCCAGAAGAGATATGGCCTCATCAAGCAGGACCTGGCCGAGTTGAAGGAGAAGTACGGCGACGCCCGGCGCACCCGCATCGGCCAGTCTACCTCCACCGAGTTCAGTGAGGAAGACCTGATCCCCGACCTGCAGGTGCTCGTGACGATCACCGACCGTGGCTACGTCAAGCGCCTGCCGCACGACACCTACAAGCGCCAGCACAGGGGCGGTAAGGGCATCATCGGCATGGTCACGCGTGAGATGGACGCCGTGCAGCACATGATCACCTGCAACACGCTGGACAATCTGCTGTTCCTCACCGACAAGGGCAAGGTCTACCAGCTAAAGGCGCATGAGGTGCCGGATACCAGCAGGCAGGCCAAGGGCCTCCCACTGGTCAACCTGGTGTCGCTGGAGCCGGGCGAGCAGGTTACAGGGCTTATAGCGGTACGCGACTTCAAGGCCGACGGCGCTTACCTGGTGCTCGCGACCAGGCAGGGCAAGATCAAGAAGACCCCCCTTACCGACTATAGCTCGGTGCGCTCGACAGGCATTATCGCGCTCAACCTGGAGCCGGGCGACTCGCTCGCGGCTGCAAGGCTCTCGCATGGCAACAGCGACGTGCTGGTAGCCACACGGAAAGGGCAGGCGGTCCGCTTCTCCGAGACGGAAGTGCGCCCCATGGGCCGGGTAGCAGCCGGTGTGTCGGCCATTCGCCTGGTCAAGGGCGACGAGGTGGTGAGCATGGACGTGGTGCGCCCCGACTCGAAGGCTTCGCTGCTCATCGTATCGCAGAGGGGTATGGGCAAGCGCACGCTGGTGAAGGGCTTCCCGCGGCACCACCGTGCAGGAAGCGGCGTTCGCTCGATGATCCTCACCCCGAAGAGTGGCGAAGTGGCGATTGCCCGCATGGTCTTCCCCGACGACGACCTGGTGGTGATCTCCACTAACGGCCAGGTAATCCGCATGTTTGCCGATAGCATCCCCCACTACGGACGTGGAGCGCAGGGCGTGACTATCATGAACATGAAGGGCAAGGACGAGGTAGCCTCTATCGCTCGCATCCCACGCACCGACAAGAGTGGTAAGCTGCTGGGCGACGACGATCTTGAGGTGCTGACCGAGGACCAGGTGTACGAAGGGCTTGATGTTGAGGAGGCGGACGGCCTGGTGGTCACCGACGACGGCGAAGGTCTATCGCCCAAGAGCAAGGGCCGAGGCCAGGGCAAGGCGATGACTGACGTGCTGAACGCCACCGTCACCCCGGCTCAGATGGTTGGTGATGGCAACGGCACCAAGCGCAAGGCGGCAAGCAAGGCCACGCCACCTGCAGCCAAGAGCGACGGCAAGAGTAATGGCAAGACCCCACTCCCGCCGGTAGACATCAAGACACGGCAGCGGAAGAAGTAAATCGGCAGCTAACAAAACACCTCCCACATCGGGAGGTGTTTTTGTTTAGAGTGGTCTCATAGCCCGAATGATGCTAAGGCGCATCACACGCCGGGAAGAAGGCGACGGACACCAGCTTGGCTACCTGCCCCCTGGTGGCGCTCTTGCCGGGGCGGAAATAGAGCGTGCCCGGCCCGTTCGTGCAAGGCTCGCCGGAACCGCCACAGGGGTAGCCCTCAACCACGTTGTAGCGCGCTAGCTTCTGAACGCCCTCGTAGAAGGGGCTGGTGGGCTGCACGTCGATGAAGAAGGGCGGTGGAGGTGTTGGGCGGGCTTGTGGAGCCTGCTGGCCCTGGCCTTGGTCCGCGGACGCAGGGTCGGAGGGCAGGGAGCCAAGTGGGCTGGCTTGCATAACGATCTTGGCTATCTGGCCTCGTGAGGCGGAAGCGTTGGGGCGGAAGTACGGCAGGCTGCCGGGGCCGCACGGCTCGCCGAGTCCACCACAGGGATAGCCTCCGATGATGTTCCGGGCTGCCAGCCTGTTGATGAAGGCGTAGAAGGGACTGCCGGGCGCAACATCCCGGAATCTCTGCGTGCCGGGGTTTTCGCTGTAGCCCGCGGCGTTTGAGACGACCTTGGAAAGCTGCCCGCGCTTGATGAGGTCGCCTGGGCCGAAGTTGCCGTTGCTGTAGCCGCTGAGGACCGCCTTACACGCCAGGCAGCGCACGTAGGAGTAGAAGGGGCTGCCTGGCGGCACGTCAGGGTAAGAGATACTGCACGTGGGCTGGCATGGCGTGCCGCCGAAGTCGATAGATTCGACTTTGGCGGAAGCGTTGCCGCTAGCCAGGCCCCCGGCGACGTAAGCCACTTTGCCTACCACAGCGACCGCCGAGGTGTTGAGGCGCGCGTTGTTGTAGGCGGGGCCGTAGCGCCACGAATTGGTATAAGGAGTATATATCTGCACGGCCTGGTCGGGGGGCGCGGTACCGCCGTATGAGCCGCCTAACACCCATATCTCCCCGCCGAAGCTGAGCAGTCCGTCGCGGTCCAGTTGGTCCCTGGGAGAGGGTGCGATGCCGAGCCACTGGTCGAGGTCGGGGTTGTAGACGAAGTTGGCGTAATAGTAGCCGGAGCCACCGATGACGTATATCCGGTTGTTGTGCACTACCGCGGCAGCATTGTAGGCTGGACCCG
The DNA here is from genome assembly GCA_034667185.1 of Chloroflexia bacterium. Lineage (GTDB taxonomy): Bacteria > Chloroflexota > Chloroflexia > QHBQ01 > JADMIH01 > JADMIH01. The sequence goes on along the minus strand of JAXDKH010000302.1, from coordinate 1,127 downwards.
GCATGTCACCTTTCTGGGCGTAGGTGTTCGTGACCGGGTCGTAGACATACACACTGCCTACGGGCTCGTTGTCTGTCCCCGCGCCCCCGAATATGTACACTCTGCCATTGTACGCCACGGCGGCCACGCCACCTAGCGCAGTGGGGAGGGTAGCACCCTGCGACCAGGTGTTGTCGCCCGCCTCGTAGATCTGCATGGTGTTGAGCGGGCCGTCCGTGCCATAGCCGCCCGGTACGAATATCTGGTGACCTATAGCCACGGCCTGGGTGCCATAAGCCCTGGTGGACATAGAGGCGAGCGTGGTCCAGCCTGAGGCGGGAGAGGACGTGTTGAGCCTATACAAGTCGGCAGCCTCGCTGTAATTAGTGTTGTAGCCGCCCATAACGTAGAGCTTGTCGTTTATCACCGCCGACATCGCCTGGTTGCGCGCCGCCGGCAGGTCGGGCAGGTTGGCCCACGCTCCATAGACAACTCCGCAGGCTTCTTGTGCGCCGGGCACCGAATCGGAGGCTTTGTCGCCCTTGCTCTCGACAGGCTGCTGGTTTGGAGTAGTCTTGCCGTGATCGGCGTGTACAGGTGCCGCGCTGACTGCACTATGATTGAGCAACACGGCGAACATCAAAGCCATCATAGCTACCCAAGGGGCACACAGGGTTGCTTTTCGGCGCATTACGGTCTCCTTTCCTGAAAGCCACGTTTACGTCAGCCCGAAGTATACACTCCGCGCTTAGGAACAGACTCGGTTATTCACGGTGTTAAGGGTTGCCCTTTGCCTCTCCGCGGCGAACAATCCTTGCCTCATGCAAGTACTACCTGCCAATATAGGACTATGTACTTACTTGAAATGCGCGCAAACAGTACCAGCGGGCTATATGTGCCTGAGCGTAGAACCTGTACTATAAAGGGGAAGTTCGGCGCAAGTAGTTAGTGCCGAAGCGGAATATTCCAAGCAATTATCTGTTAGTTTCACAAGGAGACCAAAACAATGCGCGCAAAGATTGAGCAGATGAAGAAGAAGGGCCAGGGCCTGGTAGAGTACGCCCTGATCCTGGTGCTGATCGCCATCGTGGTGATCTTGATCCTCACCTTCCTGGGCAGCCAGGTAAACAGCACCTTCTCCAAGATCG
>JAXDKH010000301.1:0-8931 GCA_034667185.1 Chloroflexia bacterium | reverse complement strand
TTCTATTTCGTGAGGCGGCCCTGCTGCTTTGCTCGTACCCTATAACACTTACCGCATCACGTTTCACGTTTCACGTTTCTGGTATAATTCCTATGTATGACCGCTTTTTTGACGTGGAGTAAAATGCATGTTTAACTGGCTCAGGAAGAAAGAGCAGCCGAAAAGTGAAGAAGAGGTACAGCAGCAACAGGAGCGAGTCGAGGAGGGGCTTCAGCGCACCAAGCGTAGCTGGTTCCGCCAGGTCGCTTCTCTATTTGAGGTTGATGAGATCACTGAGGATATCTGGGAGGACCTCGAAACTCTGCTGATACAGGCCGACGTGGGCGTGGATACGACCGTGGAGGTGCTGGACCGCCTGAAGCAGCGGGTGGCGGCAGACCGGCTCAAGAAGCCCTCGGCGGTGTACCAGGCGTTGCAGGACGAGCTAGTGTGGGTGCTTGAGCAGCCGGAGCGAGCGTTGTCCCGGCGCAACGGGAACGGCTCAGCCAACGTAACTGAGAAGGAGCCGCACCCGTACGTGCTGCTGGTGGTGGGCGTGAACGGCGTTGGCAAGACTACCACGATCGCCAAGATCGCGCGCTACTACCGGGACCAGGGCAAGAGCGTCGTGATTGGTGCGGGGGATACGTTCAGGGCCGCCGCGATTGAGCAGTTGCAAATCTGGGGCGAACGCGTGGGTGCGCCGGTTATACGGCACCAGATAGGCGCGGACCCTGGCGCGGTGGTGTTCGATGCCGTGGAAGCCGCCATAAGCCGCGATGCCGACGTGCTCATTATCGATACGGCGGGCCGCCTGCACACCAAGACCAACTTGATGGAAGAGCTTCGCAAAGTGACCAGGATAATCAGCAAGCAACTACCGGGCGCGCCCCATGAGACACTGCTGGTGCTGGACGCCACCACCGGGCAGAACGGTCTGCAGCAGGCCAAGGCTTTCACCGAGGTAGCCAACGTGACCGACCTCGCCATAGCCAAGCTGGACGGTACCGCAAAAGGCGGCGTCGTGTTCGCCATAGCCCGCGAGATGGACCTGCCCATACGTTACATCGGCACCGGCGAGAAGATCACCGACCTGGCCGAGTTTGACGCCCGGCAGTTCGTAGGCGCGTTATTTTCATAGTGGTTAGTGGTCAGTGGCGAGTGGCTAGTAGAGAATTTCTAACCACTCGCCACTAACCACTATCCACTCCCAAAGAGGGAACTTACATGTTTGAGAGTTTGTCAGATAGGTTGAACGGGGCATTTCAGAGGCTCAGCAGCAAGGGCCGCCTCGACGAAGCCGACATTGACGAGGCTATGAAAGAAGTGCGGCGTGCGCTGTTGGAGGCCGACGTCAACTTCAAGGTGGTCAAGACCTTCGTTGACCGCGTGCGGGAGCGCGCTATGGGTCAAGAAGTGCTCAAGAGCCTCACCCCGGCGCAGATGGTCGTGGGTATCGTGCACGAGCAGCTGATAGAGTTGCTGGGCGAGCCTACTAAGGTGGAGCTTTCGCGCACGCCGCCCTCGGTGGTCATGCTGGTGGGCCTGCAAGGGTCTGGTAAGACGACCACCGCCGCCAAGCTGGCCCTACAGATGCGCAGGGCCGGGCAGAGCCCGCTGCTGGTGGCCGCCGACATGTACCGTCCTGCCGCCGTGCACCAACTCGTGACGCTGGGCAAGCAACTGAACGTGCCCGTGTATTCAGAGCCGCAGGGCGCGAACCCGGTGAACATCGCCGTCAACGGGGTGCGCCACGCGCAGGCCAACAACAATAGCCTGGTGATCCTCGATACGGCGGGCCGCCTGCACATCGACGAGATGATGATGCAAGAGGTTGCCACCATCAAGGGCCGCCTCAACCCGACCGAGGTGCTGCTGGTCGTGGACGCCATGACGGGCCAGGACGCTGTGCGCGCCGCCTCCGAGTTCAATGAGAAGGTGGGTGTGACCGGCCTCATCATGACCAAGATGGACGGTGACACACGTGGTGGCGCGGCCCTCTCGGTGCGGGAAGTGACAGGAGTGCCCATTAAGTTCATAGGCACAGGGGAGAAGACCGACGCCCTAGAGCCGTTCTACCCCGACCGCGTAGCCTCCCGCATCCTGGGCATGGGCGACATAATGACCCTGGTGGAGCGCGCCCAGTCCGAGTACGACGAAGAGCAGGCGAAAGCGATGGAGAAGAAGCTGCGCACTGCCACCTTCAACCTGGAGGACTTCCTGAACCAGTTACAGCAGGTGAAGCGGCTCGGCCCCCTGGAGCAGGTGCTCGGCATGATACCCGGCCTGGGGCAGGCTATGCGCCAGCAGCAGGTGCAGGTAAAAGAAGACGACCTGAAGCACATCGAGGCGATAATACGCTCTATGACGCCCAAAGAGCGCCAGAACCCGGACGTGATCGACAGCAGCCGCCGCCGTCGCATCGCCAGGGGCAGCGGTACCACGGTGCAGGACGTGAACGCCCTCATCAACCAGTTCCGCCAGATGCAGAAAATGATGAAAAGCCTCACCGGCGGCATGAAGATGAAGGGCGGCAAGGGTAAGCGTCGCGGCATGGGCGGCTTCGGCCAGTTCATGCAATAGGATGGGACGGGTCTAAACGCCAAGACGCCAAGACGCCAAGACGCCAAGAGAATAAGGGTTTGGCGAGTACAGAGAGGACCAGGGTACATGATGTCGTACTCTGGTCCTTTGGCTTGAATACCAATCCTAAACCTTGGCGGGTTCTTGGCGTCCTTGGCGTCCTTGGCGTCTTGGCGGTTTCGTCTCTATTCTAGTCGCTATAGGTACCCATCAACTTGCGCATTCGAGTATTCCGATTCAGTAAGATGACGAACGCTACCAGGGACGCCAGGTGTATCACGAGGGTAATGGCGGCGGGTAAGGGAGTGGCGAATGAGTAGATCGTGTCCCAGTCGCCTTCTAGGGCAGGATCGAGGCTCATGAGGGGGTAGGCGATGAGTGTCTGCACGATCTCCAGGACGCCAAGCTGGGCCAGGGTGATGTTGATCGCAGGACGCCTGGGCTCGATCCGCAACGCCACATACAGGCAGGCCACACCCAGGGCGAAGCTGACGAAGTTGCCCGCAAGCGCCACGACCCAATTTTGCAGGTCAGTGCCGCCAGCGTGTACGACATATCCCCAGTAGAGGAAGTAGTGCAGGCCAAAGACCTGTAGCCCCAGCAACCACGCGGCGAGCATGTGGCCGAACTCGTGCAGCAACACGCCCACGGGGATCAGCAGGAAAAAGGCGATCATGGCCGCAAGCTGACGTGTGTTCGCGCCTGCCTTCGGACCCCACAGCTGCTTCCAGGCGCGGCTCAGCAGGTACAGCGTGTAGCCCGCGCCGATCAGGTAGACCCAGGAGAACGAAGCAAAGGTATCGCCGATGCCGCCCAACTAACTGCCTGTCTCTGCCGGAATTACCACCTCATAGATCATCACGCTGCCCTGTGGCCCTGAGTGCCCGCCCTGCTGAGGCTGCGCGGCTGTGGTGTCGGGTTCATGCTGAGCGTGCGTTCCGTGGCCGTGTGTGCCACCTTCGGGGTGTCCTCCACCTGTGGGGCGAGGCACGCGTGCATGTGCCTGGGTGTTGGCCGAGCTGCTCATCCAGTTGTCCAGGTCGCCGCGCGAGGCCCAGCGCGTGAGCGAGATAAGCTCACCGTCGCCCTGCAGTAGCTCAAAGCCCATGAAGCCGGGCATACCGTCCACCAGCCCGGCGCGGTTGCGGAATCGTTCCAGCATCCTATCGCTCTCTTCTCGCGAGCCCACCGGGATGCGTACCATTACGACCAGCATCAGATATCCTCCCTTGCTATTGGGGTAAATGCCAATATAATTATAGCACGCTGCGCCCCTGCTGCCCCGCCACGCAGCCGGGAAGTGGCATCTCGAGGTAGCTCATGGAAGACCCAGTGGTTTCTAAACCTGATGCCCAGACACCCCTGGGAAGCGAGCGCACCAACCCCAGGCGAAGCACGATGCGCGCGTTAAAGGTCGGCTGCCTGGGCCTCCTCTTGTTGCTGTGCGGTGGATTGGGTTCGCTCACCTGGGCGCTGCAATCAGGGCCCGTGACGCTGCAGTTCCTGGGGAACAACACCCTGCGCCTCGGCTCCGACGACTTTGTGCTTAGCAACTACTCCTTCCAGAACGGCACCACCTACTTTATTGACCTCAACGGCAACGACGTTCGTAACATCTTGCAGTTGCATTACCTGAAGGACACCAACCGCGTGGAACTGGTCTTGCACTACGCCGGGAAGACCGAGGAGGGCGAGCACCATCTTGCGGAGATGAGCTTGCCCTGAGTCGAGATTGGCGGTCCCAACGTGAAACGCTAAGGGGCCTGGCTTCGTATATTGGGTGTTAGAAGGAATCAGGCGTGGGAGATTTAGAATGAGCTACACCGGAAATTCAAACGTGAGCGTGAAGCCCGCAACACCTACAGACCTGCCGGAGACCGCAGGAGGTGGGCCGCTTATGTCTGCAGATGCTGCCTCAGGCTCGTACGGCACTAGCTACGCCCCACCAAGGCGCGTGCCCGCCCGCTTCAAGCTAGAGCGCGTCGGGTTCTGGGTGATCGCTGCTGCGGCGGCTTTGTTCCTGCTCGCGGTGCTGGGTTTCGTCCTCAAGCCGGTTGTGGGTGGCATCATTACGGGGGCCTGGCTCGCGGCGTTCGTGAGCATGCTGACGATGCTTAATCTGCCACGTCCTTCTCGTTGGGCGAACACCGTCCTTGGGCGCAGGGTCTTTCCGGTGCTCAACGCCGACGATAGAGACCTGTGGCGCATGGCGGGCGTGAACGCCGGGCTCACCTTTGTGTTCGGCTTCGCGTTTGAAGTGGTCTCCTTCTTCATTGGGGGCTTCCTGGGAGGCCTGCTCGTCTTTGGCGGCATCGTGGCGCTGGGCATCTTCTACAACCGCGCCCGCAAAGTCATAATCAATCCCTAGCTTACACCCTGCAAGTGACGATCTCCTCCGTCCTTGCAAGAGCAGAGGCGTAGAGTTTCAACGCTCTACGCCTCTGCTCTTTGCATTTCCATCGTGGGCCGGACTATTAGAGTTCTTCCTCAGCCTCGCCCGCAAGGTTGGTGAGTTCCGCCATTAGCCCGTCGCCATACTTGTCGATGTGGCTCTGACCCACACCCTTGACCTGGAGCAATTCTTCTACCGATGTAGGTTGCGCTTTGGCAATGGCCCAGAGCGTCTTGTCATGGAAGATGATGTACGGAGGCAGGCCGAGCCGGTTGGCTACCACGCGCCGCCACTGCCGCAGCCTCTCAAATAGGTCGGCCTCTTCGGGGGTAGGCTCCCTGTCGTCTTCCGCCTGACTGGTGGCTTTGGTGCGGCTGGCGTCCATACGTGCTGCTCGGTCCTGACGGGGCTCGGGTGCCGAGCGGTCGCGCTGTTTCGGCTGCCGCTTCTGCTTGAGGGACACCGCATCCGACGGCACGCCTTCCAACCCGTCCTCCGTGACCCGCAACAGCTTGAAGCCTTCCTCGGTCTCGTAGAAGGCGAGGTAGCCACCCTCAACAAGCTCATCTATAGCACGCTGTATCGCACTGGGTGAGGCGGCCGCCAGGGCACCGAAGTGCCTGACTCGGTCTGGCGTCACGTTGCTGGCAGCGGACCCCGTGAGAGCCTTGACCAGGCTGGGCTTACCAACCGAGAACGGGAACGAGACGAGACACTCCACGATTACCTGGCCGGGGTTGTCGGGCAACTGCTCCGCCGTTTGAGATACTGCTTCGGGCCGGTCGTCGGGAGGGGCGCAGTAGTCGCAGCTGGTGCCGCACTCCTCGATCTCTTCGCCGAGGTGAGCGGCCAGCATCTGATGTCGGCAGCGGTTTGCGGTGGCGTAGCGCATCATCTGGTCGATCTGGTGCTGCTGGGCTCGCTCCTGCTCGTCAAGAAGACGCTGAATCGTTTGGGCGGTGTCCGCAGGAGGCTTCAATCGCTCGATCACCGGGTCACGCCGGTCTCCTCTCGATACGAGCCAACCATTCTCCTCCCAGACGAGGGTCAGTCGCTCCAGCTCGGGCGCGGTGACCTCAAGCGCGTCGGCAAGGGCCGCTGTGTCCCGGCGAATGGATTGCCCTGGGGTCAGGCCCGTGACGCGGACGAAGTTGCGGAACTGTGGGTCCTTGGCAGCGCTAGCGTCGTCCAGCAGCGTCATGTATAGCGTCTTGGGAGCGTCCGGGTGGCGCACGATCAGGCCCACACGTTCCAGCATGCTGACGCCCACGCGCGACTGAGTGCTGTCCACGGCTGTACCGGAGTTGGAGGCATCTCGCTCGATTTCCTCGAAGCGTATGAACCGGGGCTTACCGACCGGCACGTGCTTGCCCAGCTCGCGGTAGATGGCACGGAGCGGCTCGATCTTCATCTGCTCTTCGCGCTGCCAGCGGCTGAGGTTGGCCTTGTCGCCGGGCGTTATGAGCAGGATGCAACGGGCGGGCCGCCCATCGCGTCCAGCGCGCCCCGACTCCTGCACGTAGCCCTCCAGCGAGTCGGGCGGGCTGAAGTGCACGATGAAGCGTACGTTGCTCTTGTCGACGCCCATGCCAAAGGCTATCGTCGCCACGATCACGCGCGTACGGTCGAGCATGAAGGCTTCCTGGGCGGCGGTGCGTAGCTCAGACTCCATACCGGCGTGGTAATGTCCAGCTTTTATGCCGGATCGTCTCAACATAGCGGCTATCTGCTCGCACATGTCGCGGCTGCGGGCGTAAATCACCCCTGACCCGTGCTCCCGCTGGCAAATCTCGACCAGCCGCTTGAGCTTGGCTTCCTTGTCGTTCAACTCCTCCACTTCGTAGAAGAGGTTGGGACGGAAGACGCTGGCGACGATGGGCTTGAGCTTACGGCCCAACTGCTGCCCGATCTCCTCGCGCATCTGTGGAGTAGCGGTAGCCGTGAGCGCGAACAGGGTGGGGTGGCCGAGTTGGGGCAGGCACTTGCCGATGAACAGGTAATCGGGGCGGAAGTCATGCCCCCACATGGAAACGCAGTGCGCCTCGTCCACCACCAGCATCGAGATGCGGGCCCGGCGCAGCGCCTCGGTGAACTGCTGCTGCCTGAGACGCTCCGGCGCGCAATATACCAGCTTGTACTTGCCCGTGATGATCTCCGACATGCGCTGGGCAAGCTCCTCCGTGTCGAGCGTGCTGTTGATGAACGTGGTGCGCTCGTACACGTCGGAGGGGAGGTTGTCGTACTGGTCCTTCATCAGGGCAATCAAGGGCGAAATAATGAGCGTGGTACCGGGCAGGAGCATGGCGGGTAGCTGGTAACAAAGCGACTTGCCCGCGCCGGTGGGCATCACGACTATGGTGTCGGTGCCCTGGAGCACCTGCGAGATGATCTCTTTCTGCACGCCGCGGAACTCTCGGTAGCCAAAAAGCCGATATAGCTCGGCATCGAGGTCGAGCGTGGCGCGACGGTTGTTAAGGCCGTTAGTTATTGAGGTCGAGGACATGGTGAGCCTGGCACTTTCTAGTTTTTATTGCGCATACCTGAAAGGTAGACCCATGCTGGTGTGCTGCTTGCTAGGCCGCGTTGCGCGTTGTGGCTTCTTCATTACCTAAAGGCAGAAGCTTAAGGAAATAGCGCTCCGAGAAGCCCGAAAGAAAGGCAACCAAGAAAACCGAACCCTGATTTTCCACTTTTATTCCGGGCAGAACCTCCCAGGAAAGCAGCATGAAGAGGAACAAAGCTACAAGCGCTCCAACGATTGGTCTAAGTTGGAGCTTGAGAGAGTCACTCTGGAAATTGATAAAGTTTGATTCTGAGTTGCGCGCCTGAAGGAGGCCGCTCAAAAAGGCTCCACTCGCCCCAATTGCCGCGACCGCGAGCGCGTTAGGCCATGTGTTGAGCCATTGTTGCATGAGGCTCTCATCCGAAAGTGTTGCAACAGGCCCGTTCGCTGGTGATTGCCGATCAACAAACAGCGGAGAGATCAAAGCCAAAATGATAAGTACTACCAGGCCGACGTTCCTAAGTGCCCTCAGCTTCTTAAGTTGCAAGCGGTTGGTCATTTGCTGCACCAAGTCGTACCCGCTTACAGCGGCGACGATAGGCTCTAGCATGGTACGCACGCTGCTCAGTTGACTTGCCGAGTTGGGATCAGCAGAAATCCAGGTTCCGGAAGAAAGTAACTTGGTCAACTGTTCGGGAACCTCGAAACGCTGATCGAGCTTATCCCGCCTAATGCGGGACAGGATCATAGAAGCCCGGACCCTTACGGTAGGTTCGTCGAACAAGCGAACCATGTGTCTATTTGCTATCCCCAAATGGCTGGCAGCATTAACCAGGTCGGGGTCGGCGCTCTCGAGCGTTGCTCTTGCGTTATGGAGCGCGTCAAGCACAATCTTCACTGTGCCTGGATTATCGCTGATGTGTTTTTGGTCTCCGTCGCACATTGAGCGGCACTCAGCCTCAAGCTCCATGTACCGGTTGCGCAGCTTTTGCAGGTGATACGTCTCGTAATCATCCTGCTTCCAGGCATGTACCTTCCGGGGTTCTTCTATCCACGTAGGGAGCGGCCAGTTCAGTATCTCTCTGAGAGGTACAGGTTGTGCTTCGGCGACCACGATGAGAAGCCTCCTTGCCAAAGGGCAACTGGGTTTGCCAACTCATTATACCACAGGCGGATGCTCCGGAAGGTGTTCCGGCGACGTTACCAGGCCCTGCTTGAACGCCGTGAATTAGAACCAGAGCGCTGCTGTAGCTTTGCGTGCACTGAAGAATTACAAGGCCAGCCAAGCTTCAATTATTGAGGTTCGATACTGCTTTTGGCGTTCCAGCATAAGGGCCGTAAGCTCAATGTTAACGCAAAGTTTATGCGTACCTGCCCCTAACTGCGCTCGTAATTCTTGACTGAGTATGTGAAAATTGCTACAATGAGTCTGGATTCCCAAAAGGCCGGTGCCGCAAAGAAGCCCACGATGACC
>JAXDKH010000300.1:0-5572 GCA_034667185.1 Chloroflexia bacterium | reverse complement strand
GTCCCGGCAGGCCCGCGCTGCACCTTGACGTGGGGGCGCTAGGATTGCTGGCGCTGCTCACGGGCGGGTTCTTCTGGCGGCCTCTGACCGAGGGTACGTACATGCCGGCGGGCGGGGGCGACCTGGTATCGCTCTACTTCCCCGGCTACACGTTCGCCGCACAGCAGATACAGAACGGCAGCATCCCACTGTGGAACCCGCACCTCTTTTCCGGCATGCCCTTCGCCGCCGACGTACAGATGGGCCTCTTTTACCCCCTCAACTGGGTCCTCTTCCTCTTCTTCGACGTAGATTACGGGCACCTGGAGTGGCTTCTAATCGCCCACTACTGGCTGGCCTCGGTTTTCACTTACTTGTTTCTTCGTGATATAGGGTTGCGGAGGCTTGGGGCACTGGCGGGGGCTATTGTATTCGCCTTCTGCGGCTTTATGACGGCGCACCTGGGGCACATGCCGATGATACTGGTGGCGACATGGCTGCCGCTGGAGTTGCTGCTGCTACGGCGGGCGCTGGTCATGAAGGGGCCGGCGGGATGGGCATGGAGCATCGGGGCGGGGCTGAGCATGGCAATGGCGCTGCTGGCCGGGCACGTGCAGATATTCGCTTACGGGATGATGGCGGCTGGGCTGCTCTGGCTGTACCTCTTCCTGGGGCAGGAGCGAATTACGGCGCGGGGCGCGGTGCCCTGGGTGCTGAAAGGGGCGCTGGCGGTCAGCCTGACGCTGGGCGTGGCGGCGGGACAGTTGCTGCCGAGCCTGGAGTTGAGCAACTACTCCACACGGGAGGCGGTGAGCTACGAGGAGGCCAGCGAGTTCTCGGCGCAGCCTGTCAGCATGCTCAACCTGTTTTTGCCGAGGGTGTACGGCACCAACCCGACCACCTATTCCTTCGGGCCGTGGCAAACGACGGAGAACTGGGGCTACTGCGGCGTGGTGACGCTGGCGTTGGCCGCGGCTGGGGTGGCCCTACGGCGGGCGCGCATGATGGGCTTTTTCGCATTGCTGGTCGGGCTGGCGTTCGTGACTATGGTGGGCGACCTGTCGATTGTAGGGGCGTGGCTGTACAAGTTCGGGCCGGGCTTCAGCAAGCTGCGGGACGCGGGGCGGGTGCTCGAGTTGCTGGGGTTCGGGCTGGCCGGGTTGGCGGGGTTCGGGCTGGATGCGCTCGTGGGAGCATTTGGGAGCAAAGAGCAGGCCGGGCGGCGCAATGCTATGTGGTGGCTGGTGGGGTTGAGCGCAGCGTTGGCAGTAGTTGCGGTGGGCGTACTGCCGATGTTTTACCGCGATCTGCTGGTAAACCAGTTCACGCCGGGGCGGCTACCGAGTGCAGTTAACGACCTGGGCATGCTGCTGATATGGTTGGGGCTCATGACGGCTTTCGGGTGGGCGGCTTTCACCCGGCGGGTGCAGCCCATTGTAGCGGGTGGGTTTATCCTGCTGACGCTGGTACTGGACCTGTTCTCGCCCAATTCGCTGTTCAACCCAACGACGCGCAATATCCTGGCGGGGTACCAGCAATTCGACACGATTGCGGCGCTGGCAAACGGCACGCAGAGCGAGAGCGTGGGACTGCAACAGCGGATTGACACAGGGACCAACATCGGGGAGGTGTGGCAGCCGTCTACTGCACTCCTGCTGTCGGCGCAGGGAGCCTATAAGCTGTACGACACGAGCGGGGCGTTCAACCCGTTGCAGCTTGAACGCTACAACTTCCTCTGGGACGAGGCGCGGTTCCACACCGATAGCCCGCTGTACGACCTGTTCGGGGCGAGCATGCAGGTGGTGTCGCCCACGGTGGGGCTGCACGCGAACCAACCGAAATGGGTGCTGCAGGAGACGCAAGGTCAACTTGCCCTGTACCGCGATTTGAATGCCCTGCCCCGCACTTTCCTGTTGCATGCTTCCAGGGTGGAAAGCGACCGGGAGGACATCTCGATTGTCATCTGGCGGCAGGACATCGACGTGCGGCATACGGTGGTGCTGGAGAGTGGCGAGGCGGTGGAGAGCAAGCTGCCTGGTACGGCAGAGCCAGGGCCGGACAATACCCCCAGCAACGAGTTCGCGCGGGTGACGCGGTACACGCCCAACGCGGTGGACATCAGGGTGAAGGCAGACGCGCCGGGGTGGCTGGTGCTGACGGACGCGTACTACCCAGGCTGGGAGGCGACGATTGACGGGAAGCCCGCCGAGGTGCTGCCCGCGAACTATGCGTTCAGGGCAGTGAGGGTGGAGGCGGGGGAGCAGACGGTGTCAATGCAGTTCCGTCCGGGGTCGTGGGTGGTGGGGCGAGCGGTGTCAATCGTGTCGGTGCTTGGGGCACTATTGGGGTTTGTGGGGTTGTGGGTGGTTGGGCGCAGAAGGGCGGTAGTTCTGAAACGTGAAACGTGATGCGGCTTGTGCTATTTGGTGCGTGAACGTGGCTGCTCTTATTATAGGAACGACGTTCTTTTTGTCATTCTGAACGCAGTGAAGAATCTCGTCCCTTACCACCCAAACAGCACCTTTCCTACAGCCACACAGTACATGAGAACGTGGAAACATCCAGGTAGAGGACTAGATTCTTCACTGCGTTCAGAATGACAGGGTGGGGCAGGGTTCCCCAACAGTAGCAATCACATGTTCACGTCCCTCTTTAGCAAGCCGCATCACGTTTCACGTTTCACGTTTCAGAACCCCGTCTCGACTCCCTAATCACGTATAATGGTATCATGAGCACCGAGCCGCGCCGGGTTTGTCCGTCTTGTGGGTATGAGTACGAGGATTGGGTGGAGGTCTGCCCTGACTGCAATGCCCCTGTTGGAGTGCAGCCCGCGAAGCTGGAAGTGTTGCGTGGGGAGTTGACCGACGAAGACCCCAGGTGGACGGTGGTCACTAACGTGCCAAACGCTATCCTGGGCAACCTCATCAAGAGCCAGCTAGAGGACGCGGGCATCCCGGTTGTGATGATGCGCTCAAAGAGTGCGGATATTGCTTATTTCAGCCACAACGACTATGTGCCGCACGATATACGCGTGCCTTTCAGCAAGCTACGTGAGGCCCGCAGCCTGATAGACTCGCCGGTGGGTGGCAATTTCGTGGAACGGAACTGGGAAGAGTTCAACGCTGGGGCCGAGGTGACGGTTGGGGAGGGCGAGGAGCAGTGGGCGGGCCTGCCTGAAGGTTGGAGCGTGCTGCCGACGGAGGCTGATATGCGCACCCGGCAGATGGTGAGGCGCAGCATGGGTAAGCCGCCTGATGACTGGTACTGGTCAGACGACCGGCGCAAGGCAGCGGCGGAAGAGGAACAGGAAGAGGTACAAGGTGGGTCGCACTGGCAGGAATTGTACGACCGCTCGGCTGCGGGGCCTGGGTTCCGGCGCAAAGACGACTTTGCGTTCGAGGAGTACGCGGAGTACGCGCCGTACCGGAACAGCGATCCTTACGCACCAAGCAAGTGGGTGCGGTGGTTTTACGCGATTTTGATGCTGGCGCTGAGCTTGCCGTTCATATTGCAACTGTTGCGGACGCTGTTCAGCTTTGGTCAGCCATTGCCGTAGATATAAAGACGGAACCGCCAAGGACGCCAAGGACGCCAAGTACCACGCCAAGGTTAAGAGGGTGTTGAAAGTAAAGAGGAGCAGAGTATATATGTCGTACTCGGCTCCTCCTTGTACTCTCTAAACTTTCTTTACCTTGGCGGGTACTTGGCGTCCTTGGCGTCTTGGCGGTTCCGTCTCTTCTCCTACGCGGAAGGATAGTCGGGCTGGGACTGCATTTCGGATAGCTGTTGGATGTGCATGGAGGTGTGGATGGCGTCGAGGAAGAGCCAGCCGTGGGGTGTGAGGTCTTTAAAGATGCCGAGGCTGGCGGTGGCCGTGCCTGCTTGCTCTTCGGGGAGGCTGTTGACGTAGGTGAGGAAGCGCTCGGTGGTGGCGTCGAGCAGGGAGATAGCCTCTTCCATAGGGACGCCGGTCCAGCCTCCACCACCTAGCATGTTGCGGTTCTTGCCCGTGGTAGTAATGCCCTGGGGTGGACGAGGGAAGTCGGGCCGTTGGTGCCCCAGAGCCCGTGTGATGCCCCACCAGTGGAAGGCGATGCCGCTCGCCAGGTGGGTGACGATCTGGGTGGCGTCGAAGTGCTCTTCGTCGCCGCTGGTGTCCCAGCCGCCGGGTTGTCCAGGCAGGCGGTAAGCAAGCTGGGCGGGAGACATAGCGCGGACCATGCGGGTTATCTCGTCCACGTTCTGCCGGAGGAAGGCGCAGAGGTCGGCGCGGCTGAACTCCTCGGCGGCGTTGTTGACCGACGTGTCGCCCGCCGCGAAGAGGTCTACGTAGTGGTGAACGTCGCTGAAATGCAGTTCAGGCATGCTATTTCCTCCTGTTGCTAGAAGTACCGCCCAGTAATGCCCTATTATCGGTACCAGAGTTTGATCTTGTCATTTCGAACGTAGTGAGAAATCTCGCCCTCTACATCGATGTTTCTTCTTTCCTGCGGAAGTCTGGTGCTGAAGGAAAAGTGTCGCTTTGGTGCTGAAGGACGAGATTTCTCACTACGTTCGAAATGACAAGGCCGGGCCTTTGGGTACTCACCTCTAACGTAATTCGCCAAGCCGGTCCATTGTAACAGTCAAGGCTGCGACGGCTGCAGTCTCGGCCCGTAGCACGCGAGACCCCATCTTTACCACCTGCACCCTCTGCCCGGCGGCGAACTCTTGCTCTTCGGGAGAGAAGCCGCCTTCCGGGCCGATGAACAGGGAGACGCTGTCGGGAGCGGGTGTGCGACTTGCCAGCGCTTCACCTAGCGACTGCTCGCCCGTGACTTCAGGGAGCAGCACCAGACTTTGTGGTGATGATTGCTCGACGGCCTGGCGAACGGCTTGTTGGAAGGGCTGCGGCATGGATAGGCCGGGCAACACGCCTCTGCCGCTTTGCTCGACTGCCTCCTGGATGATGCGCTCCCAGCGGTCAGGACGGGCCGAGGCGGTGACGCTACGGGCCGCGACCACCGGCACGAAGTGAGACGCACCCAATTCGGTGCATTTTTGCAAGGCCCATTCGAACTTGTCCGACTTGTTGAGCAGCGACAGATACATCACTACCTGGCAGCGGGGTTCGGTGGCGACCTCGTACTGCTCGACTATCTGGCCGTAGACCTCCCCTTTACCAAACTCGGCCAGAGTCAGTTGGTACTCGAGGCCGGTCCCGTCGAACACGCCTATGTGGTCGCCGGGGCGCATGCGGAGCACCCGGCGTATTTGTTCGTAGGTGGGGCCGGTGAGTTGGATGTTGCCATCTCGCGGCCTGAGGTGTGGTACGTAGAAGCGGTGCATACCGGATGTGTCTCCGGGTGTCAGTTGTCGGGTGAGGAGGCCTGGACGCCGCGGGAGGCGCGAGCGACGGAGTCCTCACGGTCGAAGCGGCGGCGGGATATGTATACGGCGATAGCGGCTAACACCAGGGCCATGACGACCATGACCAGCAGCTTGACGAGGGGCGACACGAACGTGGTCTCGCTGTTGATCATGCCCACCAGGCCGAACGTACCGCAGAGCACCATGTAAATGAGCATGACCTGGCCGTGGCTGAGGCCCATGT
>JAXDKH010000299.1:0-2876 GCA_034667185.1 Chloroflexia bacterium | reverse complement strand
CTCAAATCCTGTATAATTTTCCGTTATAGAAGGAGAATTATGTCATGGCAAACGCACAGCAAAATAGCAAGAGCTTCTACATATGGACCGTCGGCTGCCAGATGAACGTGGCGGACAGCAACTACGTTGCCGCTACCCTTAAAGGCAAGGGCTACGAGGAGTCGCAGGAGCTTGACGGGTCCGATGTGGTGGTGCTCAATTCGTGCGTTGTTCGCCAGGCCGCGGAGGACCGGATCGTCGGCAAGCTGGGCGAAGTCGCCAGCCTGAAGCGGCGCAACCCCGGCATGTTCGTGGCCCTCACCGGCTGCATGGTCACTGAGGACCAGACCACTCTGCGCCGCCGCTTCCCCATGGTGGACCTCTTCTTCAAGCCCTCCGCCGTGCAGGATTTCCTTGTAGGACTCCCCGACAACTCGGCACCCGACCTGGGCGAGTATGGCGTGGCTTTGGCGCTGGAAGGCATTCTACCAACGGCCCAGGCAGGGGGTATCGCGGCCTATATACCTATCATCTACGGCTGTAACAAGACCTGCACCTACTGCATCGTGCCCTTCCGCCGCGGCAAGGAGCGCTCCCGCACAATTGAGGAGATTGCACGCGAGGTGGAGCACCTGACGGCGCAGGGCGTGCGAGAAGTCACCCTGCTAGGCCAGAATGTCGATACTTATGGGCATGACCTTGCTGAAGCCACAGACCTAGCTGCGCTTTTGGAGCGACTGAACGACATCGAGTACCTCTGGCGGATACGCTTCCTCACGTCGCACCCGAAGGACATGGCCCAGAACCTCATCGAGGCGGTGGGCAGGCTACCGAAGGCGATGGAGCACATCAATCTGCCCGTACAGGCTGGTGACGATGAGGTGGTCAAGCGTATGAAGCGCCGGTACACCCTGCGCTACTACCGCGACCTCATCCGCCGCATCCGTGAGACGATACCTAACGTGACGCTGGCTACGGACATCATCGTGGGCTTCCCCGGCGAGACCCACGACCAGTTCATGCACACGATGGACCTGCTCCAGGAGATCAGGTTCGACAAGGTTCACGTGGCCGCGTACTCGCCCCGCCCCGGCACTGTGGCTGCTTCCTGGGTGGACGACGTGCCACACGAGGAGAAGATGCTGCGCCTGCACGCGGTAGAGAAGCTACAGGAGCACATTGCCCGCGACCTCAACGCCAGGCACCTGGGCGGAGAGATGGAAGTCTTGATCGAGGGTAGCGAGCGCGGCAAGTGGACGGGCCGCACGCGTGGTAACAAGATCGTCTTCTTGAGCGCGGAAGGCGATGGCGAAAAGGTAGACCACACGGGCCAGTTGATAGCTGCGCGCATAGACGAGGCTGGGCCGTGGTCTATGCAGGGTACCCTGGTGCGTGTGATAGAGGACTGCCCGGCTGCCCTGCGTGAGCTGCGCAAGGTGAAGACGCGGAGGCTGGAGATACCCCTCACGGCCACATTCCCGCAGGTACTATCCCCGAATAGCCAAAAAATACCCCCCGCATCCCCGAACTAAAACGTATCTATTTACGTATATAATAATGTCCCGCGCGGGTGCCCAGCGGGAGCGGTCGCGCATGTAACAAGATGCGACCCTCCGTCGTCTCACCGTTGGGACCGCGGGACGATTAGCTCGTGTGAGTAGATGTAGTGGAAACTACGACTTTGTGCCCTTGCCCCCGGACGCACCATTGGCTAGAATATAGGCCGCCGGGCACGAGGATTGCTTTAGCGTGGATTCGGCACATGGCACAGACGACCACGGGATGTGCAAAAGGAAGTTCATAAAGTCATTGACGTTTTGAACCAAAAGGCGTATTGATACGTTTACCTATGTAAGGTGTATTTATAAAGCAACCGCCGAGTGCGGGAGCATAATTGCCCTGACACCATACATTAGACAGGCGGCTTGGAAGGTCGAAAGTGAGGACAACAGATGATGCCAAATCAGAGTGAAGACATAGCAAGACTGCGAAGGGTACTCCCCGAACAGGCAATACAGTTGGCGATGCAGAATCGCTGGTCTGAAGCCGCTGATGTTAACCGCAAGATCATCGAGCTTTACCCCAACGACGCGGACGCGTACAACAGGCTGGGCAAGGCTCTCATGGAAATGGGCCGCTACCGTGACGCGCTGACCACGTACCAGCGCGCCATCGAACTGGACCCCAACAATATTATCGCCAAAAAGAACGTTGAGCGACTCGTGCACCTGGCCGACAAGGCCCCGGCGCCCGGCCCGGAACCGGTACGCCCCAAGGGTGCGGCAGCCGTCCAGCAGACCGAGCGCATCAACCCCAACATCTTCATCGAGGAGACCGGCAAGACCGGGCTTACCACGCTCATCAACCTGGGCCAGCCCGACGTGCTGCTCAAGCTCACCGCGGGCGACCGGGTGGACCTCCGCGCCAACGGCAACACCATCGAGGTGTATGATGAGAACGGCCAGTTCGTCGGTGCCGTGGAGGCCAGGCTCTCCAAGCGGCTGAGTGGGCTAATGGAGGGTGGCAACCGGTACACGGCTGCTGTCACCACGGTCTCGAGCAAGGCGATCACCATCATCATCCGCGAAACGTACCAGCACCCGTTGCAGCGCGGAAAGCTGTCGTTCCCGCCCAAGGCCCTGCCCGCCGGTGCCTACCGCCCCTACATGAGGGAAGGCGCGCTGCGCTACGGCATGGACGAGGACGAGGAAGGCGGGTTCGACTACGATGCCGACGACTCCGACGCTGATGCCGACGAGTCTGAAGATGACCTTGAGTACGCTGACGAGGAAGAGACCGAAGAGGAAGAGGAAGAGGTCTAACCCTCCAACCTCTACACGAGACGCAAAAAGGGCTTCGCACTATCGCGAAGCCCTTTTCATTGGAAACGATTAAAC
>JAXDKH010000298.1:0-16192 GCA_034667185.1 Chloroflexia bacterium | reverse complement strand
AGTGTGCATGCAAAGTTCCTGGGTACACGTTGCCTGGGTACGTGTTGTAAGTGAGACGCCTATACCGGAGGGCGGCAAGGTGGCTTGCTCCCCAGCCTAATAGTACGTTGTAAGCGGTGTCAGGGGTATAGGAAAGAAGTCCCTGAAGGGTTAGCACGATGGTAGCCACTGGCTACATATTGAAGTCATCCCATCCCTTGTGCTATGCTCATGCTTATGACCACATCCACGCTGGAAAAAACCGGGTCCTCATCGGGCACCTCTCCAGGTGCTGAAGAGACCGCGGATTCCGGGCCCGTCGACGCGGTCGGGGGCGTAAGGCGTGGCGCTCGAGTGTGGCCCGTGGAGTGGATTGGCTCGCTAGCTACGTTCCGGCGCTGGTACTGGGCGCTCGTGCCCTTGCTCACGATTGCTGCCTACGTGACGGTTGTGCGCATTGGCTTCCTATCCGAGGACATGGGGCTGAACCGCATAGCCCTGGGAGAAAGCGGTTGGCAAACGGTGCTGCCCAATCCCGGCCTGCGCTTCTACCGTCCTCTGGGTTTCCTGCTTACCTGGCGTATCAACTGGCCCCTGTTCGGCCTCAACCCTTTCCCTTACCACCTGGAAGGGCTGTTGGCGCATGCCGGCGCTGCCATGCTGTTCGGGCTGTGGCTGGCCGACATCACACGCAAGCGCTGGCTGGGCTGGTTGGCGGGGGTGCTGTTCGGGGTCTTCCCTCTCAACATGGAGGCGGTAGGCTGGCTCGCCACCCAGTGGGATCTGTGGGCGGCGGTGTTCGGCACGCTGGCGGTCTGGTGGTTCAGCAAGTGGTGGCGGGGCGACCAAGGGCGCAGCCGGTGGCTGTATGCAGGCTCGGTGCTATTCTACTTCCTCGGCATCTTCACGAAAGAGAGCCTGTTCGCCTTTGTACCGATTATTGCCCTTTCCGCCTGGTACGTGCTGCCCCCTAAATCCTTACGTGAGTGGGTGCGCATGGTGTTGGCTCTCGTTCCACACGTGGCGGTGCTGGGGCTGAACCTGCTGGTCCGGCAGTTGACCTGGGGCGAGCAGCGCAACTACGCCGGGGTAGATCTTAACTACTTCAACTTCCTGTACGACTGGCCCGCGGACCGCCTGCGCTTCCTGCTGGCTCCAATCGAGAGCATCATTTTTGGGGAGCCTGCCGTGCAAGTCGTGGCGACGTTGTCGGCGGTGGGGCTATTGATAGGACTGGTGCTTTATGGGCGCGACCTTGCCCGCTTGCTGCTCCTGGCTGCTGCGTGGATGGTGCTCACGCTGGCCCCGGTGCTGAACATCGGCATCTTCCGCCACGATTTCCAGAACAGCCGCCTCCTTTACCTGGTGAGCGCGGGGTATTGCATCGTGGTAGCGGCGCTGCTGTGGAGTGCTATCTCCCATGCGCGGCGGGCGCGCTGGCCTTTCATTTCGGGCACGGGCCTGCTGGTCGTGGCTTGCGTGGTCGTAACCTGGATACAGCTTGAACCGTGGCACACCGCTTCGGTCCAGGCTGCTGAGGTCGAGGGCGAGCTGGCCCGCCTGATTCCGATGCAGGAGCGCCCGCAAGATATGGTCTGGTACATCAACAACGTGCCCGATCGCTACAGGGGGGCCTGGGTGCTCAACTCGGCCATGGCACGCACCCGCTATATGCCGGGCGGCGAGGCGGACATCCCCCAGGTGGTCAGGACCGACACTATAGAGCAAGCGCCCCTTGGAACCGACGTCCGCGACTCGTTTGCCCTGCGCTGGGAGTACGATCCTGCCGAGGTGCGCTGGCACGTCAATTACGGCCTGGGCATCACCGCCGACTATGGCATACCAGCCGCCGAAGGTAACACCGGCTCCAACCTCCAGGTGTGGGATTTCCAGCAATGCGACCGGGCTGCCCTGGACCAGTGGCAGGTAAGTAACGCCTCGGTGACTTGCCAGCCGGGCAAGGGGCTTCTGCTGAACCCCACCAACGTAGACTCGCAGATTGCTGACACCGCTTTCAATATCGTGCCCTCGGTCATTGGCGACCGGTACGTTCGCATACGCGCCTCGTTTGCCATCAGCGGGGGTGTCACAACGCCGGGACCCGCGGTCCAGCTATTCTGGTCGCCTCCTCACGAGTACTTCAACGGCTTCAGACAGCGGCGCGTGGCGCTACCCGTAGATGCAAATCCGCACGTGCTGTGGGCGTTCGTCGCGCCGCAGGAGTGGACTCCCGCCCTGGTGGGCGTGCGGCTTGACCCGGCGGACGCGGTGCTGCCGGTGGAGTTGCGCTGGATCGCCATCGATACTGTTCGTTAGCACAGGGACGCAGGACTCCACCACTTTGTCGCAATCGCTCCCTTCCTCCAGCCGCACCCACAGCACACTGGTTGTGTGCCTCTTCATAGGCGTGCTTGCGGGCGTGGTTGTCCTCTGGCAGCGCGAGTCTCACGCTCAGCCCTACACTGTGCTGCGCTCTGTGCGTGCTTCCTACATCTACGACAAGCTCAGCCCCTTATTCGCTCCGCTGTTCGGTCCCAACATCGCGGCCAACTCGGATGATACGTCTTACGGGCAGCACGAGCCGAGCCTGGCCGTTAGCAGGGTCGACACCAACACGGTGGTAATCGCAGCAAAAGACTTCCGCGCGGACGGCGCCAAGCAGGTGTGGATATATTCCTCCACGGACAGTGGGGCCACCTGGCCCGCCTCGCGCCAGCTACAGATGCCCGGTCTACCCTACGATGTGCCAAACCAGAGCGACCCGGTGGCGATGTCCCGCGATGATGGACGCATCTACGTCTCCTGCCTTGCCTTGAACGAGCCGGACCGCACCCGCAACGGCATCTTCATCACCTGGAGCGACGATGGCGGCCTCACATGGCGGCCCTCTATTGCGGTCAACTACCCCGACACCGTACTGGACGACAAGGACTGGTTCGCGATAGACAATTACCCATCCAGCCCCTTCTACCACAACATGTACATGGCCTACGTGCCCGACGGGGCGAACGTCATGCTGCAGCGCTCTACCGACGGCGGCCTCACATGGTCGAGCAGGCAGCAGGTCGGATTCAGCAGCACCGAGTACCCTTACCCCATCGTTGCGCCTGACGGCACGGTGTACATCTTCATGATGCAGAACTGGGGGCCGGGGCGCACCGGCAACGTGCAAATGACCAAATCGACGGATGGCGGTGCTAGCTGGGACACGCCCGCGACGATTTCGCAGGCAGTGCAGCCCGGCAACCCTATACGTTCCACCGACCAATTCCGCTTCTTCTCCACGATAGCCGCTGCCGTGGACCCTAACACGGGCGGGCTTTACGTGGCCTGGACCGACCGCCGCAACATAAATACCAACGGCATTGAGGTGCTGTACGTGAAGGGTAGCGCGCGCGGGGCATCGTGGAGCGCGCCGGCCCGCCTGAGCCACGACGCGCCCGGCGTGGTGCGCGACCACATTACGCCCGTGCTATACGCAGACAGGAACAGCCGCCTGCACGCCTTTTGGCTCGACCGCCGCATCGACCCCGACAACCGCCTGTTCGATAGCTGGTACAGCTCCAGCACCGACGCCGGGGCGACCTGGGACCCGGACACCCGCGTGAGCACCGCCTCGCAGGACCTGAACGTGGGCCTGCCACCGGGTAGCGGCAGCGCGGCGGGCGACTACTGGGGCTTCGATGCCATCTCGGACACGGTGTACGTCGCCTGGAACGACGCGCGTTCTGGGCAGCAGGACATTCTGGTGTCGAAGGGCTTCCTGCGCGATGATACAGCCAGTCCTACCGCCACGCCCAGCGCCAGCGGATGCTCTACCGAGTTCGAGGACGTGCCTGCGGGCAGTACCTTCTACACATATGTCAGATGTCTTGCCTGCCGTAACGTGCTGGGCGGCTACCCGTGCGGTGGGCAAGGGGAACCGTGCGACGCCGCGAAGAACCCCTTCTTCAGGCCCGCCAGCAACATCAGCCGGGGGCAGATAAGCAAGATAGTCTCTATCGCGGCGGGCTTCAACGAGGAGCCGGGCGGGCAGGTGTTCGAGGACGTGCCGCCCGGCTCCACTTTCTACGCGTGGGTACAGCGGCTGGCTTTGCGGGGTATAATGAGTGGATACCCGTGTGGTGAGGCGGGCGAACCTTGCAATAGCGGCAACAAGCCCTACTTCCGTCCCTCTCAACCGGCTTCGCGGGGACAGCTAGCCAAGATCGTAGCGAACGCCGCGGGGGCATCTGAGAGCGTCCTGACAGGCACGCAGTCTTACGCCGACGTGGTCCCCAGTAGCCCCTTTTGGCTCTATATCGAGCGGCTTTCTGGCCGGAACGTAATGAGCGGCTACCCTTGCGGCGGGGTCTCGGAGCCGTGTGACGACCGGGGGAGACCCTACTTCCGCCCCGACGCCAACGTCACGCGCGCCCAGGCCGCCAAGATAGTAGCCAACACCTTCTTTCCCGGCTGCGGAACGGTCACCCCGTAGACAGCGCTTCGGCCAGGTACTGCGTTTTCCGTATCTTTGCAAGCAGCCGTATCTGGCCCCAAATCTTAAGGTAATACTGCCTGTCCATCCACTTGCATCCGGCCTTTGATAGATATATAATCATCCCGGTCGCGCCTTTGTAACGCGCGCGCTTGGCCTGCTCACGCGAGCAGTCTGATGTCCGACCTATAGTAAATAGGCCGTTTTATATGAAGGAGGAGGAATTTTGGCTAGTCCCAAACGGATTTTGACTGCTACCGCCATGCTGGCGTTGGCGTTGCCCGTGGTGTCCGCGTACCACACGGCCCCCGCAACGGCGCAGGCGGCTTTTGCAGACCCGGCTTTCCAGGCTACCTGGAACCGCACCGATAAGCTCGTGGCAGATGGTACCATCAAGCGCTCGTTCTACTGGGGCCCAACCCCCGGCGAGACCAAGACGGAAGCTTATGCCCAGGGCGAAGGCGGCACTCGCAAAGTACAGTACTTTGACAAGAGCCGCATGGAGATCAACGACCCCAACGCGGACAAGAATAGCCCCTTCTACGTCACCAACGGCCTTCTGACCGTGGAACTCATCTCCGGTAAGATGCAGGTTGGCAACACCCAGTACCAGACCCGCTACCCGGCGAACATCCCGCTTGCTTCGGACATCGACGACGCTAACGCACCTACTTACGCCACGTACTTCCTGATTGCCAACTCCCCTCTGGGCGATCACCCGGCGGTTGACCGCACCGGCACGACCGTTGTCGAGCAGGTGAACCGGGCGGGCATCGTTTCCAAGAACGGCGGCGCATTTGAGAAGTACGGCGTAAAGTACGGCTTCTACAACACCGAGACCAAGCACAACATCGCGGACAAGATGTGGGACTTCCTCAACACGAGCGGCCCCACGATGGACGCTGCCGGCAAGACCGTCAACGCCAGGCTGTCTGATCCCTGGTTCTACACCAGCGGCTACGCGATCTCCGAGCCTTACTGGGCCAACGTGAAGATCGCCGGCAAGCAGACTGACGTGCTGATCCAGCTCTTCGAGCGCCGCGTCGTGACCTACGTGCCTGACGCCCCTGAGGGCTTCAAGGTGCAGATGGGCAACATCGGCGCGCACTACTATGACTGGCGCTACAAGAACGCGGGCCAGCAGGCTTATGCCAACCCGGACGTGAAGCCCGTGACCCCCACTGCCGGTTCTCTCGGCTCCCCAGAGAACCCGATCAAGCTGGCGTTCGCG
The DNA here is from genome assembly GCA_034667185.1 of Chloroflexia bacterium. Lineage (GTDB taxonomy): Bacteria > Chloroflexota > Chloroflexia > QHBQ01 > JADMIH01 > JADMIH01. The sequence goes on along the minus strand of JAXDKH010000298.1, from coordinate 10,505 downwards.
CCTTCGTCCAACAGCACCGCGATCCTGGCGAGTGGCGAGCCTCTGGGCAAGCTGCTGACTCAGATCACCGGCTACAGCTTCAAGGTAAGCGTGCCGACCTCCTACGCCGCCGTGATCGAGGCCATGGGCTCGAACAACGTTGACGTTGGCTTCCTGGCTCCGTTCCAGTATGCCATCGCCAACCAGAAGTACGGTGCCCAGGTTATGCTCGTAACCGTGCGTAAGGGCGCGCTGACCTACCCGTCGGTGTTCATCACCAGCGACCCCAATATCAAGACCCTGGCCGACCTGAAGGGCAAGAAGTTCGCCTTCGGCGACCCGGCTTCGGCGTCCAACTTCCTCTATCCGTTTGCGGCCCTCAAGCAGGCCGGCTACATCAAGGGCACCAACGCGGAAGAGTACTTCGGCGCAGGTAACGTGCTGTTCGCCGGTGGGCACGACAAGGTTGTGACCGCTGTGTATAACGGCCAGGCAGCAGCAGGTGCCGTCTTCGGTGGCCCGCTCGATCCTGCAACCGGCGCGCCCACGGATGCCCGCACCCTCGTTGTAAAGCAACTTCCTGACGTCTTCCAGAAGGTACGCATCTTCGCCGAGACCCAGCAGATCCCGAACGATACTGTGGCGGCCCGCAAGGACCTCGACCCGGCTATCGTGAAGCAGATCCAGGGTGGCTTGCTTGAGGCCACAGGCAATGTGGAAGGCCGCAAGCTGCTGTACGCTCTGTACACGATTGACGACCTGGCCCCTGTGACCGACTCGTTCTTCGATCCGCTGCGCCAGGTAGCTCGCGACGCTGGCATCGAGAACTTCGAGCAGCTCAATGCTCCTCGCCCTACCGCTACACCGGCCCCCAAATAATGGTCGCGGATAGCAGGTAAAAGTAAAGCCCCGGCGGTTATCGCCGGGGCTTTACTTTTACAAGAGTAGAAAGGAGAGGGAGATGGGGGACACCCCCAACCCCGCCAGGGGGTTCACCCCTGCACCCCCAAAGCGTCCAGCACCAGTTGCAGGCTGCTCTCCATCTGCGCGGCCCAGTCAAAGGCGGAGGGGTCCATCAGCCACAGCAGCGTGAGGCCCTCGTGGCTGCCTGCGAGCAGGATGGCGGTCTGCATGGGGTCAGCTGGCTTTAGCTCGCCGCGTTCTATGCCCTGGCGGATCATTTCATCCAGCAGATCGAGGTAGCGGCGGAAGTAGCTCTTGAAGAATGCCGCCATCTCCTCTTCGCGAAGCGCCGCCGCGTAGAATTCGTAGCAGAGGGGCAGTATGGTGCGCATATTGTCCAACTCCGCGGCCTCGTACCTGATGTACGCCAGCAGGCGCTCGCGGACCGTGCCCTCTCCACTCACCAGCCCCTGCATGACGTGGAGCAAGCGGTCCAGGTGGCCCTCCAGCAGTGTCGTGATGAGAGCCGCCTTGCCGGGGAAGTAAAGGTAGAGTGCGCCCTTGCTGAGGCCCGAAACCTCGGCGATGTCGTCCATGCGCGCCTCATGGTAGCCGGCGCGCGAGAAGACCTCAGCGGCTGCTTCCAGTATCTGGCGCTTGCGCTCGTCGGGTAGTGCCGTGCGGGTCGCCATGCGCTACGCCACCTTCCCCTCAGCCAGCGGGTGGAGCACCATGCGCATGCCATAGCGCGCCCGTAACGTTATCAGCGGCTCGACCACCACCGGGTGGCCGGGCACCAGGTCGAGCCGATACCGCTGCGCTATCGTGGCAAGGAGAAGTTGCCCCTCCATAATTGCGAAGTTGTTGCCGATGCACAGGCGTGGACCGCCGCCGAAGGGGAAGTAGGCGTAGGGTGGGCGCTGGGCCGAGCGTTCGGGCGTGAAGCGTTCGGGGTCGAAGCCTTCCGGGTTCTCCCAGTAGCGAGGGTGGCGGTGCATGGCGTAGGGGCTGACCGAGACGATGGCTCCCGCCGGGATGTGGTATCGGGCCAGCTCGTCCTCCTCGACCGCCTTGCGGGTGATAGACCACGCGGGCGGGTAAAGGCGCATCGTCTCGTCCAGCACCATCCTGGTGTACGTCAGGTTGGGCAGGTCGGCCACGGTGGGGGTGCGCCCGCCGAGCACTTCCCGTAGCTCCTCCCGCATGTGCCGCGCCGCCATGGGGTTCTGCGACAGCAGGTACCAGGCCCAGGTGAGGGCGTTGGCGGTCGTCTCGTGCCCGGCGAGGAGGAGGGTAATCACCTCGTCGCGCAGTTGCCGGTCGTTCATGCCTTCGCCGGTCTCGGCGTCCCGAGCCTGCATCAGCATGGAGAGCAGGTCGCCCCGGTCCTCGTTATTGCGCCGCCGTTCCTCGATGATCTTGAACACCACCTCGTCTATAACCCCGATAGCCTTGCGAAATTCGATGTGTTTGGGCGTGGGCATCCGCATCGGGATGAAGGGGAAGAAAAACTGGTCTATCAGGCGGCGCTGGGAGATTGTGAGGGCCTTGCCTACAGCCTGCGACTCCCTGGTGAGGTCCAGGCCGAAGAGGGCGTTACCTACTATACGCAGTGCAAGCTCGTGCATCTCGGCGGACACGTCAATCTCCCGGCCCTGGGCTGCTAACCTGTCCCAGCGCTCGTCCAGCATCTGTATTGTGCTGTCGGTCATGAGGGTGCCAAACGCGGCCAGCCGCTGGCGGTGGAACGCGGGCTGCATCAAGCGGCGCTGGCTCAACCACGACTCGCCGTCGTTCGTGAGGAGGCCATGACCCAGGGCTTCCTTCAGGATGTTGTAATCGAAGACGTTTTTGGTGTAGTTGCGATTGTTCTCTTGCAGCACGCGTTTCACGCCCGCCGGGTGGTTCACCAGATACTCGGTGAGCCTGACAAAGGTGTATTGGGCCACGTCGCCATAGCGGCGAGAGACGTTGAGGAGGAAGCGCAGTGGATCCTTGCGCATTGCCCGTACGCTGCCTATTATCGGCGCGCCCTTCGGTCCGAGAGGGGTCTTTAGTGTAGCGGGGTCTGCTGTAACAAAGGTCTTCCTGGCGGTTATGGTTGCCATAGAGGTGCTCCATGCAATATGTTTAAGTTCTCGATGGATTGATGACTGACCGGTCAGTCATAGGTATGTTAGCACCACTACGGACTGCTGTCAATAGGAAAGTTGTAGCAAAAATAAAGGGTTGGTGAAACATCTCACCAACCCTTCAGCTAAGCGCCTTAACGGCCATCGTTTAGCAATCGAGAACTAGTTGCTCCTGTCCACAGGATCGATCCACTTGCCGTGGCTGTGGATGAGGTCTATCAGCCGGTCTACGGCCTGCTCCGTGGGCACGCCCTTCTCGACGCATTCCTTGCCCACGAACAGGTTTACCTTGCCGGGCGCGCCGCCCATGTAGCCGAAGTCCGCGTCAGCAAGCTCGCCGAGGCCGTTGACGATGCAGCCCATGACGGCGATCTTCACTCCCCGCAGGTGCCCGGTGGACTTCTTGATGCGCTCGGTGGTCTCTTGCAGGTCGAATAGAGTGCGCCCGCAGGAGGGGCACGCCACGAACTCGGCTTTGACGGAGCGAGCGCCTGCTGCCTGCAGGATGTTGAACGCGAGGGCCACGCGCTCGTCGGCGGTGCCACCCCCGTTGACCTCTATGCTCTGGCCGATGCCGTCGCACAGGAGCGAACCGATCTTGATAGAGGCTCCTATCAGCCAGGCGTCGTCCGAGTCGCTCTCGGAATAAGGACGCCCGAAATCGCCGGCTTCGGTTATGAGATGTATTGGGTACTTGCGACCAATCTCCAATAGACGCGAGGCAAGGAGCCTGTTAGCTCGGACGACATAAGAAGGTGTGGAGTCGAAGGTATCAACGGAGAGTACCAGCCCTCTATGCCCAAGCGCATGCGCACGGCGGGCCATTTCCAATAGAAGGTCCACTTCTGGGAACTCAGCCGTCGCTTCTACCACTTCCCTGTACTGCACCCTACCGGGCCGGGCATTTGTCGCCTTTAGCCAGAGGGGCACATGAGCAGAAATCGCAGCCTTGACACACTCCTCATATTCTTCTGTGTACCAGCTTTCGTCTACCGGATCTATGATGTCGAATTCCAGTCCAATACCGCCAATGCCGGTAAGCTGGGGCGCAATTGCGGCAGCCTCCTTGAAAGCCATGCCGGCCTCAACAATCAAAGCTAACGAAGACTTGCCTGCTGCGGGATCTTCCTCGTCACTTCTGCGCTTCAACTCGTCGGCTAGTGGAGCGATGTCTCGCAGGTTGGCAATCGAAATGCGGATGACATCGGGTCTAATCGCATTCTGTCCTTTGCGCTTTGCCAGGTCGGCCACCGCTTCAAAGGCATCCCTGTCTGGCATTAGTCCAGGATCGGCAACTACCGCGGTTTGCTGCATGCCGCCAACCTTTACCATGCCGCTTGCCACCTCATAAGTGGGCCTGGGCACGAAGTGGTACGGATCACGTAGATCGGGCAGCGTCTGCTCCTGGGTCCTGATTACCTCGCGCTCACTCTGCTCAAGGCTGCGCACGAGCAGGTCGTTGTACGGCTTCACCAGCGCGAAGGCCACCGGCACCTCATACTCCGGGTCCTCTGTGAGCGAGACGCGTATAGTGTCGCCCAGCCCGTCGTCTAACAGCGAGCCGATACCAGTAGCCGACTTGATGCGCCCGTCCTCCGCGTTGCCTGCCTCGGTGACGCCCAGGTGCAGCGGATAGTCCCAGCCTAGCGCGTCCAGGCGGGCCACCAGCAGGCGGTAAGCCTCGATCATCACCTTGGGGTTGCTCGACTTCATCGAGAAGATCAGGTCGTGGTAGTCGTACTTGCGGGCTATGGCGGCGAACTCTATGGCAGACTCCACCATACCCTCAGGCGTGTCGCCGAAGCGGTTCATGATGCGGTCGGAGAGAGAGCCGTGGTTCGTGCCTATGCGCATAGAGATGCCGCGCTCCTTGCAGCGCAGCACAATCGGCTTGAACTTCTCCTCGATACGCCCTAGCTCTGCCTCGTACTGGTCTTCGCTGTATTCCTTGACCGCGAACACCTTCGTATCGGCGAAGTTTCCGGGATTGATGCGCACCTTGTCGGCGTAGAGGGCGGCTTCCATCGCGGCGGCGGGGTTGAAGTGGATGTCGGCCACCAATGGCACGTCGAGGCCCATCTCCAGGAGCCGCCGCTTCACCTCGCCAAGCGCACGGGCGTCCTTCGAGGTGGGGGTGGTGATGCGCACGATTTCGCAGCCCGCCTCCACCAGCCGGAGCGTCTGCGCCAATGTAGCCTCAACGTCATCCGTTTGCGTCGTGGTCATCGACTGCACGCGGATAGGGTTGTTGCCGCCCACGCCAACGTTCCCCACCATCACCTCGCGGGTCTTGCGCCGGGTATAAGCGTAGGTATTCGGCACGTAAGGGTGCCTTGGTGTCTCCGCTGCCGATCTCAATATGACAGGCTCCCCGCCCGGAATTGTTATGCTCACTTTGTGTTACCTCGGTTCTGAAACGTGAAACGTGAAACGTGATGCGGTAAGGGTAATTTGGTTCCGTTTGGCGAAACGTATGCCACTAACCGCATCACGTTTCATAATCGCCTACTATATATACGTACAAGACCCCTCAAAAGTACAGCACTCAAGACTATTTGTTGGTTTGGCCAACTGGCAGGAGTCGCCCGCCCTCTTTGCGACTGTGCTGCCTATGCCCTATCACGTTTCACGTTTCACGCTTCAGACCTACGTTTCAGACTCCGCGGCTTTGCAGGCAGGGCAGACGCCGAAGAGGGCGAAATGTGCCAGGTTGGTGCAGAAGCCGTACTGGTTCCACAGCCTATCCCGCAGCGGATCGAAGAAGCTGTCCTCTACCTCGATGCGGGTGTCGCACCGTTCGCAGATGAGGTGGTGGTGGGGGTTGCCTGGTAGCTCGTACTCCATCCTGCCGCTGCCCATGTCGGTGACGACCACCAGGCCCAGGCTGCTCAGCAGTTCCAGCGTGCGGTAGACGGTCGTTTTGTCCGTAGAGGGGTGCCTGTGCCGCACCCGTGCCAGGATTTCCTCTCCCGTCAAGTGCCCCTGCTGCTCGCCGAGCACTTCGACCACCATCAGCCTGCGGGGCGTGAACCTGTGCCCGCGCGCTCGCAGTTCGCGGTCAATCTGTTCCACCCTCGGGTCTAGCGGTCGGTCTATTTGCTGGTCTATCTTGATTGTCACGTCCTGTTAATTATACCAAAGGGTGCTTAGCGGTTGCAGGTTGGGCACATTGGTTGCTCTCCAACACCAGGTGAAGTTGCGCCTATTCAACCCGTTGAGCGAGAGCTCCTACTCGATCCATACTTCCGCAACGTCATAGATCGAGTTCAAATATCCCTCACCCATGTGTATGAGCACGTTGTACCAAGAGTTCACTTGTACTATCAAATAATTTGGATTACAATCCTCAAGGGATTGGGTGCGGTGTTGGATAGTGAACCAAAGCCTTGATCTCTATTCGTGACGTAAGACCGAGGTCGACTATGTCCATCAAGAAAAAAAAGGGTCAGCAAATTCAACAGGCTACTTTTGTTGGGCGACAAGACTACTTTGAGCTGTTTCGTTCCCTATTGCCTCTAAATCGCTCTACTCAAGTAGATATACTGGTAATCTATGGTATTGCAGGTATTGGCAAAACCGAACTGTTAAAGCGTTTTCAACAGCTGGCCGAAGAGGCAGGTGTTCCGGTCGCTAAGATAGAGCCGCCCACCCAGAAGAGCATTTTCAACTTTGTCTTGAGCATCCATCAACAGTTATCAGGCCGCATCCGCTTCCCCAACTTCGAGGAAGGTCTGAGGCGGCACCAACAGATTGAGTCCAGGTTACTGGACTCGGACACACCGAAGACGGCTATCAAGTTGTTTGCTAAGGGCGCTCATACTCTGCTAAAGCTTGTCCCTGGAGCCAATCTGCTGACCGAAGCTGTAAGTTCTGAGCAGATGGAGGCGGCTGTAAGCCACATCTATAGAGCTGTTGGCCGAACTGAAGGGGACTTTTGGATGAAGCCCGAAGATGAGTTGACCAACCGACTAGTAACAGATCTGAATGCATACTGTGCACAAAACAGATTGGTGCTCATGATTGATCATTACGAGGCTATCGGAGATTTCGATAGTTGGGTCCGCGACGAGTTGTTTGCGAACCTGGAGGAATATGGAATAGTAGTAATTGCCGGTTGGCATCGTTTGGAGGGCAAGGCCTGGCGAGAGCACGTGAATTTAATGAGGCAAATTGAACTTACCCCACTCAGCATCGAAGAGGCCAGGGAGTACCTTCGGAAGAGTGGCCTGAAAGATGAGCAGATAATCGAGGAAGTAGTTGCCTATGCAGGTGGGCACCCATTAGCTCTTTCTATGGTTGCAGAACTAGCCGAACATGTTCAGTTGAAGGTTGGTGACCTGGAGCACATACCAGAAAGGCATAATATTGTCCGTGAGTTGATTGATCGAATAACCAAGAATGTAGCCCAAAATTTGAGGGCTGCATTGGAGTCATGCGCTATTCTACGCCTTGTTACAGAAGGCGCTATCGCTTGGATGCTGGAGTTGAGCAAAGAAGACGCGCAGAAGACCTTCGAGGAGCTAAGTCGCTTCGGCTTCGTGAAGGTACGTGGAGACGACCTCGGCATCGCTTTACACGATGCGGTGTGGAGCGCAATGAACGACGAGCAGCGTTGGCGCAACCCTGAGCGTTTCTGCGCCCTCAATCTGAGAGCAGCCAATTATTTTGAGGTACGTCTAAACAAAGTTGTAGGTCAAAAAGCAGAGCGATATGCGTTGGAGCGTCTGTATCACAACATTCAAGCTGATGAGGGCCAGGGAATGACGGTGTTTCAGAATATGGCCGAGGGACTAGCTAGGTATCGCCTGCTTGACGGTCTGCGCACTACCCTGAACGATGTGTATAGCTACCGTAACTGCCTAATTCTGGAGAACAGTCGCCTGTGGCTAGAATATTACCGGGCGAGACTGGCCCAGTTGGAGGGTCGGCTCGGAGATGCTGAAACTGTGTACGAAAGCCTCAGCAGGGAAGAGAATATTGATTCTAAGCTACAGGCATACGCCTTGTGTGATCTAGGTGTGATTCTGCGTGCATATGAGCAACATGAACGTGCCGCAACAATTCTACAACGAAGCCTTTCAACTGTGCCGGTCGACGCAAAGTTGGCGAGTGGGTTGGTGGAGCGAAGCGGTGCTCTCTGGCGTATTGGTGAGTTGGATGAGGCTAATGAGGTTCTGGACAAGGCCAAGGATTTCTATGTGGACACGGGTGATAAGTACGGGCTGGTGTACACTCTCAATAGGGCTAAAGGCCGGTATCTGAGCCGGGGACTCTTTCATGAAGCCGTTGATTTTCATACATTGGCGTGGAAGGAATCTACTACATTGTCTCCACAATCGCCGTTCTTACGAATGGAATTGCTCGGAGGTTGGGGAATTGCCTGGACCTGGACCGGTAAGTTGCACGAGTGTGAGAAAGACCTGAAGAGGGCGATTGAGATTGCTGAAGAGCTACAGCTACCCGAGCAGATGTATTACTATCCTGATCTAGCCTATGTGCTCGGGCTACAAGAGAAGTACTCGGAGGCTGAGTCGTACTTCGCAAAAGCTTTCGACTTCCTTGCCGCCAGGTTAAGTGGGCGCCACTTAGCCGCTAGAATGTCAGTAACAAAAGGGCTTCGAGGGGCAATCCTTTTGAGGAGCGGACATCTCGATGAAGCAAGCACTGAACTCGCAGAGGGCTTAATAGGCAAGCGGGAAATCGGCGATTTTCTGGGCATTGCTGAGGTTTGTAACTGGCTTGGGGAGCTGAATGAGATACGGTCGATGACCGCAGGTACATCGAGCGCCTACTTGATGGGTGCTGAGAGTTATTACCAAGAATCGGTAGATATGCAGTGGGTTGGCCGCTTATACTTCGACAGCGATGCTTTAGCAGGGCTGGTACGCGTCAAGTTCGAGCAAAAAGATTACCCAGAACTAATGCAGTTGTATGCTGAAGCAGATAACCTTGCACAGGAACATGAGTACAACAATCATCTAGCCATCTTACGGCTTGTACGTGGACATCTAGCGTGGGATGGGTATATCGCTGGGTGGGATGGGGGTTTTAATGCGGCTTTAGACTACTATAAACAAGGACTTATACATGCGTTGCGCTTCAATCGTTTCCTGCTAGATGAGATCATGTCCGGTAGGCAACAAGGCACGATGCTTCGCTCTATCATTCCTCATTGTCAAAACCATGGCGAAGAAGGTCGAAGGATGCTAATGACTCTGAGGGAGTGGTGGCATGACGGCACCAATGACGTTGGCACTGCTCGCACCAACACCATTTCCCCTGTTCCAGAAGGAATTCCGTTGATCGAAGCTGAACGCATGGCCCGCGACCGCGAACCTGGGGATGAGTCGCCACAGAAATTCTTAGAGGACCACTTTAAGGATGTGCTCAACTAAAGATATGGTAAAATAGACTACGGTGCGGAATTGGCAGCTATCTTGGATACACGTATATAAACCGCTGCTCTACAGTCACAGAATCATGCGTGGGACTAGCGTAACTTTGTGCGCTCCAAAACCGCACTAAGGCAGCTTTGTCATCGATCTATGCTGTGGTCAAGCCCAGCCTGGCTCGCCGTCCAGGGCGGGCATTACCTCGTTGATTAGCAATTCGGCTGTAGTAAGCTTCGGAAAGCCGCCACAGTGCAGCATGAAGTAGTCCACTCCCAGCTCCACGAATGGCCGCATCTGCTCTATCACCTGTTCAGGCGTGCCCACGAAGGCGGTACCCGCTTTCATCCGGCCCTGTGTGAGTTCTTCCACCGCTGCTTCCGTGGGGCCAACCGTGCAGCCCCCGAACCAGGTACGGCGCAACGTGTCTACGTTGCGCCGTACCTCGGCGCAGGCCCGTTCGCACTCTTCCACCTGGGGGCGGTAATCGTCAATAGAGGTCCAGGACACGTTCCACCAGTCGGCGTGACGGGCCACGAGACGCAACATCTTCGGCTTGGAGCCGCCGACCATGATCGTGGGCAGCGGGTTAGGTTTTGGCTCGCACCAGGCCTCCTCGACATGATAGTGCTTGCCGTGGAACGTAGTGCGCTCCTCCGTCCAGAGGGCTTTCACGATCTGCAACGTCTCGTCAAGCTGCTCAACGCGGGTGCCTGCGGACGGGTAGTCGTAGCCGTACGAGAGGTATTCGTCCTCCTTCCAGCCCGCCCCGATGCCCAGGATGAAGCGACCGCCACTCATGAACTGGAGGGTAGCTGCCATTTTGGCAAGCAGCGCCGGGTTCCGGAACGATTGGCACAGCACCGCATGGCCCCAACTGAACTGCGGGTTCAGCGCCGCCAGGTACGTCACCGCCGTCCAGCCCTCCATCAGATCGGTATCGTCGAATTGCAGGTGGTCCACGAACCAGGCCGAGTCGTAGTGCCCCGTGCCCAGCTCCGTTAGCCTGCGCACGTTGTCCATGTAAGCCCCACTCTGCGCCTTGTCCCGCGAGCCGCTGGGTATCACCAGCCCGAATTGTATCTTGCCCATGCGATGCTGC
>JAXDKH010000297.1:0-10249 GCA_034667185.1 Chloroflexia bacterium | reverse complement strand
GCCGGAGGAACTCTTGAGTGTGCACATGAACAGATTGTTGGCCCACTGGAGTATCTGGGTGCCGGTGTAAACTTCCACGCCGGTGGGCGCTATGCAGCACGCGGTAGTGTCGGGAGAGCCTGTGCCCAGGAACCAGAGGGGTGAAATGGTGTTGTAGGTTGGATTGGGGCTATTGTCGTCGCAGGGGTAGCTGGGACGCCAGCCATAATTGTAGCCAGCCTCGATGCGGTTCAATTCGTCGTTGCAGTTGGGGCCGTTCTCGCTGGCGAAGATGCGCCCCGTCACTACCGAGTCGAAGGTAAAGTCGAAGGAGTTGCGAAGGCCATACGCCCATATTGCTTTGCCGTCGTCCGTCCTGCTGCCGAAGGGGCCATCGTTCGGCACCGTCCCGTCGGAGTTGATGCGCAGTATCTTGCCGTTCTTGAGGCTCAGGTCCTGCGACTTTTCGGGGGTGCAGCCGTCATCGCCCACGGTGATATACAGCTTGCCGTCGGGGCCGAAGTGGATGTTGCCGCCATTGTGGTTTGCACAGGTGGTATCGTTGGGGATTGTGTAAATAGTTTGCGCGCTTGAGCCGAGGCCGGTACCCTCATTGAAGATGAAGCGAGCTACGCGGTTCTCCTTAGGGTTGCAGGTCTGGCAGGTGTAGAACACATAAATGTAGTTGCTGGTGCTGAAGTTGGGGTCCAGCGCTATGCCAAGCAGTCCCTGTTCGTTGGTGTTATCTACGTCAAAGTGGATGACCGGGGTCGCCTGCAGCGCGCCATTGGCGTACAGCCGCACGTTGCCGGTGTTCTTCTCGGTGTAGAAGAGCCGCCCCGTGGAGTCGAAGGCCATAGCCACCGGGTCGTTCATCTGGGTCAATAGCGTCTGTGTGACGACCCCGGCGGGCAGCGTCTCGCTCTGGGCGTCGGGGCTGAGCGGCGTGCCCGGTGCCGCCTGTGCTATGCTGCCACGCGAAACCAGGGCAAAAGCAGCGGCTGCTATCACCGCAAGGAGCACCCCTATCATGATCAAGGGGTGTAAAGTGGAACGTCCGGTCTCCATATTGATGGGTCCTTTCTGTATGACGTGATGCACATCGCAGCATTTTACCAGAAGCAAGCCTGGATATTGCAAGAATGGTACCTTTGCGGCACAGTCGCGCCAGCCCCACTTCTTACCACAACACGCACTTTTCATAATGTGTTTTACGTATTCTTGTCGGGCGCGAGCTTCTACAGGCTCTGTTTTGTAGCTTTCTCTATTGACAAGCCTTGGGAGCGTGGGCTAAAATCCGGTCCAGACAGCGACCTGTTATGTCATGGCCTGCTTTGCGTGCAGTTGTGGCGTAACCTATTGTCTTGTACCGGAGGAGACCGCTTTTTGTTATCAGCAAGAGCCAGCCGGCTGTGTCTTGCCTTGTCACTTGCCGCCGTCGCGCTCGCGGCCTGTTTCGCGCCTGCTCTGCACGGTACGTCCCGGCGGACCACGCCTGAGTACCTGGCGACCTCCAACTCTCTCTCCGCACCTTCCGTCGCGTCCGTGGCTTCAGACGTGGCCGAGGCTGCCCCTGTGTCCACCCGGTCGTACAACCTGGTCTATTTCCAGCAGACCGGGCACTACGTGCGCGATGCCTTCCTCAACTACTGGCTGATGAACGGGGGGGTGGCGCTCTACGGCTACCCCATCTCGGAGGAGAAGGAGTACGGCGGCAAGACGGTGCAGTACTTCGAGCGCGCCCGCTTCGAGTACAACGCGGCGAGCGACCGCCCCTGGAAGGTTGACCTGACCATGTCGGGCAGCGAGCTTGCAGCCGGGCGAGAGTTCGGTAAGGCCCAGCCCAGGCAAGGCGCTACATATTTCGAACAGACGGGGCACAACCTCGGCGGGTCATTCAAGCAGTTCTGGGACGCCAGCGGGGGAGTGGCTATCTTCGGCCTGCCGATCTCGGAGGAAATGGTAGAGAACGGCAAGACTGTGCAGTACTTCGAGCGGTCGCGCTTCGAGCTTGCCCAGCAGGGCCGGGTGCAACTGGGCAAAGTGGGCGTCGAGCTGCTCGAGAAGCACAAGGCCCAGGGGTTTGACGGCGAGTGGGCGCGATCGCTTGCACGACCGGGCTTCGAGATGACCTTCCGGGGAGAGGCTACCTGGTTCAAGGCGAACTGGGAGCGCGTTATCAGCCTCAACAAAGGCTGGGGCAACCTTCCGCAGGACTTCGTGGGGCGTGGGCTGTACGCTGCCGCACCCGCCGACCTGCATCTCTACGGCAGGTGGGGCAGGGTCACGCGAGGCAATCGCTCTATCTTCGTGCAGTTCATCGACGTAATCAACTGGCCTGACATCCCGTACGTGCGCAGCAAGGGCATCGTGATCGACCTGGGGGAGGAGTCGTTCCGCGCCCTTGGCCCCTACAACGGCGGCCGCTACGAAGTCAGCTTCGACGTACTCTGGCCCGACCAGGAGCCCTAGAACACCTATTCAAAACAAAAACCCTCAGCTCGAGCTGAGGGTTTTTGTTTGCTGATAACAAAGTCTCTATCAAAAGTCTCTATCAAGTGATAGGGGAAAGTGGGGATACGGACCCCGGTAGTGAGCACCCCGTACCTCCTGGAAGCTACTTCACGCCGCAGTCTTTGAAGAAGGTATTGCTGACTATCTTGGCGACCTGCCCGCGTGTGGCATTAGCACCGGGCCGGAAGTACGGCCGGCCACCTGGCTTGCACGGTTCGCCTTGCCCGCCGCAGTCATACCCACTCATGATGCCCCGCGAGGCCAACCTCTCCACCGGCAGGTAGAAGGCGTGCGTGGCAGGTACGTCCTCGAACGTTTGCCCCGTGTGCCCTTCGGCATAGCCCGCGCCATTGGCGACGATTTTGGCTATCTGCCCGCGCGTGGTGCTGTCGTCGGGCCGGAAGTAGGGCAGATTACTTGCTCCGCACGATTCCCCTGGCTCACCGCACGCGTAGCCTGACATGACGCCGAGCACGGCCAGGCGGTTCACGTAGCTGTAGAAGGGGGCGCCCGCAGGCACGTCCTCGAACTGCTGAGCACCTGGCGAACCGGTCAGACCCAGCGTATTGGCAACAATCTTGGCTATCTGCCCCCGCGTTACCAGGCTGCCTGGCCTGAAGTAAGGGCTTTTCTGGCCGTTACATGGCTCCCCGGTGCCACCGCATTCATAACCGGATATGATGCCCTTGCACCCGAGGCACCTGCCGAACGGCTGGAAGGTGCTCCCTTGCGGCAGGTCAGCAAATTGTAGGCTGCACGCTATCGGTGTGGCCGTGCTCGCGGGGTAGGTTGCCGTAGCTGTGAGTGTGTTGGTCGGCTGCTTGGCCGTAGCCGTAGTGGTGACACTGGCGCCGGCACTAGGTATGAGCGTCGGGGTGGTAGTGGTGCTGGGTGTGGCGGTGGCGGGAGCTGTGACGCACGGCCGGGTGAGGCGTAAGGTTAACGATTTGCTACCCTGCCCTGCATCATCAAACCCTACCATCCAGGTTTCGCCAGGCTTGCCTTTTGTCGCCGCCACTGCCTCGAGGAAATGCTCCTCCTCTCCCGTCCTGGGAACAGGGACCAGGCTCCACGCGGCTCCGTCCCAGTGAAGCACCAGGCTTTGCATATGCCTGATCGAGTTGCCGCCGTTGCTGGTGCCTACCATCCATATATCGTTTCCAGCTACGGCTTCAATGTCCATCAGCACACTTGTGGTCGCGTATGCGGGTCTGGGCACATGCACCTTGTTCCAGGCGGTGCCGTCCCAGTGCATCACTAGCGGCTGCCAATAGGAACTCTGCTGCCCGCTATAGTACCCAACCGCCCATACGTTGCTGGGGGAGATCGCCGCCACCCCTCGTAATTCACCGGGTACGGCAGCAGTACCAGGAGCAGGTGGATGGCTCGTGACGCTCCAATTAGTGCCATTCCAATGGACTATCAGCGCTTCGGCAATGCTGGCATTATTCTCGTCCAGGCGTTCCACCTCGCCGACGGCCCACACATTGTTCGCCGAAGTGGCGGACAGATCGAGCAGCGCACTGCGGGTCACCGTACCGGGTGCGTCGGGTACGGGCACTTCGCTCCAACTGCTGCCATTCCAGTGCAGGGTGAGGGCTCGGCTGTTGCGCATCCCCGCGGCCCAGACGTCGTCCGGCGACACTGCGTACATGGCGTACAGGATGTCCTCTGTATCCCTGCCGGGGTACGCTTGTTCGCTCCAGTCCTCTCCATTCCAGTGCAGAAGCGCGAAGCCATTATCTCCGGAGTGCTCACCAACCGCCCACACATCGTCCGGTGCCACCACCTGTAAGTCATATATCTTCGCCGGCCAAGTCGCGGGCGCGGACTCGTATACGACGCGCCACTGCGCACCATCGAAGCGCTCCACTCTCGCCTTGTTGGTTGTAGCCTGGTATCCGCCGTACACACCGCCTGACGCCCAAACGTCATCGGATGCTCGGGGCTCCACATCAAGGAAGGTATTTTCCCCAGCCTCGTTATTGAGGCTGTCTACGTGTTGCAAGCTCGGCTCGCAGGGGTCGACGGTGGGAGTGCTGCTGGGGGTAGCGGTCTCTGTGGCAGTGCCCGCAGGGGTCTCGGTGGGCAGACTGCAACTGCCGGCGGAGGTACGTATCACATAAGACCCGGTTTTACCCGTTCCCGGCTCCCTGAGCCAACCAGCACCCCATATTTCCTGTGGTGATATAGCCATCAGCCCCAGGATGCCTTCGCCTTTATCGCTGAAGGTGGGGCCATCCACATCAGTCCACTCGGCACCGTCCCAGTGCTTGATGAGGGGTTTTTCAGCGGCCCACTGTCCGCCCACTCCCGCTGCCCAAACGTCGTCCGGTGACAGGGCGATCACATCGTACAGCGACCCGTTGCCCGTATCACTCAGGTTGGTGGTGTTGTGCCAGCTTTGGCCGTCCCAGTGGAGCGACCAGGGCCGGGATACATCATTGGGGGGCATGTAATCGCCCACGGCCCATACATTGTTATGCCCGAGTGCACTGACCGCGTACATAGAGCTGCCTGCTGCCCCGATGTCCGGGACCGGCACCGTGTCCCAGGTCGAGCCGTCCCAGTGCATGGTAACTGCGTGGGAGGGCTGATACGTTCTGCCCACCGCCCAGACATCATCCCCGGCAATCACCGAGACGCCCGTGAGGATGACGTTGTTGCCGCCCGCCACAGGCACGTCGCTCCAACTCTGGCCGTCCCAGTGCATGGCAAGCGCTGTTGTTACTCCGCCCCCACCGGCATAATTGCCTACAGCCCAAATGTTACCGGGTGCCCCGGCATCGAGGCCGGAAATATGGGACGAGGTAGAGCTGTCATCCTGGGGCAACGGAGACTGCACCGTGTTCCATTCTTCGCCGCCCCAATGGAGGAGAAGCGCTACGCCCCTTCCATAAGAGCTTGAACCACTGTAGTTGAGCGAACCGGCGGCCCATACATCGTCGGGTGCTATGGCAGCCACGGCCTCCAGGTTGCCGGGTATCCCTGCCGCCAGGTCCTGCCCGGACTCATGCCACTGAGTGCCGTCCCAGTGCTGGATGAGTAACTGCTCTCCAGAGCCGTTGTCTTTAGAGCCTACAGCCCACGCGTCGTTGCTGGATGTCGCGTCAATGTCCGTCAGTAAGCTGGCATACTGGCCCAGGTCAAGGTTGGGGACCAGCTCCCAGGTTAGCACGCAGTCCGTGACAGTCCCGGAGGCACCGAGCCTGTTAGAGGTGTTCTCATGACGCGCCGCCGGTAGATTGCTTGTTTGCTTCGATGGCCCTGCCGCGCTCGCCTTGCTGCTCCAAGTGGCGACTACAAGAAGCAGCAGACCAAGTAGGGCTGCTGCCACGAAGGCGCAATTCTTCTTTGACATAGATACTCCCGGCAGCCGGTATACACAATTCATGTACTGCCAGGTTAATGCTACCACTACATAGGCAAAGAAACTATGGATTGTGGTAGTACTTTCAGGTCACGGAGGGCAGGTATATTTGGTTCTTTAAAGCGAAAGAGAACCGCACAACGGTCCTCAGTCTTCGCTATCGGTTTGAAGAAGCAGGCGCTACTCCTCGTACCGCGTCAGGATGAGCACAGCGTTATGGCCGCCGAAGCCCATGCTGTTGGACATGGCGTAGCGTATCTCCGCGCGCCGGGCCTCGTTGGGGATGTAGTCGAGGTCGCAGTCGGGGTCGGGCACTTCCTGGTTGATGGTGGGCGGGAGGATGCCCTCGTGCAGCGCCTTGATGCAGAAGATAGCCTCCATGCTGCCCGCCGCCCCGAGCATATGCCCCGTCATGCTCTTTGTGGACGAAATTGGGACCCTGTAGGCGTGCTCGCCCATCGCTCCCTTAATCGCCATCGTCTCGTACTTCTCATTGAGGGGAGTGCCGGTGCCGTGGGCGTTGATGTAGCCAATGTCCTCCGGCTTCAGCCCCGCGCTCCGGAGGGCCATGCGCATAGCACGGGCCGCTCCTTCGCCACCCTCGGCGGGCGCGGTGACGTGGCTGGCATCGGAAGTCGAGCCGTAACCGACCACCTCAGCGATGATGTTAGCGCCCCTGGCCTGCGCGTATTCCAGGTCTTCCAGCAGGACGGCAGCTGCGCCCTCGGCCAGCACGAAGCCGTCGCGCAGCTTGTCGAACGGGCGTGAAGCCCCGGTGGGGTCGTCGTTACGAGTGGAGAGGGCTTTCATCGCGCCGAAGGTGGCAATGCCCACCGAGCACACTGTGGCCTCAGAGCCTCCAGCGAACATGGCCTTCGCCTGCCCCCGCTTGATCAGCTCGGCGGCCTCACCTATGGCGTGCGCGCCCGAGGAGCAAGCCGATACGACCGCGAAATTAGGACCTTTAAGGCCCATCTGGATGGAGACCTGGCCGGCGGCAAGGTCGGTGAGCAGCATAGGGATGGTGAAGGGGCTGACGCGGCTGGGGCCTTTGTCGCGTATCGTGAGTACGGCCTCGGTCAGCGTCTCTATGCCGCCAATGCCTGAGCCCATGAGCACGCCTATATCTTCGGCGTTGTCGGGCGTGACCTGGAACCCTGCTTGCGCCCCCGCTTGCTTGCAGACGGCGATGGCGTAGTGGATGAAGCGGTCCATGCGCCGCTGCTCCTTGGGCGATATGTACTCGTCGGTGTTGAAGCCCCTGACCTCGGCGGCGATGCGCGTTTCGTAGCCGCTGGTATCGAACCGGGTGATCGTCGCCACGCCGGAGCGCCCCTCAACGACCCCTCGCCAGGAGCTTTCCACGTCGTTGCCCAGGGGAGAGACCGCCCCCATCCCGGTAATTACCACCCTCCGCCGCCCGTTTTCCATGCTGTATTTTCCTCCACTCCTTAGCGATAGGCTCCCTTCGATTATACCACATGCGTTGGGGCGTTCCGTACCGCCACAAGAATGTAGGGGCAGGCCCCCGTGCCTGCCCTGGTGCAACGGCGTCAAATGTAAAATTCTCCACCAAGGGCAGGCACGGGGGCCTGCCCCTACAGTTGGTTCCTGTGATGTGTGAGTTGTATGCGGCGCTTTCTAAGAGGAAGCTATCAGCGCAATCGCTGCGAGGGCCGCCACGATGCCCACCACTTGCAGGCCCATCACTCGCTCCTTGAGGACGATAGCAGCCAGGATGATGGTGCTGGCCGGATAGAGGGACGACATTACAGTTGCGACATCGAGGCGGCCGATCTGGGCGGCCAGCACGAAGAAGACGTTCCCGGCCAGGTCCATTACGCCCGATGTCATGGCTAACGGCAGCGTGCGGCGTCCGGGAAACCCACCTGACCTGCGGCTGAGCAAGGACATGGGGACCATCAGGACGAGGGCGGCGGCTCGTGCGGCTACGAGGGGCCAGTAGAGGGCAGTCGTGCCGGCCTGGTGCAACAGGATGAGGAAGGCCCCAATAGCCAACCCGGCCAGCACGGCGACTCCTAGACCCTCCGGCTTGCCCAGAGGACCTCTGGGCCTCGACAGCAGCCACACTCCCAGCACGGCTATCGCGAACCCGGCAAGCTGCAATTCGCTGGGCGCGCCTTGTGTGAACGCGCCGAATAGGACGGGGGCAATAGACGCCAGCACAGCCGTGATGGGTGCCGCGATGCCCATCTGGCCCATTGCGAGCGCGCGGTAGAGCAGCAACACCGCGACCGATCCCATCAGCCCCGCCAATGCACCCCATACCAGGTACTCTGGCTTTGGGAGTGGCTCGCCCAGGGCCAGGGCCATCGCCAACAGCAGCACCAAACCCACACTCTGAGAGATCGCCACCACTCCGTAGGGGTTGGCCCGGCGCGTCGCCAACCCGCCGCTGAAGTCGCCCGCACCCCACGTGAGCGCCGATGCCAGCCCATAGACCACGGCCAGCACCTCAGGCCCGAATGTCACAATAGCTCCTCCCTCGCACGCCTGCTGCCATTATGCTGCATGTATGCGGTGGTAGCCAGCGGCGGAAGATGTAACATCACCCGGCTGATTCGTGCCAGATTACGACTACAAAGCCGGTATAGCGGCCTGGGGCGTCGCTGATTTCGGTGTACCCAGGAGTAGCTTTGTCATTCCGAACGCAGTGAGGAATCTGGTAGCTGTCGTACTTTGTTGCATTAGAGAAGCCAGGCGGCAAGCGAATATAGATGCTCCAATGCCTCTTCATCCCTACCCGCCTGATTCCTCACTCCGTTCGGAATGACAAGACTCCTTTTGGGTGCCTGGATTGTTGCTTGATCCATACCGCGCCCGTGTTGGAAATCCGCCCCTGGTCCCTATTTTCCTGGGCTTACTCCTGCTATAATTGGCGTATGACTGACCATGGTACACAAACCTTCGCGTACCTATCCCCTCTTTGCCCTTCCCGGCGAGGGAAGGGCTTCCCCGACGTGCGGGCTGTCCTGTCTGCACGCTTTATACGCTAAACCTTCTTTAGCTTCCTTACTTGACTTCAATTTGTGTATATGCCGCATGCTGTGCGGTGCTGTTTCGCGTTGCGTGGGAACACGCGGAGGTGTTTGCATTATGCGCATGAGTAAGTTGTTCAGCCAGACGCTACGGGATGCCCCGGCAGACGTTGAGTTCGCGAGCCACAAGCTGCTGTTGCGGGCGGGGTTCATCCGGCAGCTAGCGGCGGGTATCTTCAGCTATTTGCCGCTGGCCCGGCGCTCGATGAGCAAGATTGAGGCGATTTTGCGAGAGGAGATAAACGGCATCGGCGGGCAGGAGATCACTATGCCCGTGGTGCACCCCGCCGACATCTGGAAAGAGACGGGTCGCTGGTACGGCATCGGCTCGGAAATGGGGCGTTTCCGCGACAAGAACGACCGCGATATGGTGCTGGCAATGACCCACGAGGAAGTGGTGGCCGACCTAGTCCGCCGGGAGGTGCGCTCGTACCGGCAGCTACCGCAGCTTATCTACCACATCCAGACCAAGTGGCGCGACGACCCGCGTCCGAGGGCCGGGCTGGTGCGGGTGCGAGAGTTCACTATGCTCGACAGCTACAGTCTGGATGCCGGTTGGGAGGGGTTGGACGCCCAGTACCAGGCCCACTATGACGCCTACTTCCGTATATTCGCGCGGTGCGGCCTGCCTGTAATAGCCGTGCAATCCGACGTCGGCATGATGGGCGGCAGCCTGGCCCACGAGTACATGTACCTCACCGCGATGGGCGAGGACACGCTTATCCTGTGCGACAACTGCGGCTACGGGGCCAACCGGCAGATTGCCACGTTCAGGAAGCCCTTGCCAGGGGAGGAGCAGGCCAGACCCGTCGAGAAGGTAGCCACGCCCAGCGTCACCACGATTGAGCAGCTAACCCGTTTCCTGGATATCGAGGCCTCCAGGACGGCCAAGGCGGTGTTCATGGTGGCGACGGTGAGCGAGGGCAGCGAGAGCGTGGAGAGGTTCGTGTTTGCCGTAGTGCGCGGCGACATGGACCTGAACGAGACCAAGCTGGCGAACGCAGTGAAGGCCAACGAACTGCGCCCCGCCCACGAGGAGGAGATACGCGCAATCGGTGCGGAGCCGGGCTATGGCTCTCCCATCGGCGTGAGAGACGCGCTTGTGGTAGTTGACGATGCGGTTGTGGGGTCGCCCAACCTGGTTGCGGGCGCGAACGAAGTGGGCTACCACCTGCTGAACGTCAACTACGGTCGCGACTATACCGCCGACATTGTCATGGATATAGCCGCAGCCAAAGAGGGCGACGCCTGCGTGCAGTGTGGCAGTCCGCTACGGGCCTCAGGCGGGGTGGAGGTGGGCAACATCTTCAAGCTGGGCACCCGCTAC
>JAXDKH010000296.1:0-5546 GCA_034667185.1 Chloroflexia bacterium | reverse complement strand
CTTCGAGGAGGCCGCGCTCGAATACCACCCTGAGAACAAGCCACCGGAGGATGTGCAATTTGCTCGTCTCGGCCTGATTGAGTTCAGGTACAGGTACCCCAACGGTACGCCGCCCCAGGTTACCCCGACACCACGACCGTATGTCACACCCGCCGAGGGCTATGGCTGCTGGTCACGTCAGGACATGCCACCCATGAATCCAACGCCGGGCATAACCCTCCAACAGGCCGAGGAATACGCCCGCAAGCGCTTCCCCACTACCAACTTCAGTACGGGTGAGCAGTTGGGGAAACTATTCTCCGGCAAGCACGTCAGCGTAGATGCGAGCGGACCTGACAGCGACTATCAACTGTTCGAGGACGCCTGGGTATTGTACTTCGAATTGGGACCACACCCCAGAGATGATGCGTCCATTACCAGGGCTTACGGAATCTATGTAGCTAGCGACACCGGCGAGATACTTCCGGGTTGTGAGTGGTCCGTCATGGGAACTCCCTAGCCCTCGGCGTCTATGCACCCGACCCGTCGTAATGCCTCCTTGATGCCGCCGATTACTCTCGTGTACGTGCGTGGTATTGCCGCACGCACTCCAGGTTCTAATCTGCTACCACGCGTGGTATAATTTCAACAATGGCTTAATGTCCGCACGCATGGCTACAGTAATATTCAAACACCCGGCGGCAAATATACAGGAGCAGCGAAGATATCATGGGCATACATACGAACGGTACCACATCTAGCAACGGTCTGCCGCAGCGGTCAGTCTACCTGGACCACGCGGCCACCACAAGCGTTCATCATGACGTGCTGGACGCCATGCTCCCCTATTTCACGGAGCGCTACGGCAACCCTTCCAGCGTGCACGCGTGGGGCAGGGCAGCGCACCAGGGGCTTGAGGGCGCGCGACGCCAGGTGGCTTCCGTGCTGGGGTGCCGCCCCCGCGAGGTAGTCTTCACCTCCGGTGGCACCGAGTCGGACAACTTCGCGATGAAGGGTGTGGCCTGGGCTTACCGGCGCGGCCTCTTCCCCAACAAGCAACCTTCGGAGGGGCCTGGGCATATCATCACCTCGTCTATCGAGCACCACGCAATCTTGCACTCCGCCGAAGACCTGGAGAAGCACGGTTTCGAGGTCACTGTGCTGCCTGTGGACCAGTTCGGGCGGGTGTCGCCGGAGGCCGTGGCCCACGCTATGCGTCCCGATACGGTGCTGGTAAGCGTCATGTACGCCAACAACGAGATCGGCACTATCCAGCCCATCGCCGCGATAGCCGCGATAGCCCACGAGCACGGTGCCCTGTTCCACACTGACGCGGTGCAGGCGGGAGCTTACCTGGACATCAATGTGGCTAAGCTGGGGGCGGACCTGCTGTCGCTGTCGGCCCACAAGTTCTACGGTCCCAAGGGCGTGGGCGTGCTCTACATCAAGGCCAACACCCCCATTCAGTCGATACAGCATGGCGGCTCCCAGGAGGCAAGGCGGCGCGCCTCCACCGAGAACGTGCCGGGCATAGTGGGGCTTGGGGCGGCGCTCACTCGGACGCACCAGAACCTGGCTAGCGAGGTTTCCTATACAAAGGGGCTGCGCGACCGGCTAATGGCTGGAATCTTGCAGAAAATCCCGGACGTGCACCCGATGGGGCACCCCAACGAGCGCCTGCCAAACAACGCCAATTTCTGCATAGAAGGTGTCGAGGGCGAGACGATGCTGCTGAAGCTGGATATGCGCGGCATTGGGGCCTCGAGCGGGGCCGCCTGCGCCTCCGGTTCGACCGAGCCGAGCCACGTGCTCCGCGCCCTGGGCATACCGAGAGAACTGGCACAAGGTAGCCTCCGCCTCACCGTAGGCATAGACAACTCTCCGGAGGACATAGAATACGCCCTCGACGTATTGACAGCCTGCGTGGCAGAACTTAGAAGCGGCAACAGGACGATGGTGGGGACGTAATTTGGAAATTGGAATTTCGAAATTCGAATTTAGAAGGTATCCAACAAATTCGCAATTCGAAATTCCAATTTCCAAATCCGCCCACAGGAGGCCCACATGAGCCTGATACTTGGCAACCGTTTACCTGACCGGGCGATGAAGTACCTGCAAGTGGGCAGGCTGGTGGTGCTCGCCACCGTTGACGAGCAGGGCCGCCCCGATACGTGCCCCGTGTCGTGGGTGGTGGCGCTCAACCCCTCGGTGATTAGGCTTGCAATCTCCCGCGAGGTCAATACCTATCGTAACATCCTGAACAACGAGCACGTGATGATCTCCCTGCTGGGCGGCGCGATGACGATGGGCATAAGAGGCCGGGCGCGCGTGCTGTCGGAGAGCCTGGAGGGCATTCCGCTGTCGATGGCTATCATCGAGATGGAAGTGGACGAGGTCAAGGACGACTCGGTGATAGGGCGGGGGCTCCAGGACGAGCTGGTCAAGTGGGAGGAGCGTCGTCGCTCGGTGTCCGACTGGCAGGTAGAGCAGGCCCTCAAGACTACGGGCCCTCTCCCTCAGGCGGATGTGATGTTGATGGACCAGGTGAGCCAGGACTACGATCTGGCGTAGGGGTCTCGTCCTTCGCTGCCCATTCTCCCTCCGCCTCTTTCGTTTCTCCGCTGCGAAAAGGCAGCCCAATCACCGAAGGTAGCTGGTCGGGCCTCTCCAGGCCGAAGTGCTGCAAGAAGGCCAGCGTGGTGCCGTAAAGAATAGGGTGCCCCACCGTATCCAGGCGACCTACTTCGACCACCAACCCTCTCTGCATGAGCGTGTTAACTACGCCGCTACAGTCCACCCCCCTGATGGCCTCTATCTGGGGCCGGGTTGTGGGCTGCGTGTAGGCGATAAGGGCCAGGGTCTCCAGGGCGGCGTCCGATAGCCTCTGGGTGGCCTGCGCCCCCTTCAGCTTTTCGATGTAAAGCGCCGTTTCAGGGGCCGTAACCAGCCGGAGCATGTCGTTATGCCGCTGGAGCCGCAGTCCCCTCTTCCCTTCAGAAAGGCTCTTCCCCAGGAACTCTACCACGCGCTCCAACGTGGGCTGGCGCACCTGTAAGGCTCGGCGCAGGTCGGATACCGGAACGGGTTCGGGCGCGGTGAAGAGCAGGGCCTCCAGCGCGGCGGCCATCTCCTGGATGTCCTCGCGCTCGGTTAGTGCGGATTGTTGGTCGGTGGTGAGGGTGGGCTGTTGTGCGGCGTCGGTGTCGTCTGGCATGGGGACATTATAAGTAAGAGGCGGGGAGGGCGTCACGTTCTGCGCACCGCACGGGGTCCGTTAAATCGACGCACGGTCGAATCTCTCCACGGTAGCCAGCCGACGCCCGGCGAATGAATTCGCGGGCTACCGTTTGCCAAAGTCCCCCTTCGGGGACTGTTACATCTCATAAGGTCTTACGAGGCTCTCAAGGATGAACCAGTCTGCCGCAGAGCAGACTTCGTAATGTGTAGCCCGCGAATTCATTCGCCGGGCGTCGTCCTTTGCAACCTGTGCCTTTGATCGGTACATGGCTAGGCGTCTTATGCCGACCGTGCATCAACCCTGCCGCACGTTAATACCTTGTCTCGACCTGTAGAAATTGGTTATAATTTAGCATGCACTATGCGTCAGTGGCGGAACGGCAGACGCGCTAGCCTTAGGAGCTAGTGCCGCAAGGCGTAAGGGTTCGAATCCCTTCTGGCGCACCAATCCAAGCATCAAAGGGACGCTCCCTACAGCGTCCTTTTTGCCTTAACCGAAACCTTCCCCGTATACTCCACTTAGACCGTGGCCCCTTACAACTACACAAACCCCGGAGCACGATCATGCCAGCAAAACCCGCGCGCCTCGTCGCGGTCGCCACTTTCCTCCTGATTTCGGTCATTCTACCTCTCCATGCGACCTCGCAACCCGCGCGGGCGGCTGCTACCCCTAAAGCTATCGTGCGGCTCACCGGCGGCGAGAAATGCTTCGCGCAGACCGGGCGCTGCCTGCATGGGGTCTTCCTCGGCTACTGGCAGAACAACGGTGGTGTGGCCCAGTTCGGCTACCCCATCACCGACGAGCTTGAAGAGAGCGGCCGCACGGTGCAGTACACCGAGCGCGCCCGCTTCGAGCTACACGAGGAGAACCGCGACACGCCGTACGAGGTGCAACTAAGCCTCCTGGGCAACCAGTTGGTGGCGGGGCGGAGCGAGGCTGCTTTCAGGCGCGTGAGCCAGCCGTTGAGCGGCACGTGGTTCAGGGAGAGTGGTCACACGCTGAAGGAGCCGTTCCTGTCGTACTGGCAGCATAGCGGCGGTCTTCCAGTGTTTGGCTTCCCCGTCTCAGAAGCCTTCAGCGAGAAAAGCCCTACCGACGGCAAGACCTACACCGTGCAGTACTTCGAGCGCAACAGGCTGGAGCACCACCCGGAGGCGAAGGGCACGGCCAGCGAGATACAGCTTGGTCTGCTGGGCCGCGAGTTTTACACTCGTACCTACGGCAACGCGCCGGCACCCGCGGCATCTCCCTACCCGGTGTCTATTGACGCCTTACAGGGGATGAAGCGTTGGGGCGGCGACTTGCACGTGGAGCGGACCACGAACGAGACCTCGGCCTATACCCAGTACGGCATTTCCTACAGGAGTGGCAACCTGCGCATCAGCGGGCAGATGTACGTGCCGAAGGGGAAAGGGCCGTTCCCGGTGATGATTATGAACCACGGCTTCATCCCGGTCGAGGAGTACGTCACCGGCATGGACTCGCGGAGGGAATCACCCTTCGTGGCCTCCAATGGCTACGTGGCTATCCACCCCGACTTCCGCAACTACGCTTCCTCCGACAAGGACGAGAACGCCGAACAGAACCTCACCGCGTACGGTTGGGCTGACGATTCGCTCAACCTGGTGGACGCCGTGAAGCGCTCCAATCTACCATACCTGGATAAGACGCGCATCGGCTACTGGGGGCACTCGAACGGCGGGCAGGTGAGCATGATGGCGCTCGTGTCGCAGCGTAACCCCGACATCAAGGCGTTCGTGCTCTTCGCCGCCACTTCGCCCGATTTCGCGGACAACTTCAACCGCTGGATGCGCCCGAGAACCGACCAGGCGAGCAGCATCAAGGCGCGGCACGGCTTCCCGGAGGACAACCCCGTCTTCTACGAGGGTCTATCGGTCGGCCCGAGCTTCGATGAGGCGGTCACCAAAGGGCCGGTGCTCTCCTTCCACGGCACAGGCGATACGAACACGCCCTTCGAGTGGTCGCAGCGCTCGGCAGACCTCATGAAGGCGGCGGGCATAGATATCACCTTCGTGCCGCTAAAAGGAGAGAACCACCTGTTCAGCGACCGTGCCTGGCGCGGCGGTGTCGCCACACAGTTCCTCAATTTCATAGACAAGAATGTGAAGGGAGTGAAGTAGGTGGCGGAGGGCTCTTGTCATCCTGAGCGTAGCGAAGGATCAGGTGGCTGTCGTTCTCTGTGGCAATGTAGGAATAAGGGTCGCTAGGCCACTCTTGTGCCGCAATCCACTTCATCCCTACTCACCTGATTCCTCACTTCGCTCGGAATGACAAAGAGAATATGAAGGTCGCTCGGCGAATAACGGTG
>JAXDKH010000295.1:0-16866 GCA_034667185.1 Chloroflexia bacterium | reverse complement strand
CAAATCGCCCAGAAACTCGGTATCACGCTGGACGAGGTGGAAGAGTCGCGCGAGTATATCCGCAACAACCTAACCCCGTACCCGGTCCTCTGGTCCGAGGACGACGTGCAGACCTGGGGCAAGGTGTCGAGGGCACAGTACGTTTCGCCCGACGTGATGATCCGGGAGGTTGATGGCAGGCTAGAGGTGGAGGTGTCGGAGTCGCGCCGGTTCTTTATGCGGCTCAACCCCCTCTACAGCCAGATGGCATCTGACCTGCGCAGCAAATCGAACGCCATTTCCGACGACGACAAGCGGCACATACAGCAGTACGTGTCGCGCACCAAGCTCTTCATCTCGAATATCAAGCAGCGCCGCGAGACCCTGACCAAGATCGCCAATGCCCTGGTTGAGTACCAGGAGGATTTCTTGCGCAACGGCGTGAGGCACCTGCGCCCCCTCACCCGCGCCCAGATAGCCGAGGTGACTGGCCTCCACGAGTCGACGGTGAGCCGCGCCACGGCTGGCAAGTACATCATGCTGCCCAACCGCCAGGTGGTACCTTTCTCCGACTTCTTCACCGCCTCCCTGAGCGTCAAGGACGTGATCAAGGAAATCATTGAGCAGGAAGGCAAGCCGATGGCCGACCGCGAAATAGTAGCCCGTCTCAAAGACCGGGGCATCCGCATAGCCCGCCGCACCGTTGCCAAGTACCGCAGCCAGTTGCACATTCTACCCTCGACGTTGCGCTAAGTAGGGGACGATGGACGAAAGACGATGGACGATAGCAGCGTGTCTATTGTCCATCGTCCTAAACGGAGTTTCGCTATGCACGGTGACGAGGCCCGGCGCGACCGCTTGTTGGCGCGCTACTACGACTTGGAATACCGCGACTATCGCGACGACCTGGACTTCTACCTCCAACTGGCGGAGTGGTGTTCACTGGCTCATGACGAGGCGGTTCTGGAGCTTGGGTGTGGCACGGGCAGGGTAGCGGTGACACTGGCTGAGGCGGGCTTCAACGTAACGGCCGTGGACGTGTCTCCTGGGATGCTTGAGGTCTGCGAGCGCACCGCAGAGAAGCTAGGCGTGAGAGACCGGATTAGCCCCGTGCGCCTCGACATGAGAGAGTTGTACGGCCTGCCGAGCGAGCATTATGCGCTGACCTTTTGCGCACTCAACACCTTCAGTTATCTCCCCTCCACCACGGACCAATTAAGAGTCCTGCAGGGCGCTCGACCGCTGGTTTGGCCGCACGGACTGCTGGTGCTGGACCTCACGCCGCCCTGGCCGGAGTATCTGGTGCCCCGCGATGGTGAAGTGATTCACCAGGGGAGCTTCCCGGACGGCGCAACCGGGTCTGTCCTCCACAAGTTCGTTACCGGCACGCTCGACTATTCATCGCAGATGCACCACGTTACCATGCTCTACGATCTGGAGCTTGCCGACGGTTCTCTGACCCGCCTGTCAGAAACGACCCAGTTTAAGTGGACCGGTCGCTACGAGATGGAGCTACTGTTGCGGCAGGCAGGCTTCAGGGTGGAGCACCTCTACGGCGACTATGAGCTGGGCGAGTTCGGCGAGGGTAGCAGCAGGATGCTTTTTGTAGCGCGTCCGGAGGTTGATGTAGACCGCTAACCGAGACAAAAGGTGGCTTTGTCATTCCGAACGCAGTGAGGAATCAGGTAGACAGGGATGAAGTGGCATTTGAGCACTATTGTGGCACTGCCGCCGTCGCTCCTCGATTGCGACAGCGAACGACTGCCACCTGATTCCTCACTCCGTTCGGAATGACAAGGAAGGGGGATGGTCGCGGCTATTGCTACAGGATGTGACTTGGCACACCCCACTCTATGCGCCGCAATCCCCGGAGACTCAATTCTTGTCCTGATGCAGCCTGACCAACGCCTCCAAGTCTTCCACACTGATATCGGCAAGGCTTGAGACTACGCGGTTCGCACCTGCCGCTTGAAGCGCCTCCACGGTCTGGGTTGTAGTCACACCCAGCGTGGCAGCATCCGCACTTACGCCCGCCTGGATGCCCGCCGGAGCGTCTTCTATGACCACGCCGTTACGAGGCGACACGCCCAGCCGCTCGAAGGCTATCAGGAAGACCTGCGGGTCGGGCTTGCCTGCCGTCACATCGTCGCCTGAGGCTATGGCTTGCATGTATGGCCCAACTCCCGTCGCTTCGAGCAGCACACGTATGTTTTGCATCGGGGCGGACGAGCCGATAGCCTGCTTCCACCCGCGCCGCGCAAGCTCCTGCACTAGCTGCATCACGCCTGGTAGCGCCTTCAACTGGGTGGCCTCGCTCCTGAAGGCGGTCTCCTTGGCGTCGGCCATCTCCGCTACACGAGCCGGGTCGGTGACCTGCCACAGCATGTTTATGATATCAGTGTTGTGCTTGCCGAAGATGTTGCGGAAGTCTCGTTCGCGGTCGTAGGCCACGCCGAACCTCTCGGACATGACCTGCCACGAGGCATTGTGCGCCTCCGCGCTGTCCACCAGCACTCCGTCTAAGTCCCACACAACGGCCCTGGGACCTTCATTTGCCTGGTTCTCACTTGTCATAATGTGATAATCTCCGCCCTTGCCTTCCCAGCTTCCACGTGCAGGAGAGCAGCCGTAAGCTCCCGGCCAAAGCGCGGCCTGGTACCTGCGGCACCGGGGTTCAAAAAGAGCACGCCACCTAATTCCTGCAACAGGGGTATGTGGCTGTGCCCACAGATAGCGACGGCTGGCCTGGGCTCCGGTACGAGAGGTAGCCAATCGACGGGCTTGCCGCCGATGTGGGTCATGTAGAATTCTACACCCTCAGCAGTGAAGCGCACTTCCTCCGGCAAGCCCGCTACGTCGTCCCGCACGTCGATATTGCCCCTTACCGCCAGCACCGGAGCCACAGCCTCTAACTCCGCTAGCACACGCCCACTACCGACATCGCCGGCGTGCAAGATACGCTCTACCCCTGCCTGCCGGAATACCTCAAGCAGTCGAGGGTGAAGAGTCCCATGCGTGTCAGACAAGACGCCTATCAGCATGTCACGTTTCACGTTTCAGCCCTCATGGCTTATATAACTGCCTGCCGAGAAGCCCAAGCAGCACGTCGTATGGTGGCTGGTTCTCAGGGTGGTACTCGAAGCGTTCGCGCTCGAAGTACTGGACGATGTAAGCCTTGCCGTCCGTGCTGCGCTCCTCGAACTGGTCGGAGAGAGGCATGCCCACCACCGCCAGGCCCAGCTTGCGCCAGCGCTCCAGGAACTTACCCCAGGTGCAGTGTCCGGTCTCCTTGAAGCACTGCGCTTCGACGTTGCGCGGAGGGGCTATTGGTGGGAAGGCACGTCCCTTCATAAGCTCAACTCCCAGCAGGCCAAGCTGCACCTCGTACGGAGTGCCCGCGTACTCAGGGTGGTACTCGAAGCGGGCGCGCTCGAACCACTGCACGACGTACTGCTTACCGTCAATCGGGTTGGTCTCGTTGCGCTCGCCGCCGATGGGGTAGCCGAACAGCGGAAGCCCGCCGTTGTTCTGCCAGTAAGGTTGGAACCGTAACGAGGCGCGGAAGCCGGTGGGTGACGTAGCGTCCACCGAAGGGTCCAGCGTGGTGCTCGGGGCCGCGTTCGACTCGACTACGTAGATGGGGTCTTCGCTGATGTGCAGCGTAATAGCGCCATTGTTGATCTGCACGTCCAGCTTGTCGCCTTGCGAGGACAGTACCTCTACGTTCGGCTGCGTCAGTGGCATCGTGACGGTCTCCGGCTGGCCCAACTTCCAGATGACGCCGATGTTCTTGCCCGCTTTCGTGAACCTGTAGTGGTAGCGGTCGAACTGAGGCTGCCAGCGGTTCTGCACCGCCCTCATGAGTGGACCCTGGCCCGTGAAGGTAGCACCCTCCAGCGTGTGCGACATCACGCGGTAGGCGACGTAGGCAGGCTTCTGGCTCAGGTCGTTGCGCATGATCGCCATGTTGCCGAACATATCGCCGGGCGGGTGGTTGAACTTGTCCTTCATCTGGAAGTAAGTGAAGTTGGTCACGTTGGGCGCTGACATCGCAAGGGCGTACATTCGCACCAGCCGCCTCGCCTGCTCCTCCTCGCTCACGCCCAGGTTGCCGCAGGGGCTGCAGGTAGAATAGCCGGTCTCGGTGACCCAGATTTCCTTGTTGGGTGCGCCGTGGTCCTGCAGCCACTTGTAGCTCATGTCGAGGCGGTAGGGGAAGTTCTGCACGACGGTCTTGGGGTCGGTGCTTTCCGGAGGGCGGTCGGGCATGTAGGGGTGTATGGACAGCACGTCAAAGTTGAGCTTGCCGCCGGAAGCCGCGACCACCTGCTCCAGGAAAGCCATGCCCGCGTTGTTGCGGTCGTGGATGGAGAGGCCGCCAACCAGCACGGTCGCTTCGGGGTTGGCCTGCTTTATCGCGGCGTAGCTACCCGCCAGCATGTCGGCATAGACCTTGACCCGGTCGCAAGCATGGCACTTGAAGGTCATCTCGACATCCTCTTCGTTCCAGATTTCCCATACGTCGATCTTGCCCTTGTAGTGCGCAGCTGCCACACCCGCAAAGTCGATGAAGTCCTGCGGGTTGCGCGGGGTGTACCAGTACCAGTCGGGCACCGAATCCTGCGGCACGCCGGAGGCCCAGGCGGGGCTGGTCTGGATCGCGCCAATCACGCGAATGTCCCGCTTGACCAGCTCGTCGATCCAGGGGTCGTAGGCCTTCCAGTTGTAGACGCCTTTCTCGTAAGGCTCCAGGTTGGCCCAGGACATCTCTTCGCGGCTCCACTTGACGCCCAGGTCGGCGGCGGAGTTCAGGACGTTGATTCGCTCCTCCTTACTGCGCTCCAGGCCCGTGACGTACAGGTTCATGCCGAAGAAGGAGCGGTTGGGCAGGGGAGTGGCTACGATGCCGGCAGACGCAGGGGAAACGCCACCCTGGGGTAGCAAGGATAAGAGAAGGGCTAATGAAACGAGAAGGGGGATGCGTGAAGCTAAACGTGGTTTGCTCAAGAGGGACTCAGTTCTAGGAGGATTGCGGAGATGGGACAGCTAAATGCAATTATAAGGAAGCGCGGTCGAGGCAGTCAAACTATCGCGGAAGGGATAGGCCCTCGTGAGTGGGGGCATGTATAATCCAGATAGTTCACGTCCCAAAAGGAAATCACCACAATGATCACGGCTGCTGAGCAGATTACACCGGATTGGCTGACTACGCTTCTGAGGCAGGAGGGTGTGCTAGGTCTTGGCGAAGTTACTGAGGTTCACATTGCGCCGCGGGAGGATGTGTGGAATTCAAGGGCGTACCGCCTTCGGCTGACTTACAGGGGCGATGCCTCCGGTGCACCTTCCCGGCTGTTCCTCAAGCTGAAGGGCGACAACTGGGGCAGAGAAGAAGCGGCGTTCTATAGGTACGTGCGCTCCAACGGCGTGGACCTGCCGGTGCTGGTGCAGTGCTTTAGCTCCGAATACGATGAGGCCACAGGCGATTCCCACGTGCTGCTGGCCGACCTGTCGGAGACGCACTTCACGCCGTTCACGATTGCCCAGTTCCGCGCGCTCGAAGTCGTCCCTGAAGCGGTGTATTTGCAGCAGATCGTGGATACCGTCGCCGAGTTTCACGCTTATTGGTGGGAGCACCCGCTGCTCGGCACCGGGTTTGCGGCGGTCGCCCCGGACTTTGCCTCGAAAGAGGGCTGGGAGGCGCGGCTTGAGCAAAAGGGCCAAGAACTGGCAGCGTTCGTGGAAGTGGTGGGAGGGAGTCTAGACCAGTCGTTGGTCCGCATGCTGCGGGAAGTCCACTCGCGGCTGCCTAATTTATGGGACCGTTATATCGCAGACCGCATCCCTGCTCGGCGGGCGCTGACTCTTATTAATGGCGACTGTTACTTCATTCAGTTCCTGTGCCCGAACCGCCCTGACGAAGGGCGAACGCACATGATAGACCTGGACAGCATAAACGCCTTCTTGCCCGCCTTCGATTTGATGTACATGTTCACGACCTTCTGGACGCGGGAGCAGCGGGCAGAAGGCGGTAGAGAACTCGCAGCACTAAAGCGTTATCACGAACGCCTTCAGGAAGCTGGTGTTGCCAACGACAGCTTCGATCAGCTTCTGCTCGACTACCGCGTCTCGATAGCGCTGAACTTGCTGCACCCGATATGGGACCAACAGCACGGCTCGTCCGAAGCTTATTGGCGCCCGAAGCTAAGCTGCTTGATGGCAGCTTTCGAGGACTGGGATTGCATGGAGCTTCTATAGTTTGACACAGCCGTGATTTACATCTGGCGTCCCATTGACAGCGGGCGCAGGGCATGATATAAGTTCTCCACGGGGTTCCCGCCCGACTCTACGAAAGGGGGAATTGGCATATGGGCGACAAAAGTCCCAAGAACAATGACAAGAAGAAGAAACAAGTCGCTACCAAGTCTGAGAAGACAGCCAAGAAGTAGCTTGCATTTGTTCCAATCTTCAGGTCTTATGAGGGGCGGCTCGTTCTGCGACTTCCATGTTGCCGGTGCGCCGCCCCTCTACTTAGCTCTCCTCAGGTAAACCCCTCTCGCGCAGCCAGCCTCGCAAGAACTCCTCTTCCTCTGTTCTCCCGGTTACGGCCCCATCCAGCACCGCATTGTGCAACGCCTTCATTGCCTCTTTGTACACAGGCCCTTCTTTGATGCCAAGCGCGCGCAGATAATCTCCGGTCAAGTGGGTTTTAAGTCCCCTGGTGCGGGACATGAACTCCTCAAACCGCGCCCAGCCTACCGTATTAGCCTTCAGCGCCTCGAGCCGCCTATAGGCTTGCAATGCCGCATCATCCAGTCCATTCAGCAGGCTGTAGACATCAGAGGGCTTCAGGCCTTCCTCGCCGAGACGCGGCCATAGACCGGCAAGCACGGCTGCATCTCTCATCAGGCGCACGAGGGGTGAGGGCAGGCGCAACCAGCGGGCCAGGGCCTCAACTTCTTCGGGGTCGCGGGCGTACTCGGCAGCGATTGTCGCCAGATAGGCGTCTCGCCTTTGGCCGGGTGTCAGTCGCTCCTCGTCTACGAGCCTGATGCGCCCCGGCGGGTAAGCCCAGGCAAGGCCGGGATGGACCGACGAGAGGACTCCCAGCCTATCGAGCGTTGCGAGCATTGCCTCAGCACGCGGCTCTTCCATGATGAGCAGCAACTCCCTGACCGCGCGCTCAGTCGAAAGTGTGGCTAGGGCACCGTCCCGCACCGCCCTCAGCATTAGCTCCAACGTGTCGCGCTCGATCTTGAAGCTGAGCCTCTCGGCGTAGCGGACCGCGCGGAAGATGCGGGTGGGGTCATCCTCGAAGCTATGGGGGTGCAGCACGCGCACCAACCGCGCTACCAGGTCTGCGACGCCCCCGTGTTGATCCACGAGTTGGCCGAAGCCTTTCAGCGTAAGTGGCACCGCGAGGGCGTTGATAGTGAAGTCGCGGCGCGCAAGGTCGTCCTCCAGAGTGCCGGGTTGCACCACCGGGAGGGCACCGGGAGCAGGGTAGCTCTCCTTGCGGGCGGTGACGAAATCGAGGTCCAATCCACCGCTGAGAGACACGGTTGCTGTGCCGAAACGGTCCGCCACCTCTACCTCTGTGCCAAGCTCCGCGGCCAGCATCTTCGCCAGGATGACTCCATCCCCTATCACGGTGAGGTCGATGTCCTTCTGGGGAATGCCCAACAAGGCATCGCGCACGAACCCGCCGACAAGGTAGATGGCATCTCCGTGAGCCTCTGCTAGGGCCGCGACATGCTTAAGTGGCAGCCGGACGCCTTCCGGCAGTGCCTGCGCTATGCGTTGCGGAGCCGAACTGGAAAGTTCTTCAGGGGAGTTGGTCATGGAGCAGAGGTGCCGCAGGGTGCAAGTGCGTCCGTGAAACGTGCCCTCCGGCGCTCAATGGAGTTGGAGTCTCACCGAGTAGCTGCCTTGATGGCTTGGATGACGATCTCGTTCTCTTCGATAGTGTTGTAGAAGTAGGGCGAGATGCGCACGGCCCCGGGGCGATAGTCCACGACGATGCCTTGCCTGGCGAGGGCTGCCACTATGGGCTTGGGTTCGTCGAAGTCGAGCAGCACGATGGGCGTACGCTGTTCCGGCGTCGGGGCCACACGGGGCGTGAACCCGGCCTCCAGCGCCCGGCTGATGAGGTCTTCTGTGAGGGCCATGTCGCGCTCACGTATGCGCTCGGAGCCTATTTCGTTGACGATGGAGCAGCCACCAAGTGCGGCATAGGCGGCGGCCATGCTAGGGGTGCCCAGTTCGTAGCGGGCGGCCTCGGAGCGGAATTGTAGCGATGTAACATCGAAGTCGAACATGTTGCCCATGCCCCACCAACCGGCTATGGTCGGCTCTTGCAAGCATGCAGGCTCGCTGGCGTACAGGAAGGTAATGCCGGGGCCGCCCAGCAACCATTTAAGGCTACCCGACATATAGAAGTCTACATCGAGGTCGTTCACATCGGTTGGTAGGTGGCCGGTGCCCTGGTAGGCGTCCACCAGTATCATCGCACCCCGTTCGTGGGCGATTCGCGCCAGCGTCTTAATGTCCTGTATCGCCCCGCTGGTGAAATAGACGTGGGAGGTGGTGACCAGGGCGGTATCCTCGTCAATGGCCGCCTCGAACAGTTCCAGCGGCACAGTCACGCGGTCGGGGCTGCGCACAAACTCCACGTGTACGCCCTGCTGCCCCTTTGCGAGGAAGCCATGCCCCAGGGTGGGGAAGTCCAGGTCGGCCATGACCACCTTCTTGCGCTTGCTGAAGTCAAGGCCGCTGGAGACCCCAGCCACTGCCACCGAGATTGAGGGCATGAGCGCGATACGCTCCGGCGCGGCGTTGATGGTGCGCCCGTACGCCTGCCGCAACTCGGCCAGCTTGCTCACCCACATGCCATACCACGCCGAGGCCCCATATTCGTCCCACAGGTCCAGGAACTCCCCGACGTTGGCCCTGGAACGCTTCGAAAGCGCCCCCAGCGAGCAGGTGTTGAGGAAAGTCTTCTTGCTCAGGATTGGAAACTCGTCGCGGTACGAAAGCAGGTCGCGGTGCGGGTCGAGGTTGCTTGTGCCCTGGGTAACGGTTTGCATGCTACACCCCACGTCAGCTTCAGTGTCGATAGTGCTCCAAATATAACACTGCGGCGGTAATCTGGCTAGAGGACGATGCACGAAGGACGATGGTGAGGGCGGAACGAGAAGAGGAGACGGTTTCTGCCATCTCCTCTTCTCGTTCTTTGTGTATGTACGTGCTAAGGCGCAATTAGCTTGATGTAGCCGATAGCCTTCTTGTGAGAGCTTACGCCTTCCATGGTGAGTGCCCATACGCCCTGGGGCGAGTTGGCCGAAGTTTCCAACCTCACACCATTGGTTCCGCTGGTCACCCCGTTAGCGTCGGCAGTTACCTGGAACGGCGCTCCTATTACATTCCCATCAGGCCCGGTAGCATATACACCTACCTTCTCGTTCGCGTTGAAGCCGAACCCCTCAAAGTTGAAGGTGGACCCAGCCTTCGCGCAATTAGATGGGGTGATGTTCATGTTCTGAGACGCTGGGACGTTCGCGCATGGGCCGCTTGGCACCTGAGTGGCGGTCGGCTGTCCGGGCGGAGGAGGTACAGGCGTGGCAGGAGGTGGGTTACCTCCACCGCCTCCACCGCAGTTGGAGGTGGGAGTGGCGGAGTAGGCGTACACCTCCAATTCGGCTATCTCCATTGTGCTCTTACTGCCGAAGGTCGACATTCCAAAGATACCCACAAGCTTTGCTTGCACAGGCGGGAAGGAGAACTCGAAAGGAGAGTTCTGGCTGCTCGGTATGGTGCCTTTGAAAATGGTCTTGAGACCAGGTGCCTCGACCGACTCTGTAGAGACTCGGATCTCGAATTCTCTCACGCCAGCATCTTGTGGGTCGCCCGGATTGACACCGGGGTTGATGCGGACGCGGTTGATGGTGTAGACCTTGTTCTGCGGCAGGGCCACGACGACATACTGGTTGGTGATGGCTGCTGGGCCGCTAACCCAGCTGGTATTGGGATTGCCATCTATCACCTTCTCGGCCCCGGTCCCTGTGGACCAAGTCCAAATTCTCGCTCCGTTTGAGGCTGCCGCCAGGTTTACGGTGTCAGAACAGTTTGTGCCGCCTCCGCCGCCCGTCGTGGTGGGTGTCGCTCCAGGGGGAGGTGGCTGCCCGCCTCCGCCGCCGTACTTCTGGTTGTACTGGAAGGCGCCAAGCAGTGAGAGGAGCACATTGTTGGGAGGGGCGAACTCAGGGTGCATCTCAAACACCGCCCGCTCGAAGTACTGTACAAGGTAAGGCTTACCGTCGGTATCGCTCACCTCTACAAACTCATCGGACAGCGGGAGACCCTGCTGTGCCAGGCCCCCGTTCTTGTTCCAGTAGTCGAGGAACTTCCCACCGACAGTCCTGCCAGTCTCTGGGAAGAGGCGCGCACCTGCTGTAGTATTCGGCCTTTGGCCGGGAGCGCCGTTGGGGTACTTGCGCTTGTACTGGAAGGTGCCAAGCTGGGAGAGGAGCACATTGTTGGGAGGGGCGAACTCAGGGTGGTACTCGAACACCGCCCGCTCGAAGTACTGCACAGTATACGTCTGCCCGTTGAGGTCGCTCTTCTCCCTCATCCCTTCGGACAGAGGGAGACCTTGCTGCGCCAACCCGCCGTGTGTGTACCAGTAGTCAAAGAAAATGCCGCTCAGGAGATTGTTCGTCTCAGGGAACAACCTCCCGCCCTCACCCGGCACCGGCACATAGGGCGTCACCGGGCTTATAGTGCTGGAGGTGACTTTCACCTGGGTACCTGCGAGGAGCTGGACCCCTGCCAGCGAGGTATTGGTCGGAGTGACGTCCACCACGCCCTCTACCAGCCGCACCGTGCTGGTATCCGTTTTATCATCGTAGCCGAGGCTGAAGGTTGTACCTTTAATTGCAGCTATCACAGAATGACTGCTTGCCTGAAATTTGAAGTCAACTGTATCGGGCTTGGGGAAGAAGAAAGTCGCAAGACCGCTCAGCATTTCGGCCCAAGAAACTACGTACTTAGTTGTCCCGCTTGGATTTTTTGAGGGCCGAACTATCATTGAGCTTTCGGGTCCTAATGTAACGACTCCAGCCTGACTCCCGTCCCCGAAGCGCCAGCTCAGCGTTATCGTAGCGCTCCCTGTACTGATCCTGTCGAGGTCGAAAAGCTGAGTTCCCACTTCGACCTTTGGTACGGCGCGACCTGTCTGGCTGCTGAGAACCGGGTCCTTGCCGAACCACGAGGTCTTTATCTGCGTGACGACGGCCCGCAACACACCTGTGGTAGGCGGGGTCGTGGGACCACCAAGCTTGCCGTCAATCTCCTTGAGCTTGGCAAGCAATACCTCCGGGTCTGCAGGAGGGTTGGTATGACCTACTTCTCCGCCCGCGAAGTAGGTGCCGCGCACGAAAACGAAGCCCCTACCAAAGGGTCCCTCCCACTTGTAGGCTTTGTCTCCAAGCCCCGGCTGAGGTGTCCACACCTGTTGCAAGGTAAGTCCGTTCGTGTGCAGCGCTTCCATGACTTCGAGGGCGCGTTGTGGGGAGGACTCCTTTTCGATGCTTATACTGGCAATTGGATTGACGTCTGACGACCTAGCGGTACAGCTCGTCGTAGAGCTAGTGGGAAACACGGTCCAGCCGGGTCCTGAGGGCAGGAGCTTACAAAGATCTTGGTCTGCCTGTGCAAGAATGGAGTGGGCTGAAGTTGCCCAAGCCGGCGCTGCCGGTTGTCCGGCACCTGCGCCCACTGCTGGGCCCGTTACCGTCATGAGGAGTAGCACACATGTCGCGACGCACGCGAAAATGGACCTCGTCATATGAGGCCGGGGGGATACAGCTCGGTTCTTCATACTATCCTATCGCCCTCCAGATTGCCGTCGATAAGGGCAGGTGATGAGGGCGCTAAGTATTTAGACCTACCGTGAGGTTACTATACAACGTGCTACATAGGGAGTCAAGCGATTTCAGAGACATATCAGGGTCGGTGAACGATAGGACACGTAGATGCAAACGCCAACGGCGCGCCAAGATGATAATAGTTGGTCCGGCATTCCTATCAACCACTAACCACTGCAACCATCGTCCATCTTCCGACTGTGTTATAATTCATGGTTACTTTGCTACCACCTACACGGCACATCACACATGAGGAGAATTATTCATGGCTGAGGGTCAGTCGGCGCAGACTTACTCGGACGACCAGTACGTCACCTATATTGTGACCGATGTTCTCAACTTCGGCGGCTTCTTCGGTGGCGAGACGGTCACGCTCGATGCTCACCCGCAGTCGGCTCCTGAGACTTTCGCCAGCTTCATCATACCCGAGCACCTGTTTGACAATCTGACACAGCGGCATTTGATTGCACCCGGTATGGCCCTTGGCCTGGTGGTGGACGGCGGCGAAGTCAGGGCCGCTCGCGTGCTTGGCGCTACCACCCGCGAGCAACTGAAGGAAATTGTGAAGCCTCCTCCCACTTCGCCTGATGGGGCACCCGGCCCTCGCGCCCTATCTTATCGCTGCGCTAACTGCGACCTCTGGATTACCGGCATGCCTGACCAGCGCGAGGGCGGGGCGTATTACTGCCGCCTTTGCGGTACCAAACTCGGCTAACCCGCATACTTAGCGTTCAAGTGCGTGTGCCCTCGTACGAACGCCGCTCAACCCCTACGATGGAGGACTCAATCTCGATATGAATGAACTGTTGGAGATGTTCAAGGAACTGACTGAAGCCCCAGGCGTGCCAGGGCAAGAAGGCCCTGTACGCGAGATCATGTCCCGGTACCTGGCTCCATTGGGAGAAGTCGTCACCGACAAGCTAGGCTCGATTGTGGCCTACAAGAGCGGGCAGGGTGTGACCCCCGACAGCGCGCCACGGGTGCTTATGGCGGGGCACATGGACGAGGTCGGTTTCCTCATCAAGATGATAGACGACAACGGCTACCTCAAGTTCCAGACGCTCGGCGGTTGGTGGGAGCAGGTGATGCTCGCCCAGCGCGTGCTCATCAGGACGCACAAGGGCGACATCGTGGGCGTCTTTGGCTCCAAGCCGCCCCATCTGCTGCCCGCCGATGAGCGTAAAAAGATGACCCAGAAAGAAGACATGTTCATCGACATCGGCGTCACCAGCAAGGAGGACGCGATAGAGGCGGGCGTGCGTCCAGGCGACTTCGCCGTGCCCATCTGCCCCTTTACGGTGCTCTCCAACGAGAACATGCTGCTCGCCAAGGCCTGGGACAACCGGTTCGGCTGCGCGCTCGCAATCGAGACCCTCCGGCACCTGGGCGACGACCACCCTAATACCCTGTACGCGGGCGCGACGGTGCAGGAAGAAGTGGGGCTTCGCGGCGCGCAAACGTTGGCACAGATGGTGCGGCCCGATGTAGGCATCGCGCTTGACGTGGCGATTTCGGGCGACACGCCGGGCGTCAAATCGCATGAGGCGCAGTCCAAAATGGGTAAAGGCCCCGTCATCCTCATTTATGATGGCACCCTCATCCCCAATCTGAAGCTGCGCAACCTGGTGGTGGACGTAGCCGAGGCGGAAGGCATACCTTACCAGTTCGACAGCATCGCGGCGGGCGGCACGGACGGCGGCAAGTTCCAGTTCGCGGGCGAGGGCGTGCCCTCCATCAGCATCGGCGTGCCCACGCGCTACATCCACTCCGCCGCCTCCATGATGCACCTGGAAGATTTCAACAACGCGACACGCTTAATGGTAGCCGTAGTCAAGCGCCTCGACGCCGACACGGTGGCGGACCTGACACGGTAAGTTCCGAGTTCTGAGTTCCGAGTGGCTCTAATCTACTTCGGTACTCGGTACTCACCACTGAATTGGAGGACAACAATGACGTTGAGACTCGCGGATAGAATGCAGCGCCTGGGCACCGAGACGGCCTTTGAAGTGGCCGCGCGTGCGAGGGCTCTTGAAGCGCAGGGCAAGCCGATTATCCACCTGGAGATCGGAGAGCCGGACTTTGATACGCCGACCCACGTGCGCCGGGAGGCCCAGCGGGCGCTCGATGAGGGCTACACCCACTACAGCAACTCGACGGGCATCCTCGAATTGCGTGAGGCTATTGCCGAGTACGCGGGCAGAAATCGCGGCCTCAAGTTCGACCCGGCCAACGTGATCGTCACGCCGGGCGCAAAGCCGATCATGTTCTACGCGATCATGGCCCTGGTGGAGGAGGGCGAGGAGGTAATCTACCCCAATCCCGGCTTCCCCATCTACGAGTCGATGATCAATTTCCTGGGCGCGAAGCCCGTCCCGTTGCACTTGCGAGAGAGCAACGACTTCCGCATCGACCTGGATGAGCTTGAGAGCAAAGTCACCGAAAAGACCCGGCTCATCATCTTCAACTCGCCCCACAACCCCACGGGAGGCGTGCTCACCAGGGACGACCTCAAGGCGATTGCCGACCTGGCTGTCCGGCACGACATCATGGTGCTGGCCGACGAGATTTACAGCGAAATCGTGTACGAGGGCGAGCACCACACCATTCTCAGCTTCCCTGGCATGGAGGAGCGCACCATCCTGCTCGACGGCTTCTCCAAAACGTTCGCGATGACCGGCTGGCGGCTCGGCTATGGAGTCTTCCCCGCCGAGATGGTGCCGCACATCAGCCGCCTCATCATCAATAGCGTGTCGTGCACCTCCACCTTCAGCCAGCGGGCCGCGATTGCCGCCCTCACCGGGCCAAGAGAGGAAGTAAACCACATGCTTGAGGCGTTCGTGCAACGGCGCGAACTGGTCTACGAGGGGCTGAACAACATACCCGGCCTGCGCTGCAACCGTCCCGCCGGGGCCTTTTACGCCTTCCCCAACATCACAGGCACCGGCATGAACTCGCGCGCCTACGCCGACTACCTGCTGGCCGAGGCCGACGTGGCGGTGCTGCCCGGTACCTCCTTCGGCGCTTACGGGGAAGGCTACATCCGTATCTCGTTCGCTAACTCCGCCGAGAACCTGCGCGAGGCCATGCGCCGCATCGAAGACGCCAACCGCCGCCTCCCCAGCCTCAAAGCCGAGGCCGGTGCCACTACGTAGGGATTAGACGGAACCGCATCACGCCAGGGACGCCAAGAGCGCACCAAGGTTTAGGATTGTTGGTCCAAACAAAAGGACCAGAGTACCTCTTAAGGACCAGAGTACCTCTTATTGTACTCTGGTCTCTTTTTGTACCCTCTAAACAACAACATCCTTGGCGCGCTCTTGGCGTCCCTGGCGTGATGCGGTTCCGTCTCTAGCTTCTTATACACCAGTTGTTGTGCGGTACCGCCTCTGGTAGAATCTCCCCATGCTTGGAGCAAGTAAGTCGGGGT
Organism: Chloroflexia bacterium; assembly: GCA_034667185.1. GTDB lineage: Bacteria > Chloroflexota > Chloroflexia > QHBQ01 > JADMIH01 > JADMIH01. The sequence continues at coordinate 1,539 of JAXDKH010000295.1, read as the reverse complement.
CGTTTTTGGGCGGGCGCGTGGGCGGGTGGCTTATTGTCGCGGTCGCGTTCCTGTGCGCCCTATCGCTGGCGGGTGCCTCGCTGCGGCACACCGGGTCGATGGCCTTCCCGATTGACGATGGCTACATATATAGCAACTACGTGGCGTCGGCGGCGCAGGGCCAGTTTTTCACCTACAATCCGGGCGAGACCAGCGGCGGCATCACGGGGTTCGGTTGGTATCTGCTCTGCCTGCTGGTGTACTGGTTGCTAGCTCCGTTCCACTCGATGCTCGGCGGGCTGGCCCCGGTGATCGTGCGCGAAAATCCCGGCCTGGCAGCGCAGGCGGGCCATCTGTTCCTGGCGGCCTACATACCGGGCGCTCTCTGCCTGGCAGCTACGGGACTGGGCACGCGCAAGCTGGCTGACCTGGCACTCCCTCAAACGGAAGGTAGGACACTCAGCCGTGACATCGTCTGCTGGTTGCTTGGGGTGGCGGCTGCCTCTGACCTGGGCCTAACCTGGGGCGCGATGTCAGGGCTGGAGGTGCCGCTTTCCACCGCGCTGGTAGTTTGGGCCATGTGCCTGCTCCTGCTTGACTGGCGGCGGGGCAGGCCGGGCTGGAGTTTGCTACTGGGCGCGGCGTTGCCGTGGGCGCGGCCCGACGTGATGGTGTTCGCGGGCGTAGGGCTTGTTTGGTTAGTGCTCCGCTTCCTCTTTGCTGCCGACGCTGTATCGCGCAGGAAGGCCGGGCGTTTCGCAGCATTGTACTTCCTCGCCTGTGCCGCTGGGGCGGGTCTGCTGAGCCTCATCTACTATCTGGGCTGGGGCCACCCGCTGCCCAGTTCCTTCTACGCTAAGGTGGGAGGGCTGCGCCTGTTCAGGGGCTTCGCGAGCGCAGCGCAAGAGCTTCTACTGGCCGGGCGCATCTGGCCGTTTGTTGTGGCGGGGTTGGCGTTGCTTGGCGGGCTGCTCTGGCTGCTTCGTCCTGCCAGCAGAGGGGGGCCAGCTGAGACGCGCTGGACGGCCTTATACCTGCTCACCTCGTTCGGCTGCTTCGTGTCCGCGCTGATGCTTATACAGCCATGGTTCGGCCAGGAGGACCGCTATATTCTCCCCGTTCACCCTTGCGCGATAGTGCTCGTGGGCATGCTCGCCTGGTACTTCGTGAGTGCCATCCCGCTGGAGGGCTTACTTGTCCGGCGGCTTGTGCAACCTGGGCTGGCAGCCGCAGTCGTGGTGCTGGTGGTGCTAAACAATTATGTGTGGGCTACGCAGAATTACGTGGTCTACGTGCGCAACATCACGGATGCCCATGTGGAACCGGCCCGCTGGCTTGCTCATAACACGCCCCCGGACGCTCTTGTCGCTTCAGAGCCTATAGGAGCTGTGCGTCTCTTCTCCGAACGGCGCACGTTCGACGTGGTGGGGCTGACGACACCGGCTGCGCTGGGCACCTACGGGGCCTGGGAGACAATGGAGCCTGCCATGCGCAAAGCCGGTGCCGACTACCTGCTTATCTACCCGGTCTGGTTCGAGGGTGGCCCTCCGGCCTGGGCAT
>JAXDKH010000294.1:0-3417 GCA_034667185.1 Chloroflexia bacterium | reverse complement strand
GCTGGGTGTGGCCCTCAGTCTCTTCGTCGCGCAGGTCGAGGGCGTGCGACCAACCTTCCAGGGTGGTGTCGTAGGCCAGGGCAAGCTCAGTGTTGGAGCGCTGCAGGTCGTTGAACATGGTAGCGTTGTCGATGGCGATGGCGGCCTGGGAGGTAAGGGCCTCCAGGAAGTCGCGCCACTCAAGTTGCGGGTTGAGGTGCGTGCGGTTGAATATCTCCAGCACACCCTTGACCTGCCCCTTGACGAGCAGCGGCACCGCGTAATAGGTCACGAACTCCTCGCCCGCCAGCAGAATCTCGCGGCTGGGGTCCTGCTCCAGGTGCAGGTTGGGCACGTTTATCGTACGTCGTTCGAGGGCCGCTTTGCCCGCGTTGCCTTCGCCCAGCCGCAGCTTTGTGCGAGTGATACCCTCGTACTTGAAGCCTCTGCCCGCCGCATATTCGAGCATCTGCGTGTGGGGGTTGTGCAAGAGCACATCGGTGGCGTCTACGTGAAGCTGGCTCATCACCTGCTCCAGGATCACGTTCAGCGTCACGCGCAGGTCGAGGCTGGAGCTGATCGTCATGTCGATGTTGCGCAGGGCTGCCAGGCGCTCAAGCTGCCTCTTGACCTGCTCCTGGGTGTTCTTGCGCTCGGTGATGTTCTCGACCATGGCAATGCAGAACTGGGGCTTGCGGCGGTTTCCACGCACCAATGACATGGTCAGGTTGGCCCAGGTGACGCTCCCATCGCGGCACACGAAGCGCTGCTCGATGTGGTAGAAGTCTTTATGCCCGTTGACCAACTGGGTGAACGGCTCGATGCTGCGTTGCAGGTCGTCGGTGTGGGTGATGTCGGCCAGGCGGATGTTGCGCAACTCGTCGCTGCCATAGCCGAGCATGCGCTCCAGGGCGGGGTTGGCCTTGATATAGTGCCCCTGCAGGTCTACCAGCGCGGTACCGATTGCAGCGCCCTCGAACATGGCCCTGAACCGTTGCTCGCTCTCACGTAGGGCTTCTTCCGCCCTCTTGCGTTCGGTAATCTCCTCGGCAACGACCATAGCGGCGCGGTGCCCGGCGAACTCCATCCCCTGCGACACCAGTTGCACGTCCATCACCCGCCCGTCCTTGCAGCGGTGCTTGATCTGGATCGAGTATTGGCCGTCGTTCATCTTGTTGCCGTTGCCGTTGCCATTACCGTTGCCGTTCTCGACCAGGCGAGGCATCTCTTCATGTGCCTTCAGGTCGGTCATGCGCATGGCAATGAATTCGTGGCGAGAGTAGCCGTAGCGGGCCTGAGCAGCGTTGTTTACTTCCAGGATGTAGAGAGAATCGAGGTCATACACCCACATCGGCAGGGGGTTCTCGCTGAACATGGAACGGAAGCTTGCCTCACCCGATTTCAGGTGGTCCTCGATGCGCTTGCGCTCGGTGATGTTGCGCATGACCACGGTGATCGTCTTGTCGGTCCCGCGTGAGTACTGGGAAATGGAGGCCTCGGCCAGTATGTGGGTGCCGTCCTTGCGGCAGACCAGCACCTCGCCCATCGTGCCAAGCTTGCCGGTGCGGTTGTCGGTGCCCGCAAAATCCGTAAGCTGGCGGGCGTAGCCCTTAGCCCTGTCAGAGGGCCAGAGCACAGCCAGGTTCTTGCCTAGTATGTCGGCGTCTGAGTAGCCAAGCATCGTCTGCGCGCCCTGGTTGAACAGGGTGACGCTGCCCGTGTGGTCGGTAGAGATGATCGCCTCGCGAGCCGTGTCGATTATGCCCACGACGCGCTCGGCCCTCTCGTGCAGGTGCTGGCGCTCCTTGCGCTGCTCTGTAACGTCCATCAGCATACCGAGCATATACTGTCCGGTACCATCTTCGCTCTGCGTAATCTGTGCCTCGTCGCGGAGCCAGACGGTGCGCCCATCCCTGGTGAGGATGCGGTACTCGCACGCGAAGGTTTCGCCTCGCTCGCAGGCGGCGGTGTACTGCGCGAGCACGCGGGCGCGGTCGTCGGTGTGTAGCTGGTTGGACCAGAGGGTCGGGTCACTCAACCATTCGGCCTGAGTGAAGCCCAGCAATCCTTCGATTTTGGGGCTGACGAACAGGACTTCGATTTCGCCGTCGAGGCAGGCGTTGTAGATATATGGCACGCCCGGCAGGCAGGAGAGGAGGGAACGGAACTGCTCCTCGGTCTGTTCGAGCCTGCTGAGGCGGCCCTGGAACTGGGAGGCTACCGTATCCACAGCCCTCGATAGGTTGCCTATCTCGCCATCCCTGGTGCTGGGGATGCTGTGCGAAGAGTACCGGCCCTGCGACAGGTCGTCCAGGACGCCTACAAGGGCGGAAGTCCAGCGACGAGCCACCAGAGCTCCCACGAGGAGCGCCAGTGCCAAGGCGAGGCACACGCAGAGGCTGATTATCGTAATGGTTACACCGAGGGCAGTACTACGGGGCACGAACACGTTAGAAGTGGCGCCAACGCTGGCGACTACCAGCAGGAGAACGGCACAGAGTAGCCTGGTGCGCACAAAGAGGGCTTTGAGTGTGGCGAGGCCGTTATTCGGTTGTCGCTCACGCGTGGTTGTGGTTCCGCGTGACTTCTCGCCGCTTTTGGCGCGTACGGAAGCTATGGAACTAAACAGCAATTGACCCTCCAAGAATAGACAAAGCACATAGGGACCAAAGGCCGCACAGCTAGGCTGCGCCCTTCCCCCTATTGCTACTGTAACATGCAAGGACTCGTGCCACAATAGGCAGTATGTCCTAACACTTTCCACACGGATGGGCTAATTGCATCAGGATGGGCTACTACTGGGGAATTTGGGAATTGGGATTTCGGATTTGCTCGGATACCTACTAAATCCGCAATCCGAAATCCCAATTCCCAAATCTCTTCACCCTTCTGTTAGGAGCAAGAAGGCCTCTACAATGCGAGGGTCGAAGTGGGTGCCGGAAAGCTCGCGGATGTGGGCGAGCACCTTGTCTTGAGGCCAGGACTTGCGGTAGGGGCGGTCGGAACTTAGAGCGTCGTATACGTCTACCACAGCGAAGATGCGGGCGGCAAGCGGTATCTGCTCACCCTTGAGGCCGAGCGGGTAGCCGGTGCCGTCCCATTTCTCGTGATGGCAGTACGGTATATCAAGGGCAGGACGTAAGAATGAGATGGGCGACAGCAACTCATAGGCGTACACAGGGTGCTTACGCATGATCTCCCACTCTTCTTCGGTGAGAGGGCCGGGCTTTAGCAGGATCGAGTCTGGTATGCCCATCTTGCCGATGTCGTGCAGGAGCGCCCCACGCTGTATCTGGACCACGTCAGCCTCCGGTGCTCCCAGTTCCTGGGCGAGGCGCACCGTCATCTCGGTGACGCGCTGGGTATGGCCCTCCGTCTCCTTGTCGCGCAGGTCGAGAGCGTGGGACCAGCCTTCAAGTGTAGCTTCGTAGGCCAGGG
>JAXDKH010000293.1:0-17757 GCA_034667185.1 Chloroflexia bacterium | reverse complement strand
GGGCCAGCGCCTGGGTAGCATGAGCGTGACATCCAGGTCCGGGTAGCCCGCAAGCTCCTGCACCGGCTTCTGGTACTCGGCCACCACCGCCGCATGCCATATCCACAGCACCTTTAGTGATTCGGGTTGGGTCTGAGTCATTTCAGAGATAGATTAATACAATTGGGCTGCTTTAGCTGCGTCATCCACTCAGCCCTCAATCCTTTTGACTCATTACTTCCTCATACACGCTGAGGGTCTGCTCAGCTGTGCGCTGCCATGTGAAGCGGGCGGCTTGTTGCTTACCTCGGATAGCTAGTGCTTGCCGCATTGTAGAGTCGGTCCAGGCGCGGGTTATGGCTGTGGTGAGGGCGGCTTCGTCGTTGGGGGGCACCAGCATGCCGCCTTCTCCTACCACTTCTCGCAACGAGCCGCCTGAGGAGGAGACCACGGGGCAGCCCACCGACATCGCTTCCAGGGGGTCCAGGCCAAAGCCTTCGTAGGCCGAGGGGTAGACGAACAGGCGGGCGGCGGCCATGAGGCGGGGCTTGTCTTCCTCGCTGACCCGTCCCAGGAACCTCACGGGCGAGTCTTTCCCCTCGAAGCCAAGCGCCTTGACCTCGGCCCTGACGTTGGGGAAGACCCCGCCCGGCTCCGGCACCTTGCCCCCGATTACGAGGGTGGGCACCTCTCCCCCTTCACCCCGCATACGGTCTGATGCGGCACGCCAGGCGCGCAGCAGCAGTGGCACGTTCTTGCGGCGGTCGAAGCCTCCCAGGTAGAAAGCGTAGGCGTCGGGCAGGTCGAAACGGGCGCGCACTTCGTCAAGCTCCTCCCGCGTGTAGTTGGGGTGAGGCTCCATACCTAGATAGACGGTGCGGACCTTGTGGGGCGGAACTTTGAGCACCTTTATGATGTCCATGCGCGAGGCGTCTGAGTCGGCCATGATGAGCTTCGCCTTCTTTACCCCGGCAACCGCCAGCCGCAGATAAATCCGCACCGGCAGCGAGCCTTCATATCCAGGTACGACCCACGGTATTACGTCGTGGGCGGTGACCACACAGGGCATCCCCTTGCTCCAAAGTGGCGCTGTGAGGTAGGGCGAGTGGAGCAGCTTTGCACCTTGCCGCAAAGCCTCTCTGGTGACGCCCCATTCCTCCCAGAGCAGCTTGTCCAGGTTAGCACTCCTCCGCGCTAGTGGGTCGAGCCGTGAAGGATGTGCGTGGTGAGCGGTGAAGCCTGGGGGCGTGGGTACAGGCTTATTCGTCTTGGCAGCTGGGAGCAAGAGGGAGAAGGCGGTACCTGGCGCAGTTTGGCCGGGCGAAAAGGTATGCCCGGTGATCTCGGATAGGGCGGTCCAGAGGTGTCTGAGGTATTGTCCTGAGCCTGTGAGGGGTTGGTCCCAAAAGAAGCCGTTCAACGCCACGCGCATGGGACATTATAGCCGATTTGGGAATGGGGATTTCGGACTGCGGATTTAGTGTGGTTGGGTACTACGTTTTCCGTAATTGGAGAGGGCGTATGGGTGCCCGGCTGTCTTTATTGCTTGACGGTCATCCGCGGGGCTGGTATAGTCCGTGTGCATAGCAGCAGTGCGGGTGTGGCGTGTCTTACTGGGCGCTCAGCACCCGGTACCTGGCACTCATAACCGGGGGTGGAGCTGTGGCCGAGAGCTACGGATTTGGGGCGGCGGAGGGCGCGGAAGAGCAGGTAGAGCGACAGCTTGCCAGCTTCGCCTTTGTACGCGAGGAGCGAGAGCGCGAGGTGCGCCTGCATTTCCGCGATGTGCCCGCGGGCGAGCTAGCCATGTCGTTTCGCCGTTCGGGGGCCGGTCTCATCACGATGATGGGCGAGCGCGCCAGGGTGGTCGCTCCGCCTGCCGCAGATGAGGATGTACCCAATGCGCCGGAGGATGAGGATGAAGCTCATGTCGCGGGCACACGCAGGCGGCACAGGTCGCACTCCGGCGCGGAAGCAGCACCATCAGGCGAGCTAACCGTGCGCTATTTCTACTCTATCGGCGAGATTGTCTACACAATCAGCATTGTCGCCCCGTCCGGGGTGATCCAGTCGGTAGCCAACATCTATCCAAACGCCGCCCTCCCGGAGCGCGAATTGCAGGAGCACCTGGGAGTGGTCTTTCTGAGTACCGAGTACCGAGTACCGAGTACCGAGTAAGAGCTATTCCACTGGGAACTTGGAACTCAGTACTCGGAACTTCCAACGCCTATGGACACAGTCCAGGACAAGCAAACGAGTGCGCTCACCGTGGAGGTGGGGCCCTACGACCCTGTACTGCCGGGGGCGATGCTGCTGCGGCTGGGGCTGGAGCCGGGCGGAGGGAATAGTCCTCTTGGTTGGAGCACGCGTATAGCCGGGGCTGAGCTTGAGCTAGGATATAACCGGGTTGGGCTTGAGGAGCGTGCGGCGTTCGGGAGCATGGACTGGGGCGTGGGGCTGGAGATGGTCGAGGCGCTGTGCGGTAGCTGCTCGCAGGCCAACTCGCTGGTGTACGCGCAGGCGGTGGAGGACCTGTCTGGGGCGATAGTGCCGCCGAGGGCTACGTACCTGCGCCTGGTGCTAGCTGAGTCCGAGAGGGTAATATCGCACCTGCTGAACGTGGCAGATACACTGCACATCCTGGGGTACACGGACCGTGAAGCGGCCTTGCGTGACCTGCGCGAGCGTATATTGCAGGCGTTGGGCGAGTTCACCGGGGCACGCCTGCAGCCCGGGTTGATCGTCTATGGCGGGGTGAGCCGCAACCTGGACGAGGCGGTTTGCCGGGCGTACACCATCGCTGCCCGCAACACCGAGCGCGCTTTACGGGGTCACATCCGGGCTCTTATCAAGGACCGAGAGATCGCCCGCAGGCTCACTGGATTGGGCAAGCTTACGGCGCAAGAGGCTGCTTTCGCTGGGCTGCGCGGACCTGTTGCCCGTGCCGCCGGGGTCACTTACGACATCCGGGCGCACTTCCCAACCGGCGCGTACGAGGACGAGCCGGTGACGACGGTGGTGCAGCGGGCGGGTGATGCCTATGCGCGGCTGGTGGTGCGGCTGTTGGAGTGCCTGGAGAGCTTCCGGGTGATGGAGCAGGCGCTGGACGACCTGCCTGCCGGGCCGGTGAAATCGAGGGGCAGCCTGGAGTTCGGGCTGGGTGCGGGCGGCAGCGGCATAGGCCGGGTCGAGGGGCCGCGCGGCGAAGTATTTTGCTGGGTGCGGGGCGACAGCGAGGGCTTGCAGGGCCTGCACTTCAGTTCGGCTTCCCAGGCGACGCTGGGCGTGCTCCCCGGCCTGCTCGTGGGCACCGAATTGGACGACCTGCCGCTGCTGCTCCTCTCGCTGGACCTGTGTCTGTCCAGCGCTGAAAGATAGAAGAGACACGTAGTTCAACCGTTGTAATGTACCAGTAGCCTATTAATGCTGCCTTCGTTAGCCATCCTCATAGTCACAGCTTTGTACTGCGCCGCGTTGGGGCTGGTGCCGGGCCGCGCGGACCTGGCGCGCTGGGTGGCAGTGGTGGGTACCGGGGCGGCCCTTGTCGTGCTGGTGGCGCGTGAGACACTGGGCACGGCGGGTGTGGCTGTGGCCTGGCCGGGCTGGTTGGCATGGCTGGGAGAGACAATCTATCGTGAGGACGCGCTTGGGGCAGGGCTGGGTGCCTGGTGCCTCATGTTGGGGCTGCTGGGTCTGCTCAAGCTGGGCCGCGGCGATAGCGCACCCTGGCAGCTTGCGAACGCGGTAGCTCTGCTGGCAGTGCTCTTCAGTCTCGCACATACCGACCATCTGCTGGCCTTTGCGGGTCAGTTATTCTTGCTCGCGGCTCTGCTGCTTGCCGGGCAGACCTTACACGGCAGCATGATTGCCGAGTACAGCCGGAGCGCGGTAGGGCTTGGGCTGGGCGCGTTGCTGCTGCTTGGGGCGGCGCTCCTACTGGGCCGGGCCACGGGCGGGGCTTACAGCCTGGCGGGCATGTCGCTGTCGGCGCTTACCGTCTGGCCGGTCTTGCTCCTGGGCGGGTTTGTCGTGCTGTGGCTGGGTATGCCGCCTTTTACCGGCTGGAGCGCCCGCTGGAGTGGCGACGGGGCGAGCGCCGTATTGGCCCAGTCGCTCGGTATTGGCGTGCCCGTGGTTGTTATGCTGCTGCGGCTGCAAGGGCTGGTGAGCAGCCAGGCGTTCGCGGGCAGCGTACCGGCGGCGTGGGCAGCGCTTATGGGTGTGCTTGCCTGGTTTGGCGCAATCGGCACGCTGGTGGCGGCTTGTGGCCTGCTAGTGTGGGCAGGTAGCGCGCGCTGGACGTCCATGCTGACCGCCTATAACCTGGCAATGGTAGTATGGGCGTTGAGCCTGGACAACCCCGCGGGGCGGCTCGCAGCCCTGGTCATAATGCTGAGTTATGGCGCTGCTCGTACGGCACTTGCGCTCACCGGCGACGGAGCGTCCACCTGGGAGCGTCTGGCGCGTGCGGTGGGTATTGCTTCGCTGGCGTGCTCGCCGTTGACTGCTTCGTTCCTGGGCGTCTGGCTGCTGGTCTCCAGTCTCTCGGTGGAGAGATATTCTTCGGTGGCCCTGGTGCTGGTGGGTGCGGGTGTCGTGGCGGCGTTCGGTATTGTGCTGCACCACGTGGCAACGGACCATCCCGCGCCCGCAGCGGCCTCTCCGTCGCTCCTATCGTGGCTGGGTCCTTTGGCGGCGATTACGATCATGGCGGGAGGCACCTTACCTGGGCTGTGGCTGACCTATGTGTCGCGTGTCGCGGAAATCGGCGGCGGTACCCCGCCTGTGAATCTGCCCTGGGAAGGTGTGGGTGTGGGAGGTAACTTCGTGCCGGTGCTGATGCTCGGCCTGGGTGCGCTGCTGATCGCCTTCATCGGCTGGCTCGTGGCTGCCGTCTCGAGGTCGCGGACGGAGGCTCCCGGCGTGCTGCTGCCCACCGGCCTCGACCGGGTAGAGCGCGCCAGGGAAGCTGCTCCCGCCGGTGCCGTGAATTCGTGGGAAGGGGCGGCCCGGCTGTTGATTGCCAACCCACCCCCCGCCGTCTGGTGGCTGTCGCTCGCCTGGTTGGAGGGCGGCGTCTGGGGTTTTGGGGTGCTGCTGGGCAGGCTGGGCACTCGCTTTGGAGGCTTACTGGGCCGCCTGGAAGGCCGCTTCTATTTGCCGCTGACTCTGATTCTCGTGCTGGTGGCCCTGCTGCTGGCTTCTCGATAGATGATTTCTTGTAGGACCATTTTGCTGTAATGCCTGTCTTCTTGCCGCTACTACTGATCGCGCTTGGCAGCCTGATGCTGCTGGTGCTGCGAGACGGTCGCGCCGTGCTGCTCGGTCTGGCCGCGCAGTGGCTAGGGCTGATGGGCACAGTTATCGCGATTACCCCGCCGGGAGGCAGTTCCCTGGGCGTCGTGTCAGTCGAAGGAGTAACGCTGCTCGTCTGCCTGCTGGTGCTGTTCATCACGTTACGAAGTCTGCGATCGGTGCGCCTCTCCACCCTGCCGGGCCTGTCCGACGAACGCCGCAGGTTCTTGCGCCGTGTAGAGGCCGCCGAAAGCGACACAGGCCCCCGTTGGAGCCGCGAGGGATTAGTGGACCAGGCGTGGCTGTGGGGCGTGGGGTTGGTCGTAGGCGTCGCCGGGTTCGGTCTGGCCCGCCTCTACAACCTCGGAGCGCGGGAGGATGGCATACTCGCGTTCTACTGGATAGCGCTCTCCGGCATGGTAACGCTCGTAGTGCATGGCACCCGCGATGGTGTGAAGCTTGCGGCGGGGTTGATGTCGCTGCTGAACGCGGCGGTGCTCGCCCTGCACCTGCTCGGCCCTACTCTCCCTGGCCCCGTAACCCTGGGTCTGCTATCGGTGAGCAGGATCGCCGTGTGCGTGGTGCTGGCCTACACCTGGATGCTGCTCAAAGTGACCTTTATGAGCCTTGACCTGGGCCTGACTGGGCTGTTCGACGGCAGGGACGGGCGCTGGCCCACGGAAACGGCAATTGTGGTAAGTGGGCAGAGGCTCGAGATGGTGAGTGAAGAGGATGAGGAAGCGGAAGAGGAGCTAGAGGAGCCTGTCGTGATCACGCTCGACCCCAAGGAGGTGGCTCCCGGTGGGTGATACCCGGCTGGTATGGGCCATATTCCTGCCTATGTTGGCGGGCCTCCTCTCGATGCTGTGCTGGCTGCTTATCTGGGAACGGAGCGTGCCTCGCAAGGCGAGACCCTGGCTGGAACTGGGGGCTCTCTCTGCCGTCTGTGGCGGTCTGCTAGCCGAGGGCTTGCTGCTCATCCTCGCAGGTGACAGGGCCACCGTGCTCAACCTGCACCTGGAGCTGGTGCCTGTATCGAGAGCGTTGCTGCTGGCCGCAAATATAGCACTGCTGTGCGCCGTCTTCATCTCGTGGGAAGAGTTGCTGCACACAGGTGCGTTACTGGTGCCTGTCCCGTGGGTAGCCTGGGGGGCGTGTCTCGCATCGACCTTGCTCGCGGCCACCCTGCTGGTAAACGAGGCGCTGGTGCAGGTGCTATGCCTGTTCGGGGTGGGCCTGCTCGTGTCGGCGCTGACCCTGCTGCAACCCCGGCCCGAATACCTGGAGGACCACGACGCGCGCACGGTGCTCGCCTTGCGCGTGGCAGGCGGGTTGAAGCACCTGGTCCTGTCGGCTATCGGCACGGGCCTGCTAATCGTCGGGACGCTCATCGTGGCGCGCTACGCCTTCAGCCTGGAGAACCCCGCGCTGTTGCAGACGGGATTGGCAGTGCTGGCGGTGGGCCTGTCGGTGCGCGCGGGCCTCATGCCTTTCTCCGCCTCCTTCACCGATATGCTGCGCACCGTACCCGGTGTATCAGTCGCAGCCTTCGGGGCCGTGGTTCCTGCCGCAATCGTACTGGGCCTGCTCCTCCTCTCACCCATCGAAGGCGGCAACACGCGTGCCTCCTCCCTCGCCTGGCTGGGGGCAATAGGCGCACTCCTGGCAGGCCTACGCGCGCTCCAGCAAATTCGAAATCCGAAATCCGAAGTTCCAAATCACCTGATCGCCATGAGCGTAGCTCTGTCGCTGGGCTGGGCCCTATTCGGAGTGCTATCGGGGTCGCGTTCCGGGGCTGTAGGTGCCTGCTTGCTGGCTATAAACATGGCAATGTCGGTGCCTCTGCTGGTAGCGAGTGGCGCAATCAGGGACGCAAGCCCGCGGCTTGCGGCGGTGGGCACAGCGGTCGGTGCGTTGTCGCTACTGGGCCTGCCGCTGCTGGGGGGAGCTACAGGCACGTTGCTGTTGTCACAGGCTGCAGTCAATCTCAACGGCATGTGGCTGGCGGTGCTGCTGCTCGGCTCGCTGCTGACGGCGGGGGCCTGGCTGGGCTGGGCGGCGAGCACGCGGGATGTGGAATTGGAGACGCCCCCCCGCGTAGAGGGCGTGCGCGCTCTGCTCTCCTCCCCTTTGCTCCTGCTGGTGTGCGTGCTCATTGCAGCCCAACCAGTCCTGTTCCTCGCCTCCGGGCGCATAGCGGACGCCCTCTCGACCTGGGCGACCGTGCCCTGGACGGTGGGGCCGTGAGGAATTTGGGATTTCGAATTGCGAATTTCGGATTTATTTTGAAGTACTAACCATTATGTTCGCTGATAGAGCTAGACAAAGATCTATTGCCGTGTACCACCTCCACCTGGGCGGCGGGGATGCTGAGGCGTTGGAGTGGCGGGCGTTGTTTGCGCCAAGGTTCCAGGCACGCCTGAAGCAGTTAGGAGTCTGTATGGTGGAGGCGGCATCGCAGGCGGACGTGGTTGTGGTGACGGGACTGCTTACCGCGCGCAACCTCGACCGTGCTATGTTGGAGTTGGACTCCATGCCGGGGCGGTCGGTGCTGGTGGCGGTGGGGGACGCTGCGATAGATGGCGGTATATTGGCCAAGAGCGACGTGCCGGGTCTCGCGCCCTACCCCTTGAGCCACTACGCCGAGGTGTCGCTTACAGTGCCGGGCAGCCCGCCCACTCCCCTCGCGCTACTCGACGCCCTGGCCGCCGCAGCACGCCTCATCGCTAACCCCGGCGCGGACGCTCCATAGAGTCTCGCTCCCCTGTGCCCTGGTGGGCAGCTCTTTTTGGATTGCGGGACCATACTCTGCCCTGTCATCCTGAGCGTAGCGAAGGATCAGGTGGAGGTCGTTCCCGGTTGCAATGCGGCACTCAGGGAGGCAAGGCCACTTCTGTGCTCCAATTGCTCTTCTTCCCTACCCACCTGATCCTTCACTGCGTTCAGGATGACAAGACCTCTCTCCGTCCTGCTATTGATACTTTCTTGCAAGATGCTCCATTCAGGATGACAAGGCAGGGCTTTGCGCTTATCTGACCTTCTATTATTCCCTTCTTGACAAGGTACCCACATGGGTACTATCGAAAATCGAAGTTCTGTTCTAAAATGAGCGTGGTCGGGTCTTACCCTGCCACTGTTTTTGCTTGGAGGGAGGTACGGCGGGGATGGATGAACATGTGAAGTTTGGGGCTGGTTGGGGCGGTGGGGCTGAGGAACATGAAGGGGTGGATCCGGTAAACGAGGCTGTGGAGCGTATGGCGTTGCGGGCGCGGGCGGGAGATAGGGAGGCCCGCAACGTCCTGTTCCTGTCGCAGCAGGGGCTGGTGCAGATACTTTCGCGGCGGGCCAGGAGCCTGGTGAGGTCACTGGAGGCGCGGGATCGCTCGCTGCAGCCGGGCGATATAGACCAGCAGGCTTTCGTCGAGTTCTGCGCGCTGGTGGAGGGCTGGCAGCCTGAGCAGATGCCGTTTGTGGCCTACCTGCGCCGCTTGCTGCCCTGGCGCTTGCTCCACTACGTGCGACGTTCTTTGCGCTACCGTTCCAGACTGCGGGTGCTGCCGATGTCGTCTCTCAGACCGCCAGGCGAGGAGCACACCGACGAAAGGGGCGACCCCGGCATCGAAGACGTGGCTACGCGAGACAAGATAATCAGCATCGAGAGCAGCGACGCCTGGAAGCAACATACGGAGTCGCTGGATGAAGGTATGCGCCGTGCGGTCAGCCTCCGCTACGGCTTAGGTTTCTCTAGCCGCGAAATCGCCTCAATAGAAGGTCGCTCCCGCCGCACGATAGACCGCGATCTACGCGCCGCCATGCAGCAAATCAAGCGCAAGGTGCAGGAAGAATGGGAAGATTGTTCGTGAGGAATTTGGGAATTAGAATTTCGGATTTGTAGGGGTGCAGGGGTATTCCCCTGACGGGGCGTGGGGTGTCCCCACTTCCTCCCTCTCCTACTAAATCCGCAATCCGAACTCCCAATTCCCAAATCATGCCACTGCGTCAGCGGCAGCCGCCCTCGGGTTGTTGGCACGGCCACGCATGAGGTCGAGGACCACCCGGCGGAGGCGGTCTTCCGTGAGGTTGCTTACCAGGCGACCGTTGGCGGCTACCGAGATGGTGCCTCGCTCTTCGCTGACCACCACGGCTACCGCGTCGGAGTACTCGGATATGCCGAGGGCGGCGCGGTGCCGGGTGCCGAACTGGGTGGCGTTCAGCACGTTATCGCTAAGGGGCAAGACCGCATGACCGGCCACAATGCGATTGTTGCGGATGATTACGGCCCCATCGTGCAAGGGTGTGTTGGGATAGAAGATGGTGGTGAGTAACTGGCGGGTCACTTCGGCGTCGAGGGCAACAGCCTTGTCCACGTAGTCCTGCAGGCCGGTCTGGCGTTCGATCACGATCAGTGCGCCGTGCTTCTGCCGGGCGAGGATCGCACAGGCCGCCGCTACCTCGGTGGTAGTGGCTTCAGCGGCCTTGTTGTTGGCGAATATGCCCCTGTTGAACCAGGTGCCGGTGCGTCCAAGCTGTTCGAGGGCGCGGCGTAGCTCCGGCTGGAAAATGATCGGGATGGCGACCAGCAGGGCGAGGCCGGAGTTGCGTATTAGCCAGGTGAGCGTGGTGAGGGGCAGGAGGCTGGAGAGGAGGGCGGCTGCCAGCCACAGGATGATGATGCCGCGCACCAACTGCACCGCCCGCGTGCCCTGCACCACCGACAGCAGCCAGAAAAATATCAGCGCGACCGCCAACACATCCAGTATGGTCGCCCAGTTTATCCGCGACAGCACCCACGACACCTGCTGCACGGCCTTCCCCCTTCGCCAGCTATGCTCTATTCTATCCCGCTGCGGTACATTGGGCAAGTTGTGTGGAGACGAAACGCAAAGACGCAAAGAACGCAAAGGACGCGCAAAGAGAGGAAACGGTTGGTGAGTACAAAGAGGACCAGGATACATGATGTCGTACCCCGGTCCTTTTACCTGAACAACAATCCTTAATCTTCTTTGCGCGTTCTTTGCGCCTTTGCGTCTTTGCGTCTTTGCGTTTCCGTCTCCTATCCGCGTTTGCTGGAGGCGGAGGCCATTTGCTTTTGCTTTGAGCCTTTAGCGCCTTTGGAGGCAGATTCGGGTTGCGAGTCGCCCTGGGCCTCTTTCGCCATGCGCTGCATTTCGCTCTGCATGATGGCGTTGCGGCTGTTCTCCGGCTCCAGGCGCACCAGGCGGCCGTAGAGGCGGGCTGCTTCGCCGTAGCGGCCTAGCGCCATGAGTTGTTGGGCCAGCTTGTGGTGGGCGGCCACGTCCTCGGGCGACAGGGCCAGCAGTTGGTGCAGGGCCGAGATCGCTTCCTCGGTGTAGCCGTCCTGGATGAAAAGGTCGGCCAGGGATCGCTCGCCGGCTATCGCTTCCTGTAGCTTGCCCGACTGCACGTACATGTTGATTAGCTGCTGGCGAGCGTCGATGTCGCGGGGGGCGATGCGCACCACCCGGCCATATATCTCCAACGCTTCCTCGTGCCTGCCGAGCGTGTACTGCATGTCGCCCGCCCGCTGGTAGGTGGACATGGCGTCCTTCAGGTGGCCCGCCTTTAGTTGCAGCTCGGCCAGCGTGTTCAACTCCTGCAGGCCGTAGTCCGTCATGCCGAGCTTGATGTACATGTCGGCCAGCTTCTTGCGAACCGGCACGTTGTTGGGGGCCAGCCGCGCCATATGCCCCAGCGTCTCCAGCGTCTTTTCATGATCGTTCCGCTTCTGATACGACACCAATAGCTCGTTGAGTTCGGCCAATGCCTGGGCCAGGTTACCCTGCCGGAAGTAGATATCGGCCAGGCGGGTGTAGACCGACACGTCGTTGGGCATCAGCGTCTTGAGGGCGTTGAGCGCCTCGGCTGCCTGGTCCCAGTTGTCCTGCGAAGCCTGCGCCTCGGCAAGCCCGTAGTAAAGCTGGCTCGGCTCGGCCACGCGGGCGAAGCTGTACTGCGGGCGGGGCGACTCTATTTGCGGGTTGCCTTCCTCGTCAGTGCCCGCCGAGTTGATGATCTGGAGCGCCCGGTTGTAGTGTTGCGCCGCCACGGGCCAGTCCTTGGCGTTCAGGGCCAGGCTGGCGCGGCTCTGCGACATCAGCACTTCGAGCAGCAGCCACGAAGCTAATATCTTACCCGTCTCGGTGAGGGACATCTGCAAGAGGCCCTCATCCAGGGCGTCGGCGGCGATGTCGTTCAGGCCCACGCGCTCCGCGAGCACCGACAGGCCGTAGAAGACGCTTGGCACGGTGCCCCACTTGATAGCGGCGTGTAACTCCTCCATGAAGAGGCGGTTGGTAGCCATGTCCCGGCCCGCGCGCTCCGCCAGGCTTTGCAACGCGTCCCACTCGGTCTCCGCGCCCATTGTAGCCAGGGCCACGTACACACGGGAGAGGGCGTGGTTGTTGCCGGGATCGAGGGTGAGCGCGCGACTGAGCTCGGCTAGTGCCTCGTGAGTGCTGCCCAGGGTCATCAAGTAGGTGCCCACGGCGAGGGCCACCTTGGAAGAATCGGGTAGCTGTGTCTTGAGGGCTACGGCCTCTTCCAGGGCGCGTTCGTACTGCCCGGCCCTGTAGAGGCCCTCCGGCACGCTCAGGAGCGCATCGGCGGCATCATCGACACGGCCCGATTCCATGAGCAGCACGCCCAGGCGGTTCTTGAGCGCGGGGTTGTCGGGTTGTAGCTCCAGCAGGCGCATGCACACGTCGGCGGCGCTGCTGGCGTCACCACGGGCCGTGTACACGTCCATCACGATCTGGAGCTTATCAACCGCCTCTTCCGTCTTGCCCTGCGCCATGTACACGTCGCTCATTATGAGGTGGACCGGCAGGTATTGAGGCTCCCATTCGATCACCGACATGGCGGAGTCGAGGGCGGAGTCGAACAGCCCCTGGTGCATGGCGAACTCGGCCTCTGCTATAGCGCGCTGCACCACTATGCTCTGTGCTTCCATGCCAAGCAGCGCCTGGGTGGACAGGTTGGTGAAGGTGTGGGCCTCCGGGTTCGTAGTCGGCAACGAGGGGTCGCCAATGGTCGCGGTGGCGTCCCCGGAGTGCTGGCCGAAGGGGCTATTCTCACCCAGGTTATCGCCTGTTGATACGTTCAGGTCGGCGGCCCGAAGATACTCGGTGATCGTGCGCAGGCTGCTGCCCGGCTGGCGCATCATCGTGGTCTCAATGTCGCTGCTGTACTTCTTTAGCTCGTTGCCGTCCGCGTCCGTCATAGGCATGGTGCCGGGAAGCGCGCCAGACTGCATCGCCTGTGTAGCTGTCGCCTCATCGGGCATGGCCTGCACGGACATGGCGGCAGTGCTGCCGAAGGGCAGGCGATTGGTACCATCCGCTACGTCAACGATGACCGTGGTAGCCTCCATAGACATAGGCGGGGGCATAACTGGCGGTGGTATCAACTCGGCGGAACCCAGAGCTACGGAGGTTGCCACGTCGAGCATGCCGCTGCCCTTGCTGATGCCGTCCAGCTTGCTCATGATCGAGCGACTGTACAGCTCCTCGGCCTTGTGCTCTAGCTCGGCCATCTGCGGCAAAGCCCACTTCTTCTCTTTGAGGACCTTGACCAGGTTGTTCAGAATAGACGAGGCGCGTCCGGGGTTGTTGGCGGCCATATTGGCCTCGGCGGCTGCGGTGTAAAGCTCCACAAGCTCGTCGGCCTCGTTGCGGGTGAGGTTGGCGACCGCGATCATGCTAAGGGCCTTCTCGAAGGCGAGCACTGCGTGAGGGTGGTCTCGCATCGCGGAGTATGCCAACCCCAGCCCGTAGTTGGCCGAGATGCCGAACTCTGTGTCCTTCGCGGCGCGCTCCAGCAGGGGTATAGCCATAGAAGGGCGGCCCATTTGCTGGTTGAGCAGACCCGCATTGTAGAAGACGGATGCGCGCGTGGCCCCGGCCCTGATCGCCTGGTCGTAAAGCTCCATCGCCTGCTGGAAGTCGCCCGCGCTCTGGGCCTCCGTGGCCCTGCTAACTAATCCCAGCGCCTCTTCCAACTCCTGGCTGGCCTGGGCTATCATGCCGGTGCTCATAGAGGTAGTCATATGGCCCGTGGCGTCGGCGTCGGCGGCGAAGTTGTTAGTGGCGTTCATTTCAGCCATGCGGCGGCGCACCGTATAGTTCCAGCGGCGCACCTCTGGGTTTTCCCCGTCGAGGCTCGAAGCGATCTCTGCCTCGCGCTGGGCGGTGGCAACGTCCCCTGCCTCCAGGGCTATGCGGGAGAGGGCAATGTGCTCGCCCACTTCAGCGGCGCGGTCGCCCACTTCGCGGACGAGAGGCAGCAGGCGCACGTGCACCTCGCGGCTGTGGGGTGTGGCGCGGGCCAGGTCTCGCAGGGCGCGGATAGCCTCGTGGAACTGGTTCTGGGACGAATATTTGTCCGCCAGCATGAAATAGGTCTCGGCGGCCTCGTCCTGCTGCCCCAATGCCAGGTAGATCTCGGCAAGGCGGTTGATGGCGAAGAGATCCGCCGGGTCTTTCTGCACGAGGCTGTTGTAAGCGGTCATGGCTTCGGGCCACTGGCGCAGGCGGAAGAGACACTGGGCCCTGTTGCGGCAGGCAGCCAGGTCGTCGGGGAATTCAGTAAGCGCCCTGTCGTATTCCTTAATCGCGCGGTCCCACTGGTTAGCCCATGCGTGGTCGTGGGCGCGCTTCATCGCGGTATCGTAAATTGCCTTGTTGCCCGCCATAGTTTCCTCGATTTGCGAATTAGGATTTCGGATTTCGGATTTGGTAGGATTCCAGCTAAATCCGAAATCCGAAATTCCAAATCCAAAATAGGACAATGGGTGCAATGCTCCCACGGTTCGAGTATAGCAAATAAAAATGGGATTAGGACCAAAAATGGGAGAAAGATACGTGGGTGGGGGGAAGGAAGTACTGCCTCGCCACCCTTTTACTTCTATATTCATGCATCCTGACAGGGTTGTGGGCGCATATATCTTATCAGTGGCGCGACGTTAGGGATTATCTGCGCTGGTGGCCAGTGCCTTTCCCATTCTCAGGATAGTGCGATAACTGTACTCTATACGGCAGATACTCCTGCTTCAGTAAGTAAGCGCCATTGAAAAATAACATGAACAAGTGATGCGCGAGTAACGTGCTCGGTATAGACTAGTTGTGAGGCTCCAACGAACAAAGACGGGCAAAAATGGGAAGAAACGCGTTACTTACAACCAGTTTATTGCGATTAGGTATATGATTCCACAGCTATTTACCCGCGTTTCACTATCATGCTGCCGGTTACCACGCCTGAGGGCGTGGTGCAACGAGATGACGTAGCATATGTAGGGGCCATATACGCTCGACTTGAAATCAGGCGGCACGACCACCGGGCGGGCATGGGAAGGGTCTCATGCTCGCTAACACTACTATCGTGAAGGGGGCAAGGTATGGCGACTGTAAGCAGGACTGGAACTGAGCAGGACAACGGGGACGCACCGGCCGCGCCCGGACTAAATGGGGCCAGCGCAAACGGAGACGACGATGCGGACGCTGGAAAACGTTCCACTTCGACCCTCAAGCAGCGGGGTATGAAGAAATACCAGATAGTGGTGCCTGAATCGCTCTTCGAGGAGATCGAGAAGATTGCCGATAGTCGCCAAACCACGGTAATAGATATAATCCGCCGGTTCCTCAAGCTCGGCCTCCTCACCGCCAGGATAGAGAACACCCCCAATGCCGGGCTGTTCATCCGAGAAGGCGAAAGCGAGCGAGAGATAATCCTGCTGTAGAGGCTGATCAGGTCTCCATAAAGCTCGCGGCGCAACAACAGTCCCACCTTCCGGTCACCGGGCGGTGGGATTGTTGTGTGTTACTATCCACCTCCGCGCACAGATTATATGGATGGGTCGGGGAGTTATGGGCGTGCCCTCACATGGTCCGGTCGTATAGCCATCCCGGTCCACCATCAATAGCGAGCGGAGGTCATACCATGAACAGAGTACCCAGCAGATTGTCCATAGCCTCGAGTCTGGGGCTGGTGTTGCTCGTGGCCTTTACGTGGCACGGCGCGCCCAGCCCTGTAAGGGCATCACAATCCCAAACCGCCGAGCTAGCGTTGCAGCCAGGCCCTACCCCGGTACCGGCCGTGCCCCTGCCCGGCAGCCGCAGCCGCACCTTCCCGGAGACCGGCAAGACGGTGAGGGGTATCTTCCTCGATTACTGGGAGGGGCACGGAGGGTTGCCTCAGCAAGGGTTCCCGATCTCCGAGGTGTTTGGCGAGGTGTCGGACCTGGACGGCAAGGCTTATACGGTGCAATACTTCGAGCGTGCGGTGTTCGAGTACCACCCTGAGAACGCCGCGCCCAATAACGTGCTGCTCTCGCAATTGGGCACCTTCCGCTATAAGGCGAAGTACCCCAACGGTGCGCCCGGCCAGCAACCCAACACCTCGGCAGGCTCGCAACTCTTCCAGCAGACCGGCAAGCGAGTGGGTGGGCCGTTCCTGGAGTACTGGCAGAAGAACGGTGGGTTGGCCCAGCAAGGCTACCCTATTAGTGAGGAGTTTCAGGAGAAGTCGGACCTGGACGGCAAGACCTACCACGTGCAGTACTTCGAGCGCGCCGTGTTTGAGTCGCACCCCGAGAACCCGGCCCCTTATAACGTGCTCCTCTCGCAATTGGGCACCTTCCGCCTGCAGGGGAAGTACCCGGCAGGGCCGCCGGTCGCCCCGACTGTTGCTCCAGGGCCAGGGGGCGGCAAACCTTCGCCCACCAGCGCCCCCGCGAACCCGGCCTGTGCGGGCATACCTGAGAGCCAGAACATGACCATCACGCCCAACTGCGGCACTCCACGCTCGAGCTTCAAGATGCAGTTCGTCAGCCGGGGCTTCCGGGCGGGTGAGACAGTAGAGCTAACGGCGACCGCACCCGACGGCTTGGAGCGCACGCTCGGTGTGGGTGCAGCAGATGCACAAGGGGTGAGCACGATCACCCTGCTCATGGATCGCGTCTCGGAGTGGCCGAGGGGCATTTACAGCGTCGTTGCCGTGGGGTCCGCCTCAGGCAAGAAAGCTACCGGATACTTCAAGATAATCGGGGTGAGCAGTAATTAATGCCGCGCCCGGTTCGTCACATCTATAGCGACGAACGTAAGCAACCGCCCATGCTCTCCCACGAGACCTGGGCTGCGGCGCGAAGGCAACAACCCGGTACTTTCACCATGCAGAGTAGCGCGGTGGAGGGGCTGGGTTGTTTTATGCTTGCGTGGGCAGCCAATCGCGGAGCCGTGCGTTTTCCACATCCGGCGCTTGAAATAGCCTGCCTTCGCACGTGCGAAGCATGCGAAGCGTGCATAACGTGTGCAAAGCGGGTGTACGGCGGGTGCAATTCGGGCGTCATGTCTCGCTGTGGTATAATTCGAGGCAAGGATTTCCCCCTTGACTCAGAAAGTAGAGGGAGCATTCCCCGGATGAAAGTAATACTGACCCAGAACGTGCCCGGCGTGGGCGAGGCAGGCGCGATCAAAGAAGTGGCCGACGGCTACGCTCGCAACTACCTCATCCCTAAGAAGCTGGCGGCACCCGCGACCCGTGGCTCGCTCAAGCAGGCCGAGGCCCAGGCTGAGGCGATTGCCCGCAAAGCCAGCAAGCAGCGCGAGACGGTCCAGCAGACCGCTTCCGCTCTTGAGGGTAAAGTGGTGAGGATTAGGGCCCGCGTAGGCTCGGAGAACCGCCTGTACGGCTCAATTACCCCGGCTGACGTGGCTGAGGCGATTGGCAAGCAGCTCAACATGACGCTTGACCGCCGCAAAGTGGAGCTTGCCGAGGCGATCCACCGCACGGGCACCTACGCAGCCACCGCGGACTTCGGTAGCGGCATAGTTGCCCAGTTCCAGGTGGAGGTAGCGCCGGAAGCGGCAGGAGCCTTTGGTGCATCGGCACCGGCCCAGTCGGGTGCAGGAGCGGCAGCAGGCGATGCTGATGCTGGTGGTGCTGGTGATGAGGCCGAAGTAGGTGCCGGCACTCCCGAAGGTGGCGCAGGCACAGGCGATGCCGCCTCCGAAGAGGTAGCCGAGCAGGAAGCCGAAGCCAACCCGACGTAGGGAAATTCGGATTTGGAATTTCGAATTGCGAATTTGATGGATACCTAACTAAATTCGCAATTCGAAATCCGAATTTCCAAATCATCCGGTTTGTTCCTTTCCCGGTAATGCCGATGCTACAGACAGGTGCTTGTAGCAACGAGTAAACGGGGTTGAGTCAGTCAGATATTGTGTTGTTAGTTGGATTTTGAGTTAGAGAGTACTCAGCACTAATCGCTCGTTACTTGTTACTCGTCACGTGTCACTCATCAATGTGAGGTAGCTATGGCATTAGCAGCCCAGGCGCTTATAGAGCGTCCCGTGCCTTACGACCTGTCAGCCGAAGAGGCTGTACTGGGTTCCCTCCTCTTAGACCGCGATGCGATCATCAAGGTCGCGCCCTTCCTCCGCCCGGAGGACTTCTACCGCGAGGCCCACG
>JAXDKH010000292.1:0-12183 GCA_034667185.1 Chloroflexia bacterium | reverse complement strand
CCTGCACCCCTTCTACTCTCCCAAGCCAACCACGTCCAACTGTCGCCCCGAAAGCAGCTTGAAGGTGATGAGCAGCGCGAAGGAGGCGACCACAAGTATGCCGGCCAGGACGATGGCGGCGTTGATGTCAGTTTCGAGCGCGGTGTAGATGGCAAGGGGCATTGTCTGGGTGCGGCCCTGGAAGTTGCCCGCGAAGAGGATGGTGGCCCCGAACTCGCCCACGGCCCGCGCCCAGCCCATGACCGCCCCGCCCGCTATACCCGGCAGCGCCAGTGGCACGATGATGTGCCGGAACGTCTGCATACCGTCCGCGCCCTGCGTTTGCGCCGCCTCCACCAGTTCATGCGGGACCGACTGGAACCCCGCCCGCGCCGCCCTGATGTAGAACGGAGCCGCCACGAACGCCTGCGCCATGACCACCGCTGCCAGCGTGAACGCCACCTCGACATTCAACTCGCGCAGCACGCCTCCGAGCGGTGTGCGGCGGCCAAACGCGAAGAGGAGCGCCACGCCCGCGACCGCCGGGGGCAGCACCAAGGGCAACTCCACCAGCGTCTCCACTATCCGCTTGCCAGGGAAGGTCGAGCGGGCCAATCCGTAAGCTACGGGCGTGCCCAGTACCAACATCAGTGCCAGGCTGCACAGGCTGCTCACGAGGCTAAGCCGGAGCGCGTCGAGCACAATTGAGTCGGAGAGGTAGCGCGGCAGGTCAGCCAGGGGCACGCGCAGGAGAAGGGCCAGCAGGGGCAGGGTTAGGAACGCCAGGCATATCGCGCTTGTGAGTGCGACCACCAGCCTGCCCAGCAGCGAGCCCCAGGCTGATGCACCCGAACGTGGGTACATGCGCGGCGAGGGGCGGGCACTATTCGATTGGTGCTCCTGGGCTGGTTGGAGTGCCATGCTGCCCCGTGTGTTTTACGGTTTGGTGGCGCTGGCGCGGCTGAAGCCGTGCTTCTCCAGTATCGCCTGGCCGTCGCTGGATAGCGCGTAGCTGATGAACGCCCGGCCCGCTTCCGGGTACTTCGCGCCCTTGACCAAGGCGATGTAATAGGCGGCTACCACGTTGTACTTGTCGGGAATTGCCAACATCTTGACCGGGGGCACGCTGCCCGCAGCCGAGGCGTTGGCTGCCTTCGCGTCCGTCACGTAGACGATGCCCGCGTCCACTTCTCCTAATTGCACGCGCGAGAGCACCTGGCGCACGTTGTTCTCGCGGCTGACGATGTTGTTGAGCACCCCCTGCTTGAAGCCCGCGCCATACGTCGGGTCGGCCGACAGCTTATCGAGCACCTCCAGGGTGTACTTGCCCACCGGCACGGAAGGGTCGGCCAGCGATATCTTGATGCCGGGTTTCGCCAGGTCTTTCAGGGTGGTGATATTGCCGAAGTTCTCGCTGGGCAGCACCACGACGAGCAGGTTGCGGGCAAGGGCTTGCGGAATACCGTTGATGAGGCTGGCCGCGACCGCTTTGTCCATGTTGGCCTTGTCCGCGGAGGCGAACACGTCGGCGGGCGCGCCCTGTTGCATCTGGGTGACCAGAGCCTGCGAGCCCTGGAAGTTGAAACTCAGGTCGCGCAGGTTGGGGTTGGCTGCCTTGAACTTCTGCCCCATCTCCTCAAACGACTCCTTGAGTGAGGAGGCCGCGAACACGTTCAGGTTGCTTGCCGGTGGCACGGTGGGCCGGGCGGTGGGGACCGGCCTCGGTATCGTGGGCGAGCCGGGCACCGTGGGTATGGGTGGGGGAGCAGTTCCGCCTCCCGACCCGCCTTGCTCGCCGTAGCGCCAGTCGTGGTAGTGCCGCCCGATGTTGCCTACCTGCACCCTGAACTCCGGCTGCGCCTCGGATGGCACATAGGTGAGTACCCTGCGCTCGTAAAGCTGCACGAGCACCAGGGTGTCCGCCTTGCCCGCGATCTTGACGCGCGCCCAGTAAGGCTCGGCGATGGGCAGGCCGCTGGCGTAGAACCAGGGCTCGGAAATCTGCTTGGTTACCACGCTGCCGTTCTCGAACACCGGACCCTTGACGTTGAGGAAGTCCCAGAACAGTTGCGGGATGTTGTGCCTTGTCTGCGGCTCATAATAGACGAACATCGCGCCCGCGGTGTTGCCAAGCCCGGCGTCCTGGCCCACATTGCCCGCCTTATCTACCGTAGAGGCCGCGTTCTGGTTGGTGCGGTCCTCGGTGCCTTCAAGCAGCTTGGCGAAGCTTGCGTAGGTCGGTGCGTTGGGATCATCATTGTCGGAGGCCAGGGGGATGTTGGCGGGGGTGCGGTCCCTGAAGGTGTTGTTGCCTGTCTGCATCCTGCCGCTAACAAGTTCCACAGTGAGCAGCCCGTTGGTGACGTAGAAGGGGCTATTCTTGTCCGCATTCGGGTTGTTGATCTCCATGCGGCTCTTGTCGAAGTACTGAACCAGCCGTGTGCCTTTCTCCCCCTCGGCGTACTGCTCTTGCCGCTTATCGAACGGTGCCGGACCCCAGTAGAAGCCCCGCTTCACTGTGCCGTCGGCCACCGGCTTGTCGGTCCGCTGCCACGTGCGCTCAAACGCAGGGTCGGCGAACGTAGCGGCCCCGGGCGGCGGGGTCTGCGCCAGCGCACCCAAAGGCACCAGCCCAAGCGCGGCCACTGAGGCCCCTAACAGTATTCTCTTGACGTTGTGCTGTGATGTAGTGAAAAAGCGCATAGGTGAAAGTAACTCCTTCTGTTGGACGATGGACGATGGACGATGGACGATAGACGATAGAAAAGGCTCCTGCCATCGTCCATCGTCCATCGTCCTCTACAATCCCCCGCTGTGCCCGCCGGGGGTCGCGATCATGACTGAGGTTGACTTGAACATGGCGACGGCTTGCATGCCGACCTTGAGGCCCATCTCGTCGGCGGCTTCCGTGGTGATGATGGCGACTATATGGTTGTCGCCCACCTGCATATCTACCTGGCACATCACGTCACCGCGCTTTACGCCGGTAATCACGCCGGGCAATTTGTTGCGGGCGCTGGTGAGGGCCACGGCTTCGGGGGCTTGTTCGTTCATGGGCGCTCCTCCGATTTGGAATTTGGAAATTCGGATTGCGAATTTGATGGGCGTAGCTCTGTGTTCAATACCAGGGCGATTTGCAGGGCTAGCCGGGCGTCTGGGTCGTCGGGGTCAAGAGAGATCAGGGCCTGGATACGGGAGAGGCGATAGCGCAAGGAGTTGCGGTGGATGAAGAGCGCGTTGGCCGTCTGCACCGAGTTGCCGCCGTGCCGCAGGTACGCCGAGAGCGTCTTGAGCAGGTCGCCGTTATGCTTATGGTCGTAATGTCGCAGCGGCTCTAGCAGGTCCAGGTAGTAGGCGGCTTTCTGCGGGTCGGCCCGCATCGCCTCCACAAGGGGAGCTATATGCTCGTTGTGTGCCCCGGTGAGGGGGTCGGTCACGCGTACCTCCGGCGGATGATGGGCGATGGTGACAGACGCACCATGCTCCTTGCTCCTTTGGTCAAGAATGCTACTATATATGTTGTAGCACACACCTTCTAGAGGTGTTAGTGCACTTTGCACAAAATCTGGCGCGGCGGGACTGAAGAAGGCCGGCAATGGCCGGTATCTGCCGCCGTCTCGTGGAGCTTACTGTTGAACGTATCCATACTGGGGTTGCTGTTATTATCGGCGCTGATACACGCTTCGTGGAACCTGCTGGCGAAGCGCAGCCTCGACAAGCAGGCGTTTCTGTGGTTGGCATCTCTGGTGTCGCTGGCGGTGTTCGTGGTACCTTTCGCCCTGGCAGCGCGACCCGTTCCGCCGGAAGCGTGGCCTCTAATCTTCCTTTCCGGCGTGCTGGAGGCGGTGTACTTCCTGCTGCTCGGAAGCGCCTACCAGCGGGGCGACATGTCGCTGGTCTACCCGCTTGCCAGGGGGTCGGCCCCTCTCTTTGTGCTGATGTTCGCCTCGCTGTTCCTGGGCGAGCAGGTGCGCTGGACGGGCATGCTGGGTATAGTTCTTGTGGTGGCGGGCATTTATACGCTGCACCTCAAGGTCCTTAACCTGCGGGGTCTGCTAGCGCCGTTCCTGTCGCTGAAGGATAGGCCGTCGCAAATCGCCCTGCTCACTGGCCTCACGATAGGGTCGTACTCGGTAGTGGACAAGGTAGGGGTGGGGTACACGGGGCCTATATCGTACATCTTCCTGGTGTTTAGCGTGTGCTCGCTCGTGCTTGTGCCTTACATGTGGCTCGTGAAGTCGCAGGCGATACGTCGGGAGTGGCGGGACAACAGGCCTAGCATACTGGCTGTGGGCGTCATGTCGCTGTGCGGCTTCTTGCTGGTGCTGTTTGCCCTCACCGTAAGCCAGGTAAGCTACGTCGCCCCCGTGCGGGAGATTTCGGTAGTGTTTGGGGCGGTGCTGGGCGCATTGGTGCTACGGGAGCCGTTTGCGCGAGTGAAGATAGCTGGGTCGGTGCTCATCTTCGTGGGAATTGTGCTGATTAGTTTGGCGGGTTAGGTGGTGTCCAGCCGACGCCCGGCGAATTTATTCGCGGGCTACAGTTTGCGAAGTCCCCCTTCGGGGACTAGGTTAGTCGCAATGCCTCTCTTTTGCGGTGAAAATGTAGCTAAAGCAGTCCGCCCTGCGGCGGACTTTGTATGTGTAGCCCGCGATTTCAATCGCCGGGCGTCGGCTGGACACCATCTAACAACCCCACCCACTACTGCACAAGTCCTTCCCCAACTCCACTTTACGTAATCACATGCAGTACATACTACGTACGTAAAGTTGCGTGAATTGAGCTAGCGGAAGATACGCTACATTCCGTAGGTTTTTGCTTTACCATAACATGCTACTGCGGGTATGCTAGCGGGGGTTGAGGGACCGGCGGTTTCTTATGCCGGCCCTTTATTCAGACCGCGATATATAGCTGCGCACGCATTGTTGCCTGCCTGGCCCTGTATCGCAGCCTGTAATTGCATGCCCCGCAGTTCGTCCAAGCAAACTTCTCAGGAGGCCCTGTTAAATGTCAAGCGTTCAAGTTCTACGCCCTACCCGCACTTTCAAGAGCATAGGCGTTTCAGTCATGGCGATGATCGTACTGCTGACCGGCCTGTTCGGCAGCGTTTCCGCAGCCCAGGCGGCCCCCCAGGGCGCTCCCGCCAGTGCCGGGGCCAGCATCGTCAGTATTGCGTACAAGTACAACGGCTATCGTTATCGCTACGGCGGCTCATCTCCTTCCGGCTTTGATTGCAGCGGCTTCGTCTACTATGTTTACAGGCAGGCAGGCATTTCCATAGGCCGCGACACCAACTCCCAGTACAACAGCGGCACCCATGTCAGCTTCAACAACTTGCAGCCCGGTGACATCGTCCTTTTCTCGAACACCTACAGGCGCGGCCTGTCGCACGCGGCCATCTACATAGGCGGGGGCAAGGTCATTCACGCCGTGAACGAAAGCGTCGGCGTGACCGTTAGCGACCTGAACAGTTCCTACTGGCGGTCCCACTTCACCACAGGCATCCGTCCTTAAGACGAAACCGCCAAGACGCCAAGGACGCCAAGTACCACGCCAAGGTGAATAAGGGGTTCTAAGTTAAAGTGCCAGGGTACGACATCACGTACCCTGGCACTTTCATTTTCTCTTATCATCTTAACCTTGGCGGGTACTTGGCGTCCTTGGCGTCCTTGGCGGTTTCGTCTCTTTCGTGCTCCTATAAGGTGGACGTTTCAATCTTGGCTACCCAATGTTAGTAATGAGTGGAGGTGCCTGTACTATAATAGACCTATGGCAACCAATACCGCGACGGAGCATATAGCAGCGGGGTATAGCGCGTTGAAAGCGGGCGACTGGGCGGCGGCTCGCCTGGCTTTCGAGGCAGCTTTGCGCGTGGAGGGTGATAGCCCTGAGGCGCATGATGGCTTGGGGCAGGCGCTGTGGTGGCTCAACGAAATTGAGGCGGCCCACGAGCACCGGACCCTCGCCTACCTGGGTTTCAAGCAGCAGGGGGAGGTCCGCCGGGCCAGCCGCATAGCCGTGTGGCTTGCCAGGGAGCAGGTCTTCCTGAATGGTAATTCGAGCGCGATGCAGGGCTGGTTTGCGCGGGCGGAGCGTTTGCTGCAAGGGGTGCCGCCTTGCCCGGAGCATGGCTGGTTCGCGCTTATGCGTGCTTCGATGTTTGCTCCTCCCGAGGAGTTGGAGCAGGCCACGTTGCGGTGCCTGGAAATGGCCCGCCAGTTCGGGGACACGGACCTGGAAGTGATAACGCTGGTGTTTTACGGGCTGGCGCAGGTGAGCCTTGGTCGCATGTTGGAGGGCTTGGCGAGCGTGGACGAGGCGATGGCGGCCGTCACCGGGGGTGAGGTAAGCAACTTCATGGTCATTAGCGAGGTGTTCTGCGTCACCCTTTCGGCATGCGAGCTTGCCGGGGACATGGTACGCACGGAGCAGTGGTGCCGTGCCGCCGCGGAGTTCGCCCGGCGTCACAACTGCCAGTTTTTGTCGGCTTACTGCCGCACGACGTACGGCGGCCTGCTGGCGGCAACGGGGCGCTGGCAAGAGGCCGAGGCCGAGTTGTTGCAGGCGATTGCGACTTTCAGCGCGGGACACAGAGCGCTCAGGGTCCATGCGGTGCTCAAATTGGCCGACCTGCGGGTCAGCCAGGGGCGACTTGAAGAGGCCCAGGCCCTGCTGTCGGGCTACGAAGACTACGATAGCGCCGTGCTCCCGATGTCGCGCCTGTACTTTGCCCAGGGCGAGGCCAGGCTGGCACAGGCGGCGCTGGAGCAGACTTTGCGGTCCCGGTCGGGCGATTCGCTGCCGCTAGATAGCGCGCCCCTGCTGTTGCTGCTGGTGGAAGTGCTGATCGTGTTGGAGGAGGGGAACAGGGCCGCAGAGGTGGCGCGCGACCTCGCCGAACTGGCGCGGAAGGCCAACAGCGACCTATTACTCGCGCAGGCTGAGCTTGCCGAGGGGCAGGTCAGGCGCTTCATGGGTGAAGAGGGTGCTGCTGAGTGCTTCCAATCGGCCCTGGCCCGGCTGAAGTCCTACGAGCGGTCTCTGGTCGCGGGCCGCGCCAAGCTGGAGATGGCCCGCCTGCTGAAAGATAGCGACTGGGCGGGTGCGGTCACCTGGGCGAAGGCGGCGCTGGCTTCCTTTGAGCGTGCGGGAGCCACCAGGGACGCGGACGAGGCGGCCGGTCTGCTCAGGGAGCTTGGGGTCAGTGGCAGGTCCGCGCCACGGCTCCAAAAGCAGCTTACCCAACGCGAGGAAGAGGTGCTGGCCCTGCTCGCCAGGGGCCTCACCAACCGGGAGATAGCCGAGCGCCTGTTCATCAGCGCCAAGACCGCCGAGCACCACGTCAGCCAGATATTGGAGAAGCTGGGCGCTCGCTCCCGCGCGGAGGCGGCTGCGATGTCGCTGAACGAGCGCGGGTAACCGGACACATAAGGGAGCAAGATAGGGGATATACCCCATACACCCGGAGTCCGCTGCGGGTAACATCATCTCAGCGACTAACGAGCAATTATTTACGGAGGTACTGAGATGAGTAACGTGTACACGCAAGCCGCAACGGCACCGGCTTACAAACTGGACCCGCAACAGGGTAGGGCGCTATGGCACCTGGGCGCACTGCTCACGTTCAAGGCACTGGGAGCTGAGACGGGCGGGCAGTTCTGGGCGCTGGAGGGCCTGGCGGACTCCAACATGGCGGTCCCACTGCACTCTCACAGCCGCGAGGACGAAATCTGGTACGTGCTGGAGGGGGAGATTGTCTTCACGATTGGAGATCAGCGGCTAACGGCAGGACCGGGTACCTACGCCTACATACCCCGTAACACCCCGCACACCTTCCAGGTCGTCTCGCAGACCGCCCGTTGGTTCGGGTTTGGCACCCCCGCCGGGCTGGATAATTGGTTCTTCGAGACCGGCGAGCCCGCGCAATCCCTCACGCTGCCCCCGCCCCCATCCGGCCCTCCCGACGTGGCCGCCATCGTCGCCAGCCTCCAGACTTACGGCACCAAAACGCTTGGTCCTCCACCTTCTGCTTAGGGAGTTAAACGCCAGGACGCGGAGAACGCGCCAAGAGTAGGGATAGTAAGAAGGACCAGAGTACATCTGTCGTACTCTGGTCCTTCTTGTATTCTCCAAACCCTAATCTACTTGGCGCGTTCCCAACGTGATGCGTTTCAATATTCATCGCCACGGCTCCAGGAGGGCACTCTTATTGCTGCTAATGCGCGGTCTACCGGTACAAACCACCACCCGCGCCGACGCGGGCAATATAGGAGGCGAGGCATGGCTGCACCCAAGTCCAGGGCTTTAGGCAAGCTTTACACGGCGTGTGTCTTCTTTTTGGTGATGATGCTTGTGCTGCCCGCTTTCTCAGTGCGGTCTTACGCTCACGGGGATGACGAGCAATATGCGGGCACCGATACGACGGTCGAGCACCAGGCACAAAGCCAGTCCGAGGGTTACGGTATCGAGGCCCTGCAGACGACCACCAACACCACCAAACCTCTGTCCGCCAAGCAGTTGATCTTCATCAGCGACGGCATGCGCCCAGACCTTGCGGAACGCTGGGCGGCCTCTGGTGATATGCCTAACTACGCTCGCATCTTCGGCCAAGGTGTCACGGGCCAGAACGGCATGACCCCGCAGGTGGCGGCTAATACCGGGGCGGGCTGGACCACCCTCTCTACCGGCGCGTGGCCCGGCGTGCACGGGCAGATGAACAACACCTACCACATCGACAGCAACGGCATCCTCACCGGCACCAGCGGCTTCGACGGCTCGCGCAACCTGGCCGAGACCTACCAGGAAGTCGCCGAGAAGAACGGCAAGAAGGTGACCGTTATCGAGTGGTCGGGAGCCCTGCCCACCAAGATCAAGGGACCCGTGCTTGACTTCCGCAACTTCTACAGCAACCGGGGCGTCGCCACCAACTTTGCCATACCAGGCGCGCGTCCCGACCCTTCGGTGAATTACACCAATACCCTCCAAATCATTGACGCCAAGGGGTGGACCGGCGAACCGAAGTCCTACAGCGCCGCGAAAGAGACTACCTTCTCCTTCAATACCAGCGTCATCAGCAACACTGCCGCCACAATCACCTTCAACCTGCACATCTACGACTCCACCGACGACCGGGTCACGAACTACGACAAGGTTGTGTTGGTCAGAGATAACAAGGACATCTCCGCGGCGCAGGGCGAATTGAAAGCGGGCGAGTGGAAGGACATCAAGCTCAACCTGCCGCAGAATGGCCTGCTGGTGGGCTTCTACCTGAAGCTGGTAGACCTCGAGCCCGACCTGTCGCGGGTGCGCGTCTACTGGACCTCCCTGGCCCGCGTGCGCTCCAACCTGCCCGACCTGGAGCAGACCATCACGGAGGAGATGCCCAGCGTGGTAGCCTCCGACTTCGCGCCGTTGCAGGCGGGGCTTGTTGACGCCGAGACCTACTTCGAGCAGGGCGTCAAGTTCTTCGACGCGTACCAGCGCATCCAGGAGTACGTGCTCGAAACGTACCAACCTGATGTAGTCATGGCGGGTGCTCCCATCACTGACGAGTTCTCCCACCAGTTCCTTGCCCTCATGGACGGCAACTATACCGGCCCGCGCACTCCCGGTGTCAACCAGGCCGACGCGGAGCGGTACATGCGCGAAGCCTACAAGCGCACCGACGCTTACCTGGGCCGCTTCTGGGAGCTTATGGGCCCGAATACCATCACCTTCGTGGGGGCGGACCACGGCTTCGCAGCTACCTGGAAGACTGTGAACGCCAACCTGGTGCTGCAAAACGCCGGGCTGTACGACCCCAACAACAGGGCTGCGAGCCAGGCCATAGCCTATATAGCAGGCGGCACCGCGAATATCTATATCAACCTAAAGGACCGCGAAACGGGCGGCGTGGTCGAGCGCGCCAACTACGAGACGGTACGCCGCCAGATCGTGGACGCTTTCACCAACCTGACCGACGACGGCGCGAAGGTGGCCGGGGCGGTGCTCACTAAGGAGCAGGCGCGCACTATAAAGGCGGACGGCATCACGATTGACGCCTGGAACCCCACCCGCACCGGCGACGTGGTGGTGATGACCAACCCGCCCTACCAGTTCGACGCACCTGTGGCAGGCCAGGTGATTGCGGACGCGCCGTTCTACGGCCAGCACGGCATGATGCCCGACCTGGTAGACATCGCGCACAACGTGAACATGCACGCCATGTTCGGCATATATGGTCCAGGCGTGGCGCAGGGCAGGAAGCTCAACGGCGTGCGCTCGATTGACCTGGCTCCCACGGCAGCTTACGCGATGGACATCCCGGCTCCGCGCTACGCAGAGGGCCGAGTGCTCACCGAGGCGTTCACCCAGGCACCCGCCAACCTGGTGGACATCCAGGTGCTCGCCTGGGGCGATTACCACGGCCAGCTCGACCCGGTGCAGGCCAGCATCGACCGCATCAACGTGCCAAGCGGCGGCGTAGCCAACATCGGGGCTTACTGGAAAGAGGCCATGTCTAAGAACCCCAACGGCACCATCGTCCTCAGTGACGGCGACAACGTGGGTGCGACCCCGCCCAACTCGGCCTTCCTGAACGACGACCCGACCATCAACGCGATGAACCTGCTCGGCTTCACCGCCTCTGCCACAGGCAACCACGAGTTCGACAAGGGAGTGGCCGGGTTCCAGCGCGTCAGCGGCCTAGCAAAGTTCTCCTACCTGGCGGACAACATCATAGACGAGTCGACCGGCAAGCTCGCCTCCTGGGCCAAGCCGTACATCACCGTGCAGGAGAATGGCATTGAAGTGGGGATCATCGGAGCCGCCAACCCCGAAACGCCGCTTGTGACCAGCCCCGCGGGCATCAAAGGCTACAGGTGGGTAGACCCGGTAGCGCCCACCAACCAGTACGTGAAGGAGCTTACGGCTAAGGGCATACGCACCATCATCGTGGTGTACCATCAAGGCTCCACCAAGGGCGACTTCGACAGCCTGGACGGCCTCTTCGGCGACATGGCACAGAAGCTAGACCCTGAAGTTGACCTGCTCGTGGGCGGCCACACCCGCGTCAAGACGATGACCCGCCTGAACGGGAGACTGGTCAGCGCGGCCAACCACGCCCTCGAAACGAGCGAGATGCACCTGCTGGTGGACCCTGCGACCAAGAACGTCGTGTGGTCATGGGGTGCGTTCCGCAGGCCACTGGGCGGAGCCATTACACCCGACGCAGGCCTCGCCGCCCTGGTTACGCAAGCCAACGACGCGGTGAAGCCGATACTGGGTGAGCAGGTGGGCGTGGCGGCAGCCCTGGTCGATAGGAGTCGCGGTGCCGAGAGCAAGATGGGCAACCTGGTTAGCGACGCCATACGAGCTACCTACCAGGTGGACGTGGCCTTGCAGAACTCCGGGGGCTTGCGCGCCGACTTCCAGCCCGGGCCTGTCAGCAAGGGCGACGTGTTCGCAGTGCTGCCTTTCGGCAACGTGGTGGTGACCGGCGACCTGAAAGGCTCGGACTTGCTTGCGGCGCTGGAGAACGGGGTGAGCGACGTATCGGGCAGCGCGGGCCGCTTCATCCAGCTTTCGGGCGTGCGCTTCGCCTACGACGCGAGCAAGCCGGTGGGCCAGCGGGTGCTGTGGGCGGTGCTCTCTAACGGCAGGCCGGTGGATACTAATGCCACCTACAGGGTCGCCACGAACGATTTCATGCAGGTGGGCGGCGACAACTACACCTCGCTGACCAAAATGACCAACGTGGTGTCCCGCGAGCAGTTGTACGAAGTGGCGGCCAACTACGTGAAGAGCCTGGGCACGGTCAACCCGCAGGTGGAAGGGCGCATAGTCGCGCTACAGGCGGGACAAACCGCACCAACGCCGCCCACGGCGGCTACCCCGGCCCTCCCCACGCCTGCCTCAATCCTGCCGACCGCCGTAGCCGCCGGTACCAGCGTGCCCAGCACAGGTACGGTCGTAGCTTCACCCACGGCCCGCGTGCCGGGCATGCCTACTACAGGTAGTAACGGCGCTATGTCCGTCATAGAGACTATCCTAGCTGCACTGCTGGTCTTGTTGGTAGGTCTGCTCCTGGCGCGATGGAGGCAGCACGGGCACTCGGCCAACCATCTATAGGAGACGGGACCGCGTAGCGCCAGAGACGCCAACACTAAGTAGGTGTTCTAACAGGAGGAGCAGGGTACGACATCACGTACCCTGCTCCTCCTTGTA
>JAXDKH010000291.1:0-12948 GCA_034667185.1 Chloroflexia bacterium | reverse complement strand
ACCTTTGTAATTTTGTAATATTGAAGCGATTTTTGGCTAAGTAAATAGCTCGTCCACGGGCATCTGCCAGCCCGGCACCGCTGGTTCCGCCTCGGCTACTTCACCGCGCCGATAGATTGTTGGGCTTGGGGGGTCATTAGCCCTGTACACTCTTACAACTTCATCCCTCAGCACATCTACGTCCCACACTACGAGCGTACCAGAGGCGAAGTAGTCGGCGCGCTTGGCGGCTATCGCCCGCTCCGCTTTGGGTCCATAGTCGCCCTCACTGCGGACTTCGACGGCAAACACCGGAGCACCGTTCAGGAACTTGCCACCCGTCCGTTGACCGGTATAGAATGAGACATCAGGGCTGAAAGAACGGCGGTTCGGTAGGTTTACTATGAAACCTGTGTTATCGGCATATGCCCAGCCATGATTGGCCTGGCGCTCATACAGGCGAAGGCTTACGTGTATAGCACCTGCAGCACGGCTAGGATCATCTCCTGTAGGGCTCATTAACACCAACTCCCCATTCACAAGTTCGGCCTTGCCATTCTCCGGCACGTGGTAAAGGTCTTCGATTGTTGCTTCCGCCCTGGCCTTCATTCTGGTACCTCATTAGTCTCGCCACTGCCTACTTCTTCGTCTCGAACAGCGCGGCCAACTCCGGCGGCATCTCTGGCACGGGGCGGGTGTCGATCTGGACCTCGCCGTCCGGCCCTCTGGTGGCTACCAGGTTCTTCTTGGCCCATTCAGGGTCCGGATCGGGGTAATCGAGCCGCCACTGCGCGCCGCGGCTTTCCTGGCGCTGGAGCGCACAACGCACGATGATTTCCGACACCTTCAGCATGTTCTGGATGTCGCGGGCCGTGTGCCAGCCGGGGTTGTACATGCGCGAGCCCTCAATGTGCAGGTTCCGGGCGCGCTCCTGCAACTCCAGCACCTTGTCGAGGCACCTCGTCAGACTCTCCTCGCTGCGGGCAATCATCGCACCCTCTTGCATGGCGGCCTGTAGCTCCTGCGTGAGCAGGTACGGGTTCTCGGTGCCCGCCGACTCGAACGGCGCGAGCATCGTGGCGACTTCTTCGCGTATGCGCGCGCTATCCAGTTCACCGTGCCCATTTCCTTGAGCGTGCTCGGCGGCGGCCATGCCTGCTCGCCTGCCGAACACCAGCAGGTCGCATAATGCGTTACCGCCGAGCCTATTCGCGCCGTGCACGCCGCAGGCCGTCTCGCCCGCCGTAAACAGGCCCGGCACGTTGGTAGCGCAGGTCTCTGACTTAGCTCGTACTCCGCCCATCGTGTAATGGATGGTCGGGTAGACCTCCATCGGCTCCTTCGTGATGTCCACGTCACCCAGCGCGTGGAACTGCTCGTACATGCTGGGTAACTTGCGCTTGATATAGTCTGCGCCCCGCTGCGTCACGTCCAGGTAGACCCCACCGTGCTCGCTGCCGTTGCCTGCCTGCACCTCGCGGTAGATGGCGCGGGCCACCACGTCGCGGGGCAGCAGTTCGGGAGGCGGGCGGTTGTTGGCTTTGTCTTCCAGCCAGCGAGTGGCTTCCTCCTCGGTCTCCGCGAAGCGGCCCCTGTAGGCGGCGGTCATGTACTTCGAATCGAACATGAAGCGTTCCTGCTTGGAGTTACGCAGGATGCCGCCCTCGCCGCGCACACCCTCGGTCACAAGGAGGCCCCGCACGCCGGGGGGCCACACCATGCCGGTGGGGTGGAACTGCACCATTTCCATGTCTTGCAGCTCGGCCCCCGCCTCGAACGCGAGTATCGCCCCGTCGCCGGTCGACTCCCAGGAGTTGGAGGTTACCTTGTACATGCGGCCCCAGCCTCCCGTCGCCAGCACCACCGCCTTCGCCCTGATGACGAAGAAGCGCCCCGTCTCACGATAATAGCCGAGCGCGCCGATGACGCGGTCGGCGTCCTTCAGCAGGCGGATAATCGTGGTCTCCATGTAGCACTTCATGCCGGAGGCCACCGCCCTGTCTTGCAGCGTGCGAATTAGTTCGAGGCCGGTGCGGTCGCCCACGTGGTTCAGACGACGGTAGGTGTGCCCGCCGAAGGGGCGCTGCATGATGAGGCCCTCCGGCGTGCGGTCGAATACGGCCCCCCACTGCTCAAGCTCCAGCACACGCTCCGGGGCCTCGCTGGTGAGCAGTTGCACCGTGCGCCAGTTGTTGAGGAAGCCGCCTCCGCGCATGGTGTCCATGAAGTGCACCTGCCAGTTGTCGGCCTTGTCCAGGTTGCCCAGCGCCCCCGCGATGCCGCCTTCGGCCATCACGGTATGGGCCTTGCCGAGCAGCGACTTGCAGACCACGGCTACGTTCTGCCCGGCCTCCGAAGCCGCTATGGCCGCCCGCAACCCCGCGCCTCCCGCGCCGATTATGAGCACATCATGTTCAACTATTTCGTAGGGTTCCATACTCCATCCATGCAGCAAAATGAGTCACTCGTCAACGGAAGCCCGTACTCATGCGTACGCGGGCCGTGGGTGGCTTCGATATTAGAAGAGCCTGAAGTCCGTTATCCAGCCTGCCGCCACCGAGCGAATGTAGAGGTCGGTCACGGCCACCCAGACAAGGCTCGCCCAGGCGTACATCGAATGCCGTGAGTTGAGGAAGCTTATCTGCTTCCAGAGCCCGTAGCGCGTCCTGCCGGCGAGCGTGCACGAGTAGCAGTTGACCCTGCCGCCGGTAAGGTGCCGGAACGAGTGGCAGGAGAAGGTATACAGGGCGATAAGTATGATGTTGACGGTAAGGACCAGCGACCCCACTCCCACACCGAAGCCATCAGCGAAGAAATAGCTTTTGATGGCGTCAATCGAGAGGATGACAATGAACACCAGCGCCGCGTAAAGGGCGTAGCGGTGGATGTTTTGCAGCACGAAGGGGAACTGGCGCTCGCCTGTGTAGTGTCTACGCTCCAGCGGCTCTGGTACGGCGCACGCGGGTGGATCCCAAAAGAAGGCGCGGTAGTAGGCGAGCCGGTAGTAGTAGCAGGTCAGCCGGAAGCTGAGGGGGAAGACCAGGATGTAGATAGCCGGGGAGATCGTCCAGCCGAAGATGCTCCAATTCGTAATAATCAGCGGCGAGTAGAGGGGGGAGAGGTACGGCTCTACCAGGTAGAACTGGTTCTCGAAGGCCCGGAACGTCGAGTACAAAACGAACGCGCCAAGCACGACCACGGTGATAAGCGGCTTTATCCACCAGTTGTCGCGCCGGGCGTTGAGGGGCAGTGGTGCGCGCCCAGCCTCCTTGCTTTGCGCGGTGCGTACAGCCATGTAGCGTCACTCCTGGTAAGTATAAGTGGTGGTTCGGTCTCGGACCGGCGACTGTTAGAGGGCCGGTAGTCGAAATTATAACATGTAGTGCGCGCATGCTAAAAGTCGGCGTCTTCGTCCAGGTTGAAAGTGGAATAGGACTCCCGGGCCTCGATGACCTGGATGGAGCTTACGAGGCTGGGCACGATGGCGATGCAGTCAATTTGCACCAGTATGTGCCCCGGCAGGCCACACTCTACCGTGGAGCGTGCAGGCGCGATGTTGCCAAAGTACTCGTGGTATACCTCGTTCATAGCCGTGAAGTCGCTGAACTTAGAGAGGAAGACGGTGGTACGCACGACATACTGCAAGTCGGACCCCGCCGCCACGAGGACCGCCCGCAGGTTCTCCAGCACGCGGCTGGTCTGCGACTGGATGTCATGCCCTACCAAGTCGTTAGTTTTCGGGTCAAGCGCGACTTGCCCGGCGCAGAAGACCATGCCGTTGGCTACAATAGCCTGAGAATAGGGGCCGATAGCTGCGGGGGCATCGGGCGTTCGCACGCGGCTTGTTTGCACTTCTGTTTGCATCTCTTACCCTCCTCATCGTCGGCGTTGGATATTACGATGCATACCTGCGCATGTAGTATGGCCGCATGGTATGCTACCAACCGCCTTCTTGTCAATAGCTGGCGTGCCTGGATCACGGCTGTGCCAAACTCTAATAGCGAGGCAAGGGGAGGATCTTGTCATTCTGAACGCAGTGAAGAATCTCGTCCTCTACCCCAATGTTTCCTCGTTCTCATGTACTGTGTGGCTGTAGGAAAGGTGTAGCTTGGGTGCTGTTGGACGAGATTCTTCACTGCGTTCAGAATGACAAAGACCACGGCCCCGCCTTGGGCTGGCCGGCTACCTTGATAGGCGTGGGCCGCACTGCGCGCTCGACCGTGGAGGAGATGAGAGGCCCTCTTCGGAAGCAGACTATGGACTGTAGATTATGGACAAGAAGAGACGGAACCGCCAAGAGCGCGCCAAGTAGGTTGACATATGGTAATGCTAATCAGTAACCACACCCATCATCGCCCATTGTCCAGATCACTTCCCGTCGATTTCGATACCCTCGGTCCAGGCGGCGATTTCGTCTTCGGTCATCTTGATGTTGGGTTCCAGGCGGATGTCTTTGTAGCCCCACTCCTCTACGTCGATCAGGTACTGCTGCCTGGAGATTATCGTGCCCCTCGTGATCCTGGTATTGGGAGCAGATTTAGCCAGTTCGCGTTGCAGGCGAGACATGAGCTCATTCATAACCCAGGTGGGCACTTTGTCGCGCTCTCCGGGATATACGAAGCCAAAGAGCACCAGATGGCCGAACAGCACCCTCCAGTATTGCCCAAACCTGCGCAGTAGCCGCTTCCAATCGATCTTCTCGGCCCAGGCGCGCACCAGGTGGGCTATGTCGGCCCCGTCATATCGCTCGCGCTCCTGCACGAACGCCTTGGTCCAGATGATTTCCTCCGGCGGGCATAGATTCACGGGTATGCCGAGCACCTGGTCAGGCAGGGCGTTGTCGAACCACTCCTCGTCCACCTCCGCAACCCCGTTGCCCGACCTGAAAATCACGTCCACGTACAGGTCGCCGCAGTAGGCCTTGCCGAGCCAATGGGAGAAGGTCATTTCGGTGTCGCACCCGTTCTGACCCAGCAATTCGAGGACGCGCTCTGCATCCTCCGGCTTCACAAATATATCGAAGTCCTTTGTGTGCCGAGAAATGCCTGTGTAGCGCTGGAAGGCATAAGCGCCACCCACCAGGAACGGTATCTGCGCCGCGTTGAGCGACTGCATCGACGTGCGGTAGAATTCGCAGGTTGGCTGGTCGAGGTCGATGTCCCCGAACCGGCAATCTACGTCCCCGTTGTGGCTCTGTTCAGAGCTACGCTGCTCCGGCTTTGCGTCTTGTGACTCCCTGGCGCCCACGGCGTTCTCCCATGTCCGGCATGCCGACATAGCACGCTCAATATGTGCGCACATGTAAAGCAGAAGATGTGCCAGGTTCGCGGGTGGCATCTCCGCGCGGTATGCATTTTGCTAACCTCAACAGTTCGTATCCAGGCAGAGAAGCAAAGAACCTTGCCCCAGGAGGAAGGACAAAGCATGCCCAAGGACAAGAGGAAAGTGCGCATCGCGGCGGTCGGGGATATTCACTGCACCAAGAGCTCGCAGGGCGCGTTCCAATCGCTTTTCAACGGGGTTAACGAGAAAGCCGACCTGCTGGTGCTCTGCGGCGACCTCACGGACTACGGCCTGCCGGAAGAGGCCCACGTGCTGGTGCGCGAGCTAGCCGTATTGAAGGTGCCTGTGCTGGGCGTGCTGGGCAACCACGACTTCGAAAACGGCAAGCAGGCCGAAGTCAACGACATCCTTTGTGAGGCGGGCGTGCTGATGCTGGACGGTGACGCGCATGAAGTGGCAGGCGTCGGATTTGCGGGTACCAAGGGCTTCGCGGGCGGGTTCGGTAAGGGCACTCTGTCGCCCTGGGGTGAGGAGACTATCAAGGCGTTCGTGCAGGAGGCGGTAAACGAGGCGATGAAGCTGGAACGAGCAGTCGCCCGCCTGCGGACGCCGCACAAGATCGTGGTTCTGCACTACGCGCCCATCCAGCGGACGGTGGAGGGCGAACCTGAAGCCATATTCCCCTTCCTGGGCACGAGCCGATTGGAGGAGCCGCTGGCCCGCTACCCTGTATCAGCCGTCTTCCACGGCCACGCCCACAGGGGCACTTTTGAGGGCCAAACCATGAGCGGCTCGCCAGTGTACAACGTTTCGATGCCCCTGTTGAAGCGGGACTTCCCCGATAAGCTGCCCTTCTACCTCTTTGAGGTGCCCGATGAAGGCAGAGTAGACATGCCCGTCGATGGCCGGGTGGCCGCTGAGGCGTAAACACGCGTAGGGGCACGATGCATCGTGCCCCTACATACCAGGGCGGGCAATTATTCGTTATCAACGAAAAGAGGAGGCACCCTATAGAGGGCCCTCCTTGATATGGCAGTAACCGCGCTGTTCGCGTGCGATACTTCTTTGTACGTCCGCCTACTGTGCAGTTGTGCCGACCGGTTACTCGGTTGTAGCGGGTTCGCTGAGGGGTGCGACTGCCGGCGGTGCGGGCATCATCGCTCGTAAGTAGTTCAAGAGCGAAGGCAGGTCCTGGAAGGTGTGCGATTCGCCGGTGACTACGTGCTGCACTTTGCCCTTCCATTCACGGCTCGCGGCTCCGTCCATGTTAGGGTGCGCGGCCTTTTCGTCAGTATTGCCGTCACGCTCTTGACCGTCGCCCGACTCCTCCCAGAGGCGCACCAGGAACAGGTGCGAGGCTGCGGGCCTCTGAACCTTACCGGCCCCGTCTAGTTGTTCTGCCATAGTGTTACCTGCCATTCGAGTGATGTTGCTGGCATCTCACCGCCCCTGGAAGCGAGCGCCATGTTGGGCTGTCCCGATTTCTGTGCAACACTCCTGTACCACACGAGAAGCGTTGCACCTTGTTGTTCTGTTCTTGTGATGTGACTCTGATATGCCGGGTTCTATCTATATTGTGTGTTGCTTGTGTGTTGCTTTGATGTAGCTGTCTATCAAGTATGTCCGAGTTGCCCTTGCCTGTTAGTTGGTGTATATCCAGTAGTCGGGGTCTTCGGCCTGGCACGACGCGCAACGAGGTTCCCACTCGCTCAGTACGTAACCTAGCTCGGCACGGTTGGTGATGGGCATGCTCATGAACTGGCAGCAGCCGCACTGCACACACGAGCGCAGGATTACGAGATTCTGCCTGATTAGCTTGAACACGATACCGTCCACAGTCGTTACGGCCACCTGGTTCATAGGGTCAGCGTAGATCGTGTCCGGCGTGATTCTGTGGCCCGTGAGCATCATGATGCGTGAAGCCAGGTCGCGTCGCAGCCTTACTTCTAGCGGTTGCAGGCTCTCCTCGAACTCCTGAAGAGCCTCTCTCTGCCACTCTGGCATTTCCCGGAGCGGTGCGGCGTGCTGCGCGTCGTGTGACCTATCGAACCTGACCCTGCGCGGGGTGGCTAGCGTTCTAGTTGCGTAAGTTACTTCCTCCATTTGTATAGCGTGCATCTCTTTACTTCTCCTTTTATATGTGTCGGTTTTTATATGTTCCGGTAGCCATACCTCATAAGAGATATGGCTACCGTTTTACTTTCTGAGTTTGCTAAACCCTGTTGTGTAGCTTCTCCTCAATTGCGTATTCGTGTTTTTAAGGGACTTTGTGAAAGTACCTGTCTGACATCGTCAGACGCCTACGAGTTTTGGCGACCACCCCCTGTCTGAATTTGGGATTTGGAATTTCGGATTGCGGATTTTAGATCCGCGTGTAGGCTTAGGTGAGGTTGGTAGCGATTACCACATCACTACCAGGCGGCCCAGCCGCACCATGTGGTGCCTGGAGGGCTTGCTTGCATGTCGGGTCCGGTTGATGGCCTGGTCGACCAGCCGGTTCCGCTGCCTGCGCTCGACCGCTGCCAGGGTCTCCCGCGTGCGCTGTGCCGCCACTTGCTCTGAGAGATATGTATCGTACATTGCCGTGCTCCCTCCTGAAAATTACTCCGGGCTATATATTCGGTGCCGCCCGTTTTCTATATGCCGTTTTGAATGTTTGTTTTATATGTGCTGCTTGTTTTTGTATTAGTTTCTTTTTGTTATCTGTTGCTGAGTTCCAACTGTGCTCATTTTACTCAGAAGGGCCTGACAAGAGAATAGATTTGGGTTACAGGAAGCCGTACAAGGAGTGCGACAAAAAGTGATACAAGTTGCAAATAGAACCGGACAGGTGTAGCAGTTGTTTGAAACATAGAGAGGAAAATCGCGTTAGCTCGCCCGCCTGTTTCGCGATGTTATAATGGCGGGAGTTCCGCGACTCCTATGCAGGGGGAGATTCTGTGCATTCTCAGTTCCCGGATGGGCTTTTCAGGCTGGACGACGTGATGGTGGCCGAGCGAGCGCGGCTGGTAAGGCTGTGCGCGCAGCTTACGGGATGGCCTGAAGCTGCCGAAGACCTGGCGCAAGAAACCCTGATTGAGGCCTGGCGCATTCGCGACCGCCTGTACGATCCCAGCGGGTACTCCCAGTGGCTGAGCGCGATCGCTCGCAACGTCTGCCGCCGCTGGGTCCGCAGCCACGGACGCGACCTGGTGCACCTGGTGCAACCCGG
This sequence comes from Chloroflexia bacterium, assembly GCA_034667185.1. Taxonomy (GTDB): domain Bacteria; phylum Chloroflexota; class Chloroflexia; order QHBQ01; family JADMIH01; genus JADMIH01. The sequence continues at coordinate 4,475 of JAXDKH010000291.1, read as the reverse complement.
CGGATTCGACCCCCTGCGTTCCATCCTTGAGGAGCAACCTGCCGAAGACTTCGATCTTGAGGTGGAACTGGAGCGCGGAGAGCTTGCGGTGCTGCTCGACCGGGCGATGTCCCTGCTGCCGGAGGCCACGCGGGCCGTACTGGTCCAGCGGTATATTGAGGACACGCCGGTAGCTCAGGTAGCCGAGCGCATGGGCTTGAGCGAGGGCGCGGTGGAGATGCGGCTGCAACGGGGTAAGCTGGCGCTGAGAAGGGTGCTCGCCACCGACCTGAGCGACGAGGCCTCGGTATACGGTCTCGGTGGCTCAGACCCAGCGGCCCGGCAGGAGACGCGCATCTGGTGCCCCAGGTGCGGCAAGCACCGCTTCATGGGCCGCATGTCGCACGAGGACGGCACGTTGACGCTCTGGTGTCCGGGCTGTTCCCCCCAGCTTGGGACAGAGATATTCAGCACGGCTCTTGGATACTTGCTGGTTGGCGTGAAGGGTTACAAGGCCGCACTGACGCGCCTGTTGATCCACACCAACCACCACTTTAACCGGGCGCTGGTCGATTTCAGCGGGTCTTGCGATGCATGCGGCCGGACGAACACTCTGGTTCCCACGTTGCCACAGCAAGTCACACCCAGGCTGCGACGCGAGCCGGGGCTGCACATTATGTGTTCCGGCTGCAAACGGCTCTCGTGGCTGTCGCTGCGTTCCTTTGCACAGACGATACCCGAGGCACGCGAGTTCTGGAAACTCCACCCCAAGATGTACAGTCTGCCGATACGCGAGCTTGAAGCCAATGGCCGCCCGGCCTATATGGTCAGCTTCAGGGGCGTCAACGACGGTGCTGAAATGGACGTAATCATGGACCGCGAAACTTTCCGCGTGCTCGCCGTCCACGAGAGCCACGCAGCATCGCAGGTTGAGCTACTGGCGGTGTAAGCCTGGCACAGGTCGATGGCAACAATACGGCCGTAGGATGCCCGCGATTTCGATCACCAGGCATTGTCCTTGCACCGTGCCGCGACCATCTCTGCTGCCGTGCTAACTGGGCGATTACCTATACCCTCTACAGCATCAATTCGCTACGCCTTCGCGCCAAGCCCCACGCCGCAAGCGCGCCCGATATCGGGAATACCAGCGATAGCACCTGTCCCAGCCCGGTAAGGGTGTACACGCGCTGCCAGATGCCGTTAAACTCGTTGCGGGCTATCTGAGTGGCGTCCGTGGCACGCTGCCGGAGTTGTTCGTAGGTGGTGGTGCTCTCTCCGCTGGATGCGGAAGCAGCCTCGGCTTTGCGCCCGGCGCGCACCTGCTCTACGAGTGTGTTATGCGCTGCCAGCCAATCCACGTAGGCAAGGCGTAGCTGCTCGTAGGCGTTGGCCTGGCCCCGGAAGTAGACCGTGGCGACCAGCGGCAGGCGTGGCAGGCCGAGTCTCGACTTCTCCTCCTTCGCCACATCTAAGGCGCGTGGAGAGACTTGGTCGGGGTTGCTGAGGAAAGTGGTCTGGGTGCAATCACGTGGGCCGCACAGCCTTTGCTCCACCAGGGTGTGGAACTGGTCGAAGTCGGCCAGCCGACGGTCCAGCTCACCGGGATCGAACACGATGATACTGTCGAGGGCGCGCTCCTGGCTGAGGAGGGCTGCAAGGTCCTGCACGCCTGCCACGTTGTCGTACGCCTGCCGCACCAGCACGCGGGCATCGCTGCTTGCCTGGAGCAGGTGTATTTGTAGGCCAACCGTAAGTGCAATAGTAGCGACAAGTGCCGCAGCGATAGGCATCGAACCTCTGTAGTGCATCCGCCGCACCGCGAGGAGCATAGCCAGGAAGACGAGTGCCACGAACAGCCCCAGGAAGAGCAGGACGTTGCGCCAGTTGTTGATACGCTGGTCGGCCCCGGCGTAGGTGGCTTCCATCTTCTCTACTTTGACAGCCTCCAGACCGCCAAGCGCGGGCACCAGGCGGGTGTTCATCGTCTCGCGGGCCTTGAGGAAGGCATCCCCGGCGCGGTCGGCCTGCCCGGTCTCGGCGTAACCGTACATCGCGCCTATCTGCTGGATGTAGTCGTGGGACGCACGGTCGGCGGCGCTGAAGACGTTTAGCTCGCCGTGGCTGGGGTCGGTGACGTTGCGCCAGGAGATGCGGGCCTGCTCCGTAAAGAGGTCCCAGCGAGTGTCGGCGAAGGCACGGGCCTGTTGGCGGCTGTCCCCGGTGGTTTCCAGGAAGGTGGCGGCGGCGCTCATGTGGTCCAGACCAGCGGCGCGGGCCAGCAAGGCGGCGTCCACGCTCACCGCGCCCTCGTCCACGATGCTGTGATAGTCGTTGTAGGTCGCCAGGTTGGCCTGCCAGGAAACCAGCCCCGCCAGCACCCCGAAGGCGAGGGCCGCGCTCATCATGGCAAGCATCCACGAACGGAGTTGCCCCACCCGCCTATCCTGGGTGGCCGCCGCGCTCCTGGGGCTTGTCGCCGCGCTGCTACTTGCGTTTGCCGTGATCGATGCCAATGTTGCTCCTTACTCAGAAACGCGAAACGTGATGCGGTTTGCTATGGTTGGTTCGTGGATGTCAGGTGGTTTCTGCTACAGAACCCTATTCCTCTCTGTCATCCTGAGCGTAGCGAAGGATCAGTGGCCCGTTCTTGACTCTTCCTATTGCAGCACAATGTTCCTCTTGCCACCATGATCCCGCACGTTGTAGACTCTCACCTACCCACCTGTTCCTTCGCTACGCTCAGGATGGCAGGGGCCACTTTGGTCCCGTGAGACTAACAACGCCGGAATCAGGTGACACTGTTACCCTTGCCGCATCACGTTTCACGTTTCACGTTTCAGAATCACTTCCAACCATACACGTTGTCCATCGCATCGGCGGTGGCTTTGAGGGAGTCGACTTCGCGCTTGAGGCTGTTGGATAGCTCGTCGGTTGCGCCATTGTAGGAGAGCACCTCGGATGACTTGATGCGCAGCACCTGGGAAAGCAGGGTGTCGAGCGTGCTCAGGGCGTTTTCGATCTGCGAGTCCCAGCGCTGCATGGCAACTGTGGTGTCGGTGAGGTTCTGCATCTGTTGGAGCTTGCCGTCCATCGCCGCGTAGTACTGGCTCTTCTGGAATTCGTCGTTGGTGGCCTTGATCTGCGCTTCCAACTGCTTTATCTCGTCCGTCAGCCTGTCGATAGGGTTGGTGCCACCCAGGGCCGAATTGACGCTCTGGGCCTTCAGCGCGAGGCTGTAGATGCTGTTCGTCAGTTCAGGCAAGGCGGCTACAGCGTCCGTGAGTACCTTGCGCTGGCCCGGTTCCTGCACGCCGTTTATGGCGGCCTCGATGTTCTGTCGTGCGGCTAAAGCCCTTTGCATCTGCTCCCGGTAGTGGCCTTGCAACTGGTTCAGGTCGGGCCCCGGGCCAGCACTAGGCCCGAGGACGGCCGGAGTAGCGGAGCGTCCGCCCCCTAGGTTGAACAAAGACGGGTAGAGCACCACCAGCACCAGCAGGGCACCCACGAACCACACCCATGACTGCCCGGTCAGCGCGATAAGCACAGTAACCAGCAGGATCACAAAAGCCGACTGCGTAGGGTGGGTCTGCACCCGCTGCCACAATCCCCTCACCATGTCCGATAGGTTGCTGCTGTTGTTCATCAAGTTCCTTTCAGTCATAACACGTAACGCGTAACACGTAATGCATGATCCGCTACAGTTACGTTTCCTTGCCTCAACGGGTTACGCGGTAGGCGTTACTCCCTACTTCTGCTGCGGGGTCGGCAGCTTGCCCGTGCCGGCCATGATCTTGCCTGTCTTGCCGGTGTGCAGCTTGCCGGTCTTGTTCACTGCGTCGCTGGCGTTGGTGGATACTAGCTTGCCGGTGCGAGGGTTGACCACGGCGCTGAGTACTACCGCCTGGGGGCTGTTGATTTGCACGGCCTTTTGCAGCGCGGCGCTGAGCTTGGCGGTCGCCTCGTCCACGGCCCCCATGTCCAGCAGGGCGAAGCCTTCCTGGGAAAGGGAGGCTATCTCTTCCTCGCCCGTGAAGCGGGTCAACTGCTCGTCCATCTTGATTTCGACAGGCGAGCCGACCCAGCGCACGAAGAACCAGGACGAACGGTCCAATTCGTCCACCTGCTCCTCGCTACCGAGGTTATATATGACAGTGGGCACCAGGATGCGGAAGGGGATGTTGTTGCTGCGCGGGGTGGTCTCAAGCTCGATCACGAACTTGGGTTCTTCGTTGCCCAGCGCGCCGATCTGTATGATCCACTTCTGCTCGTTCACCTGCTCGGCGGCGCGGTCCTGCACGGAGGGGTAGACCTGGCGCACGCTGCGAATCTTGGTGCCCACCGGAGTGTTGAGCACCAGGCGTACGTTGCTGGCTACGGTGCTTTGCACGTCCGTAAAGAGTTCGGTCACCGCGTCAGCCAGGTCGCTGGCGTTGGGGACAACCTCGGCCTCGCCCCCCGTGGTGTGGGCTATGGTACGCAATTCGTCGGCTTCCCAG